>CAYRRA010000006.1:34945-46217 GCA_964426355.1 uncultured Anaerolineaceae bacterium
TCATCCAGTTTTTCAATCAACCTGGATCGGGAGATCGTGTCCGGGCGGATTTGCGGTTTGAATAATTTTGTTCTGAGAAGGAGGTCTGTCACGCGGTTTTCCTGTTTCAAGGTTGGTTTGATTTTACCAGTTTCACCTGAAATAAGATGAATGCGAGGGATGGATTTGTACCTGCATTCCCACCTGATGTGGAACGCTCAATGAACGATGGCTGGCGTTGGTCCTGGAGAGGCTTGTAGAATGGTTCACAATATGGCTCTCGATCCATTTGCCTGCGTCGTTTAAACAACGGCTTTGGTTGTTGAAAAATCGTAGTTTGTGAAATGCGACTATAATGGATGCGTTTGAAATCTGTCTTGTTGGTGTGATAAATGCAGCCAGCCGGTAAAAGAGAATTTAACTTACTCGTATTGAGCCAGGGCTCCTCACTGCTTGGCACAGGGATGACGCGCTTTGCGCTGCTGATCTGGGCTTATCAAACGGAAGGCACAGCCACGGCACTGGCGCTGCTGGGTTTTTTCACTACGGTTGCTTATGTGATTATCAGCCCGTTTGCCGGTGTGCTGGTGGATCGTTGGGATCGCCGCCGGGTGATGTTGTTCAGCGATCTTGGCGCCGGGCTGATGACCGCCCTGGTACTGGTGCTTTTTCTCTCAGGGCGTTTGCAGCTCTGGCATTTGTTCCTGCTGCAGGGGGTTTCCGGTGCATCGGAAGCTTTTCAGGAACCGGCTTTTTCGGCTTCTGTCAGCCTGTTAGTGCCCAAAGAGTCCTATACGCGCGCCAATGCCCAACTGGGGCTGGCGCGTTCCGCTGCGCGCATCCTTGCCCCGGCTTTTGCGGGCGTGCTCTTAAAGGTAACCGGTTTGCAGGTAGTGATGCTGGTAGATCTTTTTACGTTGATCCTGGCGTTGAGCACTTTGCTTCTAATCCGCATTCCTGCACCTCCGCCCAGCCAGGAGGGACAGCAAGCGGATAAAGAAAGCTTTGTGCGCCAGTTGTTGGTGGGTGCAAAATACATCCTCCGGCGCCCCGGTTTGCGTGCAATCCTGTTAATCTTCTTTTTGATTAATCTGTTTGCCACACTGACCTATTTTGCCGTGCTTTCTCCGATGATCCTGGCACGCAGCGGTGGTGACGAACTGGCATTGGGGACTGTGCAAACGGTGATGGGCGTTGGTGGGATTGTGGGGGGATTAATCATCAGCGTCTGGGGCGGTCGTTTAAAACGGAAAGCGCGCACCTTTGCACTCTTCACCATGATTTCTTTCCTGTTTGGTGATTTTCTCATTGCCATCAGCCGCTCGACGCCAGGTTGGGCGATTGCGGGATTTATCGCCGAATTGACTGTTCCCTTTATCGTCAGTCCCTATTATGCGCTCTGGCAGGAGATTGTGCCGCCAGACGTGCAGGGACGTGTCTTTGCCACGCGTGAGATGATTCAAGTAACCTCGCAGCCGGTGGGTTTTCTGGCGGGCGGGCTGCTGGCTGACCACCTGTTTGAACCGGCGATGCAGGCTGGCGGCTGGCTGGCGGACACCGCAGGCCTGTTGGTGGGCAGCGGACCCGGAGCGGGGATGTCGGCCATGTTTTTGTGTACGTCCATCCTGGGCGCGCTCACCGGTCTGCTTGGGCTACTGCTGCCATCCATCCGGCGTTTGGATAAGGGGGAATCGGCAGCGGTCGGTTGAAGTCAGACCTGGCTGCTGTTCTTTTTCTGCACAAATCTGTTTGACAACTTTTGTTTATATCTTATAATGTTAATAGTGTTAACTAAAATAAATGCAATTAACAAAAATAAAAGGTTTTTACTAAAATGGATACCAGCCGAAGATACAAAAAGCACGAAGACATACGGGAAGAGATCAAGACGGCAGCCTGGAACGTCATCGCAAGGGATGGGGTAACCGACCTTTCGCTGGGTTCCATCGCCCGCGAGATGAGATTGACCACCCCCGCGCTGTACCGCTATTTTCGCGCCCGCGACGACCTGGTGAATACCTTGATGGAAGATGCTCATTTCTCTTTCAGCGAGGCTCTGAAAAACGCCCGTAGCGTATTATCACCGGATAACCATCCCGGCAGGTTCCGCGCTTTGTGCCAGGCGTATCGTGATTGGGCTGTCCATTTCCCGCAGCGCTACCTTCTTTTGTTCGGCGCTCCAATCCCCGGCTACAGGCTGGACGAGAAAGACGGGCAGTCCCCCGATCCACTTTTTGGAGTCTTTCTGAACGTGTTGAACGAGGCAGACCAGGCATCCAGGTTGACACCCCCGACAGGCGTTATCCGGCTTCCGCCCGACTTACATGCACAGTACGAGGCTCTGCGCATTCATGGGCATTCTTCTTCGCCGCGCGTGGTTCACCTTGCGTTGACTTGCTGGAGCTTTCTGCATGGTTTGACTTCGCTGGAGATTCATCACAAAGCCTCGCCGCTGCTGGCAGACAAAGCGGATGCTTTCTTTCAGTTTGAGATCGAACGCTTGATGCTGAATATTGGATTTAAATCTACTCAATGATGGTATAAACGAAACGACAGGGCTGCGTGCTGCCGCTTTGCAGTGCCGAAGACGATACTTTCTTTGTGATCAGTTTTTTCCCCAGAGCGATCTGGTAGAGATATCGAAAGTGCCCGGCACAGCAATAACAGTATGTGATGGATACCGGCTCATTGATCTCAACGCCGGAAAAAACCGGACAAGGGCACTGAAAACCACCCCTCTCACCGATATGGGCTGTTATGGTGCCATCTGCGTTGAGCTTTGGTTTACCCATGTGTGTGATCTGGTTCAAGGCAAATATTTTTTCAGGTATTCTGCTCGTGGCAAGGTCACGAGCTAGTTTTTGGACGGCTTTTAAACGCCAGCCGCCAGTGGAACAGGCGCAGGCGTCGCGGACTGCATGACAGGTTTCAGCATTCAGCAAAACATCGATGCGTTTCATCGCCTCGACAAAGAAGTTTGCCTTTTGATTTTTACTGGCTTTGTCGCTAATTGGTTCAAACCCGTAAAAGATTTGAGTTATGATGTTCTCATCTACCTGCTGATTGCTCAAAGCTTTACGAAAGCGTTCCACTGCTGCCATTCTTGTTTCTCCATCTGTTTTTCTCAATTCTATCCTGAATTCATAAAACAACTGAATCCAGTTGCGATGCGCTGTGATATGATTCTGACCGAAAGACGGAAAACTCAAAGAGGAGAGCCTGTTCATGGTGCCGTTAAAATCTGTTGTCGAAGCCATCGGGAGTACGCCGCTGGTAGAGCTGTCTCGCCTGGTGGAGAAAATGGGCGTGCGGGGGCGCATCCTCGCCAAGCTGGAATATTTCAACCCCGGTTTTTCCAAAAAAGACCGCATTGCGCTGCAAATGGTCGAAGACGCCGAAAAAGATGGAACGCTGCGTCCAGGGCAAACCGTGGTGGAACTGACCAGCGGCAACACCGGCACCGGGCTTTCGATTGTCTGTGCGGTTAAAGGCTATTCTTTTGTGGCGGTGATGTCGAAGGGCAATTCAATGGAGCGGGCACGTATGATGCGTGCACTGGGCGCTGAGGTGGTGCTGGTGGATCAACTACCCGGCTCGGTGTACGGACAGGTGTCCGGCGGCGACCTGGCGTTGGTGGAACAAGAGGCGCAGCGCCTGGTGAAAGAGCGCAATGCGTTCCGTGCCGACCAGTTTGCGCTGCAAAGTAATTTCCAGGCGCATTTTTTGCATACCGGTCCTGAGATCATCGCGCAAACGAACGGCAAGGTGGATGCCTTCTGCGATTTTGCCGGCACCGGCGGAACGTTTGCGGGCTGTGCTGCTGCTTTGAAAAAACACAACCCGGATGTGCGCTGCTATATCGTGGAGCCTGCCGGTGCTGCCGTGCTGGCAGGTGAGATTGCCACCAAACCCGATCACCCCATCCAGGGCGGCGGTTATGTGATGAGTGATTTGCAAATGCTGCGAAGGGAGCAGATCGATGGATTTCTCCAGGTTACGGATGCGGAAGTCTATCAGTGTGCCAGGGCGTTGGCTTCTATAGAAGGAATTTTTGCTGGTTTTTCATCGGGTGCCAACGTGGCGGCTGCCTTGCAGCTTTTGGAGGGCGAAATGGCAGGGAAAACAATTGTCATCACAGTCAATGACTCAGGCTTGAAGTACCTCAGCACCGACCTTTGGGAATAGCTGCGGTTGACTTTGTGCGAGAACGAAAGACCGTTTGTATGGAATCCTCATTCTTTTTCTATCTGCTGGCATTTATAATTGGGGCAGAATGGAACCACTGAAAGAGATATCTCAACCGATGCAGCCAGATTCTTTACCCTTGTCGCAGGTCAATAAACTGTTGACGCAAAGCTTTGTGGATGGACCTGGCAACCGCGCCGTGGTTTTTATGCAAGGCTGCAACCTGCGCTGCAGCTTTTGTCACAATCCGCAAACGCTCAACCTGTGTATTCATTGCGGTTTGTGCGTGCCGGTATGCCCCACAGGAGCATTGTCGCGCCAGGATGGGCGCGTGCTTTGGGATGCCACCCGGTGTGTGGAATGTGATACCTGTACCCGCACCTGCCCACATTTTAGTTCGCCGCGCATTCATGTTTATACCGCCCTTGCTTTGTGGCAAGCGATTGCCCCTTATGCGCCATTTCTTGCCGGGGTCACGGTTTCAGGCGGTGAGCCGCTGCTGCAAGCCGATTTTTTGTTGGCGTTTTTTAAAGAAGTCAAAGCGCATTCGACTCTGACGACCTTTATTGAGACCAACGGCAATATGGAAACATCTGTTTTAGAGCCGCTGCTGCCACTGCTGGACGGCGCGATGGTGGATTTCAAAGCTTTCGATGAGGAAATGCATCGCAACCTGACCGGCAGCGGTCTTGAGTTAATCAAAGAGACCATTCGTTTCCTGTCCGGGCATGGCAGGCTTTACGCAGTCCGCCAGACGGTGATCCCGGGCATTAATGCGGGGCGGGAGGGCGCGGCTCAGATGGCGCGTTTCCTGGCGGATTTGGACCCCGCCATCCGGCTGCGGTTTTTGCGCTTCCGCGCGCATGGCACGCGCGGAGAAGCGCAGAACTGGCAGTCGCCGGATGATGCCATGCTGCGCGAGATGACAAAAGCTGCCCGCGCTGAGGGCTTGCTCGATGTAGAATATTCTTTATAAGTTGAACAGGTGAACCCACTATGACAAACCCAGAACCTTTTTATCCGTTTGAAAATTTGGTCAATGGCATGACCGCTGAGACCGTAGAAGCATTCAAGACTCATGTGCGCGGCGTCCTGGAAGCGCAAGATTTGCTGATCGACCAGCAGTATGATGCACTGCACGATGCCGCTTACAAGACGCTGCCGTACCCGACAGTGTCGCCCATGGCGCAAAAAGCGTTGGAAAATGGGGTGGTCTGCTTGCTGGCTGAAGGACCGGCGCCGTTTCATCCGCGCTACGTGACGCCCGATTATGCCCATCTGATGACGCATGGCTCAGAGTTTCTGGATCTCAAACCCGCCGGCAGCCTTTATGATGCTACCGCCAGCCTGTTGACCGCTTATCGATACGTGCCCAATGGGCTGCCGGTGTTTATCGGCAGGCTGGATGAACTGCTTGACCGCTATGTGGAGGCGCTGCCCGCCGAGCAGGCGTATGCGCTGCTGCGCTCGTTCTGGCTGCTGGTGGACCGTTTATACCCCAATGCTTTTGTGCATGCCAACCTGGGACCGCGCGCTTCAACTGCCGGGCGAATGCTGCTGCAGATCGATCGTGAGTTGAGGACCATCACCAACCTGACGCTGCGCTACGACCCGAAAACCACTGAACGAGATTTTGCCCTGCAAGCGGTGGAGAATGCCCTGCTGCTGGCTAAGCCGTATTTTCTCAACCATGCGCGCATGGTTGCGGATTGGGGCGAAGATTACGTTGTCGCAAGCTGTTATAACGTTTTGCGTATGGGGGGCGGTGTGCATACATTGGTGCGGCTTAACTTGAAGACACTCGCTCAACAATATGATGTCGGTTTGGATGCCTTTGTGGATGAAATCATCCCGCAGGCAGCGCGCTGGCAGGCTGAGGTGATTGAGAGCCGCATCCGCCACCTGGTGGAGAAGGTGGGTTGGTTTGAAAAAGACATCTTTGTTCGAGAAGGACTGCTTCACCCGGAACGTTTTACGGCGTATGCAGGCATTTATGGACTGGCGGAAGCCGTGGCAATCTTGGTGAAGCGCGATGGGCAGCCGGATGCACGCTATGGTCATGATCCGGTAGCCAACCGCGCCGCAGAACGGATTACTTTCCGATTGGGTGAAGAGGTGGCTGCACTGCCTCTGCCGTACTGCGAGGCGACGGATGGGCACGCCTGCTATCATGCCCAGGTGGGCATCGCCAGTGACCAGGGGGTGACGCCGGGCTGCCGTGTGCCGGCTGGCAGCGAGCCGGAATTGTATGCTCATTTGCTCGCCGAAGCACCGCATCAGCGCATCATCCCCGGTGGTATCAGCACGATCCTGGAATTTGACCAGACCGCTGCGCGCAACCCGCAGGCTGTGCTGGATATTCTGCACGGTGCGTTTGAGGTCGGGCTGCGCAATCTCTCGGTGGGAAGCTGCGATTCGGAATACATCCGCGTGACCGGTTATCTCATCCGGCGTGCCGATCTGGAAAAGCAGCAGCAGGAGAAAGCACTGCGCCACGACAGCTCGCTGCTGGGTACCGGGTTTATCGCACACCAGTCTAATACCTTGCACCGCCGGACGCGACAGGTGTAACCTGAAATTTAGCAAAATCAAATAAGGAGAAAACCAATGAGAACAATCCTGTGTGCCGATAAGGTGCTTACAATGGATAAAGGCGGGCAGTTTTTTGAACCGGGCTGTGTGGTGGTGGAAGACGACCGCATCATCGAAGTGGGTCCGCAGGAGGGCATTAGAGCAGGCAGCGGTCAGCGTGTTGATATGAGCGGGCGGCTGCTCATGCCGGGTCTGGTCAATGCACATACGCATACCCCTATGGTGCTCTTCAGGGGCATTGCCGAGGGGCATTCGCTTTTCACGTTTGATGGCTGGTACAACTCGATCCGCGTGATCGAGTACGTGGCGGATGAGAGCATGGTACCGGCGGCGGTGGGCGTTTCCTGCGCGGAGATGATCCGCACCGGCACAACCACCTTTGTGGATCAGTATTTCTACATGAACAAAGTGCTTCCGGTGGTGCGGCAGAGCGGTCTGCGCGCAGTACTCAGCTATGGGATTGTGGATGAAAAGGACGACCTGGCGGTGGAGCGAGAGTTGGCGCATGCGACTGAGTTTTTGCAGAGTGCACAAGGCGAACACCGCATCCGCGCTTGGATGGGACCTCATGCGCTTTTTGAAGATAACCGGCTGGAGACAATTTTAAAGGAAATCCCCCTGGCGGAGCGCTACAACGCCGGTTTTCACATTCACATGCTCACCGATACGGGCGAAGACGATTTCTGTCGCAAGCATTTTGGGATGAGCGCCGCCCGCAAGATGAAAGAAATCGGTCTGCTGAACCACCCGGTGGTGGCTGCTCATTGTGTGGCATTACAGGAAGAAGACTTTGCGGTATTGGCAGGAACCCCATTCACTGCGGTAATCTGTCCTTCGGCATCCATGCGCAGCGCAGCCGGTGCTGCCCCGCTTCAAGGGATGCGCCGGGCGGGCGTCAATACGGCATTGGGCACGGACAATGTCGCCAACTGCAACAGCTATGACCTGTTCGGCGAAATGGGCACAGCGGCTAAGCTGATGTCACTGCGTGAGAGGCAGCCTGCTGCAGTGCCGGCGCGCGAGATTGTAGAGATGGCTACCCTGGGCGGTGCGCGCGCTATCGGTATGCAGGATGAAATTGGATCTTTGGAACCCGGTAAAAAAGCCGACCTGATCAGCCTCGATCTGGACGCGGTTGGCTGGACGCCGCTCAGCGGGCAGGACCTGTACACCGCGCTGGTTTATTCTGTGAGCGGTATGCACGTTTGTGATGTGATGGTGGACGGCGAGTGGCTGCTCAAGGACACCCGCTGGACAACGCTGGATTACCCCGTGCTGCGCCGGGAGTTGGAAGAAGCCCGGGTCGAATTGCAGCAG
Organism: uncultured Anaerolineaceae bacterium; assembly: GCA_964426355.1. Lineage (GTDB taxonomy): Bacteria > Chloroflexota > Anaerolineae > Anaerolineales > Anaerolineaceae > JAJFTV01. The sequence continues at coordinate 43,019 of CAYRRA010000006.1, forward strand.
CGGATGGAAAAATAACGATTATTTGATGATAAGGAGACCGACCATGAAATACGTTTTACCCCCTGACCCCTGGCAGAAGATGCGCACGTTGAATGATTTCCCGGCGGATGAGGTGATTTCGAGCCTGCAAAAAGAAATCCGCCGCGGCAACAGCGAGAACGCCGCCCTGGTGGCGTATGAACTCCTCGCAACCAGCCCAGAATTGGAAGCCAAGCTCTGGCAGCGTCTTTGTGTGATCGCAGTGGAAGATGTGGGCATGGGCGACCCCTTTGCCCCGGTGCTGATCCATCACCTCAGCCAGATGCGTCTGATACTTGATTATGGCATGGGTGACCGCCAGCTTTTTGCGATCCATGCGGTGCGCTATTTGTGCGGCTGCAAGAAGGACCGCTCCAGTGATGAGATGCTCAATTGGATCAAGCTGGCTGGTGAAAAAGAAAACCTGCGCATGCAGATCCCCGATTACGCGATCGATATGCACACCCGGCGCGGCGCGGAGATGGGTCGCAACATCGAACATTTCCTGGAAGAAGCCTCGCGCGTTCAGCCCGAACTTCCGGGGCGCGATACAACCTACCGCGAACGCATGTTGAAGCTGCTCAAAGGCTAGAGAGCCGAGAAAAGAGCGCAGAGAATTGTCACCGTCCTGGCTGATGGGTGATTGTGCGTTGCTGCGCGGGCTTGGTCGCGGTCGGATCTGGTGGGCTTTACCTGTACGGGTGGTACAGGACACTCCCGATCTGACCGCTTTGTATTGGTGTGCCGGTTCATGCGGCAAGGCGACGCAAAAGCGCCCGGTGGTAGAGGATGTGGTTGCGGGGGGAGATTTACCGCTGGTCGATTGGGTCTGGAAGGATACGAACGTGCTCAGCCTGGCGATCCCAGGTGAAGCTTTCAGCGTATATGCGATGTGGGTGGCGGAAACAAACGAATTGTGCTGCTGGTATATTAACCTGCAGCACCCACTCCTCCGCGGCGCATCCGGCTTTGATACCTGCGATTACCTGCTTGATATGGTGATCAGCCCTGACCGCAGCGAGTGGCATTGGAAAGATGAAGATGAAATGCAGCGTTCGGTGATGTTGGGGGTGTTTTCGAAAGAAAAAGCGCAAGCGATCCGCGAGGAAGGCGAGCGGGCGCTCCAAAAAACCCCTCTTGACATTCAATACAAAAAATGCTAATATGTCGTTATGCGACATGGCGTGTAACGACAGTACATTAATGACGATGATATGAACACTGAAATTAAAGATATCCTTCCATTGACAGAAGCAACTTTTTTCATTTTGCTGAGCTTATCCCCAGAACCAAAACATGGATATGCCATCATGAAAGCGGTTCACCAGATGAGCGACGCCCGAATTACGTTTAGCACAGGAACGTTATACGGCGCGCTAAAGAGGCTGTTAGACCAGGGATGGATTCAACGAAAAGGTGAAGGGGATGAGGCTGGAGATGAAACCAGCCGAACGCGCAAAGAGTATGAATTAACCGCGCTGGGAAGCCGCGTCTTGGATGCTGAAGTTGCCAGGATTCAATCCCTGTTTCAGTTGGCTGCCTCGATTCGACCGGTGGAGAGCTAACCCATGCAAAACCGTCTGGAAGAACAGCCCGGAAACAGCGGGCAGATGATTGCCTCGTGGATCTATCTGTTCAGCATATATCTGTACCCGAAGAGTTTTCGCGTCCGCTTTGGGCAGGAAATGGGCGAGGTATTTCGGCAGGCGTTTGCCGAACATGCTCAAAACGGTATCGTCAGTCTCCTGGGTTTCCTCAGCCGCGAATTGATCGAGGCGCCGCTTAGCATCCTCAGCCAGCATATATCGGGAAAATCTTTCCGGGAGCGACCTTATTTCGTCAACATTTTTGCTTTTACCGTCGGTTGTATCCCATTGGGGATCATCGAGGAATTGAAAATCTACCTGGGTTTTGGCGGAGGAGTGGCTTATTGGATCTCTTTACTGAGTTATGCATTTGCTGGCGGTATAGGAGGTCTGGCAATCGGGAGTCTTTTGAACCCCCGGAGAAGAATAAGGTTTGTTGTATCTGGCGCACTGGGTTTTTTATTGGCGAACACGTTTCTGTGGAAAATCTTTGACGGGTTCTTTCCAGATGCCTTTTCAGCCCCAGGGATCGGGAGCGGATTTTGGGTGCCATTTCTCTTTCCCATTCTCGGAGGGAGTCTCTTTGGTCTCTTTCTTGGAGCAGCCAACCGGAAATGGGCTGATTTGTTTCGATTTGTCTGCTGGGGAAGTCTGGCGCTGTTGGCGGGTTTTTTTGTGAACCGTCTTTCATCTGCATTGATGCAGAGCTATTGGTTTAATAACTCCATCCCAAGTATTGCACAGACAGATTTTGTCGCTTTATTCGTTTACCTTTTGCTTCCATATCTTTTGGAGGGATTGCTCCTGGGGACGTTGTTTGGCAGGGCGGCACAAAGGAGCATGGCTTTAGCGGTATAAACGCCTGAAGGACAGAGATTTAGAGCTTATTGACTGTTCCAACCGGAAACAGTGTCGTTTCCTGTTGCCAAAAATCAATCACGATACAAACAATTCATCGGGAGGCTCTCAAGATGAGCAGCAACTCTAGTTCAACGCGCCTGGTATACGAAAAAGTGGGTACGGATAGCCTTTCAACCCCCAAACTGTTGGTACAACTCTTTGCAATCTCTTTTCTTGTGCACGTGTTCATTGTTCTTATCTTTATCCATCAGCCCATTGCACTGGATGATATGTATCAATATGATATGCTTGCCAGATCGTTAAAGGAGGGAAATGGTTTTCGCTGGTATTCGCGGGCGGATATGGAAACCCTCAGCCCTTACTATTCGCAATTTCTGGAAATTGACCTGCTTTCCTTCCCGGAAGGGGGATTAGAAACCAGTTTTCGCGCCCCCGGTTACCCTTTCTTCCTGGCTTTTCTTTACACGTGGGTGCCAGCCAGCTCCCGTTTTATTCTCGCCCGCCTGGTTCAAGCCATGCTGGCTGGGGCGCTTGCTCCGCTTGCGGCTTTTTTGGGGCTGCAAGCCGGTTTCTCGCGTAAAGTGTGCGTTCTTTCTGCGATTGGTATCAGTCTTTATCCGATACTTTTGTTTTATCCCATCGGTCTGGCGTCTGAAAACCTTTATATCCTGCTTGGCATGTTGTCGGTGATATCCATTTACCTGTCCACAAAAAAGAAGTCATTGGGCTGGGTT
>CAYRRA010000007.1:0-45779 GCA_964426355.1 uncultured Anaerolineaceae bacterium
TTTTCCATCCCGGTGATTTTCCAGCTTTCTTCGTTGTATTTCAGGTAAAAGGCGCGCACAACCTCATTGCCGCCAATTTGCAGCCTGGCTTCTACAACAGCCATATTGGGGTCGGCTGCGGTTGTACCGGAAGTGAAAACCAACCCTTCCAGCGTGCCGTGAAAATCCAGCCACGCCAGTAAACCACCTTCCGGCAGGGACGTCTGCAATTCCGGAGATAAAAACAGCATCATTTGGTCGGGGTCGTTTTCGTACGCAGTCAAGAATGCGTAAACCACTTCCTCAGCCGTAATTGGCTGGTTGCCGCTGTATTGGATGGCTTCACCGGAAGCAGGTGTGATGGTAGGCACCGGGATGCTTTGTTCTTCCGCGCTGCCGGGTTGCGCACTGCAACCTGCCAGGCAAAAGAGGAACAGGAACAATAATATCCATCGTGTTTTCATCTGCATTGCCTTACATCCAAGAGCTTGCGATAGTCATCCAGGCGTTTGTGCTTCTCCTCATGCACCAGCAGAACGCAGGGGTCTTGCAGGGCAGCCTGCTGATCCTCATTTAACTGGTCCCAATAGGCTTTATCCAAATACAGGTAGGAATATCCAGCGGCGTTCAGCGCATACGGGTCGGGGTTTTCTGTGAGCGACACCCATTCCGGTTTGCGCTTAAAAACGTCATACGAGGAATTGTTGGCACGCCCAAAAACAATCGGCGAGCGATACGGGTCATGGTCGAAGACCCACGCATCTTCCTCCAGTTGATCCCAATACAGTTCGATCATTTTTACATCCATCGTTGACGTGAATTCTGTCGTTACGGGATTTGGAGCGGCAATCAGTGAAATCCCCAACAGGAGGAAACCACCGAACATATTGATAAAGAAGAACCCTGCCACCCCGGCTTTGATGCCATCGGAGCGCTGGCGTGCCCACAACCACACTGCCGGGACGGCAAATGTGCTGAGCACACCGATGGGCAGGCTTTGAACGCGGGTCAGGGCTGTCAGCCCGGCTGCACCGCTGAGCTCGATCACCCATAACCCCAGGCTAGCCACTGCGACCAGCGCCAGCATGACTTCATACCAGCGTTGATAGCGGAAGGCTTTTACCATCCATACAGCTACCAGGGGTAGCACCAGCAAGATGGGTCCAATTTCCAGCAGCGCCAGCAGAATTTGTGCAGGATCATTTAATGCAAGATACCCCAGGTGGCTTGAAAGCACCTTTGGGGGAAAGAAAAAGGAAAACGAAAAAGTGTGATACGCAGCTTCTGCCTGGAACCAGTTGGGAAAGAGCCTGGACATCCAGTTCGCGGCTAACGTGGTGATGACGCCGCCCTGGACAAGCGCCAGCAGACCCCCGGCGATCGCAGCAAGGAACCAGCGCCACAACGTGCGCGGCAGTCTCCAGGAGCGGTGGGTGAGCATATAAACGGCACTGACGAGAACCACACCTGCACAGATAATCACCAGGGAAGTCTCACTGGTCAGACCTAATGCAGCCAGGAGAGCTGCCATAACAACCCATGCGCGCCAGCCGCGCCATTTGTTATGTAGCAAAAGGAGAAGCGCAGCCAATAAAGCGCTTGTCCCACCTGCTCCAGCATGGTAGAGAATCACATTCGTTGAGTTGAATCCATTGACGTATGCAAATGGAAAGGGAAAAGGACCCATACCTGTTGCCGCCCAGGTGCTGCCCAGCGCACTTACCAGGTCAGAACCGCTTTGTGCGCCTGAACCGAGCATGGTCAGGTCAGTGCCCAATTTTTTTAAGATACCCTGTGGCAGCAGCAAGAGCAGCCAGCGCGCCCCACCCGCAAATGCGCTCATCATTCCACCCAACAAACCCGCCAGTTTACTGCCTGTTACCCGTTGAACAAACAGTGCGCTGAGCATCAACGCCAGCGCAAAACTCAGACCCCTGGCAAGGTCCATTGCAGTCCAGACGAAGAAATCGCCGATATGCATCAGTTGAGCGGCAAATAACAGCGTGAAATAATGATACCCGTAACTCACATCGGGGTCCATTGAAAAATGCGGTGGGATATCACCGGCAGCGATGAACGATGTAATTGGCACGTTTTGAAAATCATCCAGCATTGCCAAACCGCGTCCGATGACGAAAAATACATACACCAGTACGGCAAAGGTCACCCATTGTACAGGCAGGATGGGGATGCGCAACAGCGAAAGCGGTTTCTGGCGCACTTCTTTCCAGGAAAAGAGCAAACCGGTCAAAGCCACCAGGCTGGCAGCCAGCCAGAAAGCGCTCTGCAAGGGAAGCCCGGGCAGCCATTGCCCCAACAGATTTGCAACCCAATTCTCCAGGACTAACCCCAAACCCATACCAGTGAGCGCCAGTTCGTTGCGGCGCAGGGTGAACGCCGAACGGGCAATCCATATACCGCCTATGCTCCATAAACCTGCCCATGCGAACAGGGCGATCAGCGGGAGCAGCTTTTGCATCAAGTCTGCCATCCATTTACTCCAATCGATTGGCTTAGTATTCCGGACAGATTAGTCCGTCATCCGGTGGGGATTTTGTTTTGGGCACCAGGAATTGCAAGCCCACTTCAGAATACGTGCTCACGGGTTCATAATAGCACAATAGCGGGATCGAGACCCAGCGGACCCAGGCGTTGTTCTCGTTGCCAAAATTGTACTCTTCTTCCTGAAAACTGGTAAAAAGCGGCTCGCTGACAATCAAGCTGAAGCGGTGCGCGGCTAGGTCACGGTAAAACCCGTCAAAATAGCCTTCCTGGTTCTGCATTGCCATTTCCATGAGCAATTTTTTCTCATAATCGGTCACCAACGGAACATCCTCAACATATCCAAAGGTCAACAATTGGCGTTGGTCCAGGAAAAGCACTTCCCCTTCAGTCTTATATTCATCCACCAGTTCCTGGGTGTTGAGCAGCGCCTGTTGTATGATTTTGTCTTCCGGCAGGATACGCGGCGTTACTTTAAACATTTCAATACTCACCGGATACAGCAGCAGCATTATCAGCATAAACTGCACTAAACGCGGAAAGGTAGATGAGTCCATCAGCCAGCGTTTTCCACCGCTTTCCAGCATTATGCCGGCTGTAAACACCATCCCAACCAGCAGCATGTCCAGGTTGTGCAGGTTGCTTCCGCCACCGATTTTGACACTGATGACCAGCCCGACAGCGAGAAAAGCCAGGCTCATCGCACTTAGATAAAGCGTTTGCCAGGTATCCAGTTTCCATATTTTTCTGGCAAGTGCAGTGATTAATACAACCCATAACGGACTGGTCGCCAGCAGAAGACCGGGCACAATCCCCAGCGAGTAAGTTTCATTGGGTAGAAGGCGGTTCCATAACAGCGGTTGGCGCTCGATGATATTGCCAACGGCTGAAAGATTAAGCTGTTCCACCGTGAACGAGGCATTGGCGGCAGGGTTGATCCAATTAACCAATTCTGGCAGTAAATACCCTCCCAGGATCCCGCTGACACCCAGCACAAGAGAACGAATCCAGCGTTGGCGTGTGGTGATGGGCGGGTTGTAAGTTTGCAGGAATGCGATCAGCACTGCCCACATAGCCGGCGCAAACAACCAGGTAAAGCGCGCCAGACGGGTGTAATAGCTCGCTGTTGCAATCACAATGGCAGCCAGCCAGATCGGTGAGCGGCGGGTGAGTGCCACCAGGATGGCTGCAAAGATCAGGGGGGTGTAAATGGGACCCTGACTGAGAAAGAGCATTGACCAAAGTCCAAACAAGAAGAACACACCCGTACCCGTCTCACGGCGGCGGATAAAAGCCCATCCTAAGAGGATATACGGCACGGTGAACAGGAATTGGCTCCAACAGCGCATCACCTGGATGGAAATATCGCCGAAAAGGAAAGGTAGCCCCCACAGGCTTTGCCTGCCGATATCAATGAAAGCGTTAAAAGGTTGATCGGCGGGGAAATTGTAAAGGCGGCGCCCGAAGAGCACCGAATAATCGTAAAAGCGGTTGCCTTCAGACCAGGACAACCGGAAAGGGTAATCAATCACTGTCTGGCTGGCTTGCACCAGTAAAAACGTGCTGCTGAACAAAGCCAAGCTGACCAGGGAAGGCGTCCATTCCAGGGGCGCGTCAGGATCGCGAGCTGCGAACCAGAGCGAGAATAGCACAGCAGACAGGTAGATAAACAAGCGGGTAAAAAAGCCGTCGAAGCGTGCGCTAAATGAACTGAAAACAAAAAACCAGGATACCGCCAGCGCGGGTATCAGTACCAGCAGCCAGCGTAGCCAACCCAGCCGGCTGCGAAGCCGTTGAAATCGGAGCATGCATTGTGGATACCAGACCTGGATCATCAGGATTGCGGCGATGAGGAGAAAACCGGCGATAAAAAATTGATCCGCAAATGGGATGCGATGACCGCGCCCAAGCACCTCGCTGTAGTAGGGTATTTTTTCTGTGCCGATGCCCACAGCGATCCCAGCCCAAGCCAGGGTAATGATGATTGGAACAATGCGTCCTGCAAAAACAGGGGTATTCTTCTTATTTGAAATTCGGTGCACTTCTTGTTTTGATGAGTTTGTCATAAAGAGTCCATTTTGCTTGCAAAAGTAATCGGCTGTTTTTTTACCTCTATGAACAAAGATTTTCAACTGATTACAATAGCAGGTTTAATTATAAAAGAAAAATGAGCTTCAACATGCATCCGGTTGTTTCGGAAAGGGATGGCTTTGTGGTTATCAGGTCAGCCGATTTACTGATTTGGTTTGAAAAAGCGCTCCATTGTCGGTTGAGCATCTATGCCTGTCTGGGTGTTCCAGAGCGTGAAAAAGCCCTGGGTATCTGCCCGTTGAAAGCGATACTCGCTGGCATACGCGCGCAGGAAATTCAACATCGCCTCGTCTCCAACGGTGCGACGCAGCGCATCCAGAAATTGTGCTCCGCGCAAATATACTGCGTTGACGTATCCGCGGTAATCAGTGAAATCGTAGATGCTGCTGTTGACCCATCCCTGCGGCTGGTAGTCGTTGATGCGGTATCCCCACCACCAGGAAACCGAATCAGGATAAAGCTGCTCATAAAAAACCAGCTCGCTGAAGGTACAAAGCGATTCATCCAGCCAGGGTTGTTGTGCCGGGTCATTTTCAACCAGCCGATGCCACCATTGATGGGCAGTTTCGTGTGCCGATAAAGTGCATAACCCGCTTTGAACACCGCTTCCCGGGTATTCGAAATAAAGCCAGTTCAGGAAAAACAATCCGTCGTATTCCATTCCATCGGGAAAATCAGCCTCAACAATATTCAATTGTTGCAAGTCTGGGTTGCCATACAGGCTGCTGTACAAGCGCAGGGCTTCTCCTGCACAACGCAGGCTCATCTGACCGGCGCTGACGTGTTCTGGGAATACATACGCGTAAAGCGGCAGAGCAGAATCTTGAAGTAGCACATACTCCGGGCTGACCGAAAGTGTAAAATTTCGTGCTTTCTGGCGGATATATCGGATGGCATCTCCAGCTTCTTCAGCCGCAGCCGGGGCTGCGATGACCAGGTTGGTCATTTCACCCGTCAGTCGTAGTTCCACAAGGATATCAGAAAGGTCGTATGTCAGATGCTCGCCAACCTGGGCTGGTGAGTTCTGCATCCACCCATCCTGTGGGTGATAAGGTGCTGAAAAAGCATACCAGTCTGCCAGGTTTGCCTGCCGTTCAGAATAACCCAAAGTACCTTCCTCTGCTGGTAGTCTGTAAACAAACGTAAGAACAACAGGTCGAATTTCACCGGGCAGCAAAGGCTGTGGAAGCGGGATGGTCAGGATGCCGTCCTGCAGGGTGAAATTTTGTACATCGCTACCATCCTGCCAGTGAAGCGTTATGAGCGAGAATTCCTGAGCAATGCGCTGCGCCTCAAAAAGCAAAACCAACGTGTCCAGTGTAATTTCTGTTGTGTTGAGATAACTCAGGCGTTCTTCCACGGCAACCAGATGTTGCTGGTAATCCAGGTTAACAATCAAGTGATACTGCGAACGCTCCAGTTGTGGTTGAGAGAGCTCGGGGTCTTCTTGTGATACCTGCGATTCCAGCGTGGATACAAATGTTTCTGTTCCCACAGCCGCGTCTGCTCGTGTGGGTGTAATAAATGCGGTGGCGGTGGGGGTGGGGGTTGCAGATGCAACAGTTGTAAAGCTTGCCGGCAACGAGGTCTTGACCACAGATGAGGGAAGACATGCTGAGAGGAGGGAGATTGCCCCAAAAAAGATGATCCACATGAAAATGCGTTGGATGTGTTTCATGGTGTTTTTGCCTGTACAGTTTGAGCCTGATAAGGCGAATTCATTCCCATAATAACTGAATCGCCAGGTTAATTTTACCGCAGGCACAGCATAAGGCGTCGTTTTTGCAATCAGAGAGTCGCTCACACAAAAAACACATCCATACTGGATGCTGCCATTGGGTGTCACGCCGGGATTTTGGGTGCTTTAGGAGCGCAAGAACGGCTTGCAGGGTTGTGAAGACATGGATAGCAGAATCCGACTCAATATATGAATCATTTTGACAAATGCACAGGATTCCTTGACAAAAACCATTGTGGTTTTTTCGTTTTTTTGGTAAGATTAACCCAGTAAGTACCAATATGTGGTATTGCGCGTGCCACGCGCCCCTATATATGGGGAGGTTTCAAAGGCTACTCCAAGATTGCTTATGACTTCACCACACATTGCTTTAACATCCCATAAACAGATTCCCGCTTTGCTTGCTTTGGCGGCGTTGTTCCTTTTTCTCCTTTCTGCGTGCAGCGTAGGGGACCATTTTCAATCTGATTTGCGACCCGATAACACCTATCCGATAGACCAGGCGCTTAAAGATTTTTACAATGAACTGGATGGGAAAAACTTTTTAGGAGAAGCGCTCTCCCCGTTAATGGAACTTAACGGGATGATGTGCCAGTACACCTCCAGTGCGCTGCTGTGTTATGACCCCCAAACCACCGGTATCGCTCGCTACCGGGTGGAACCGTTAGGGTTGGCACTTTCCTTGAAAGCCGAAACCCCCGTTGAACTCCCGATAGAAGAAGCGCGTATTGTGGATGGATATGTGCTTTATCCGGCTTTTGATCATCTCTACGACCACTTTTATGGTTCCCTCTATGCAGGTAAACCCCTGACCAATGCTTTTTACAATCACGCCCGTAACCGGATTGAACAGTATTTTGAAAACCTCGGCTTTTATATCAACCTCGATGATGCTGGGCAGGGACCTGGTTTGATTGAATATGGTGCATGGGTCTGCAGCGATCAATGCCCGGCGGATTGGGAAAGCACGGTGATCCAGGCTCTACCTTCGCGGAATGACCCGCGCGCCGATTTTGTGGTTGCAGTAGAGTTTTTAGGAGGAAGCAACCTGTTTGGAGAGCCATTGACCGATCTCTACCTGGCAGCGGACGGTAGCCTGGAAATGGTATATGAAAAGGCTGTGTTTTATGCCCCTGTAAGCCAACCCAGTGCACTCCGTTTGCGTACTCTACCCGCCGTATTGGGTATGCCGGCGATGTCACCGGGACCCCGCCTCTATGGAGTGGAGAGCCAGATGGATTTTTACCCGGTTGAGGGCGATCTGGGCTATCACATCCCGCTTGTTTTCGAGAATTTTCTACAGACGAATGGCGGGATGTCACTTTCCGGTGACCCAATCATCGATCCTTATAACCCTGGCAGCGGTATACCCCGGCAGTGTTTTGCGCATTTTTGCCTTGAGTACGACAAAAATGCAGTGGATGGTGAAGCGGTGTATCTGGTCGATCTGGGTACTCAATACCTGGCTACCCAACCAGAAATGACCCCTCTCTCTGTCCAGGGTGGGGTTGGACAGTGGTTTTCGGAAGATTCTGAGGATACTGTACGGGATAAGAGGATTTCCTTTGTAGTCAGCGAGCAGTCCCCGCAGGTACGCAGGGGTGAAACCCAGGTAATTCAAATTGTTGTTTTTGACCGTGAGACAAACCAAACTGTTTCAGGCATCCAGGCGGATTTGCTGGTGACCATGCCCGATGGGACGCAGGTCAGTTATACCTTTCCCCCCAGCGATGCCGGTGGGAAAGCTTACCTTCAAATTGAACCGGTTATATCAGCCGAAAATGGCAGCCTGATCTCTTATAGAGTTTGCTTGAAGGATGTACAAGCCCCCTGTAAAGAAGATGCCTACATGATTTGGGGAGACTGAGTTTTTTCTTGCTCAAAGAAGAAATAGCGGTGAAAAAATGCGGTACCGCCATTATTTTTTTTCACGACGGCGGCGTAAATACACATCCAACAGAAAAATTGATCCCAACAACAAGACAATCATCAGCAGGCAGCCAACCGATTCGACTGGGTTGGTGAAAAGATAGGAGCTCTGAAGGCTTTCTGAGAATGATAAACGTTCGCTTTGAGCTGGTTGGAGGTTTTGTGGTTTTTCTTCATCAGTACTGGTACTGGAAGGAACTGCTTGCTGATTTATGACTTGGGTGGAAACACCAGGGGTCTGGGTTGGGGGGGTGGCAACGCGTTGAAAAACAAAAAAACCTGCTCCTACGCAGACAACAATCAAAACCAACGATACACCGATTGCAATAAACCATTCTCGTGGACCGATTTCAGATGCTGAATTTTCTGTCATGCCTTTGTTCCCTCTCTATGAGTCAGGTAAACCGGTGCCAGAAACGTGCCGGTTATCCGTAATTTTTTCTGCCTCCCTGTTTACCGAAGATTCCACTTTCGGCAAATGTGTGCGGATCATATTTTCAGATGTTGGTTCGTCAGCCATTGTCAGGGACGGCACTCGACAAATACATCCACTTTCGCGATTGGGCTGCCCATGCTGTACACGACCATGTCGAAAGGCAGCATGCTTCCCACTGTGAGAGTCTGGTTAGTTTCCCAACGGCGAACGCCGTTTACCGCGCCGCTAGATTCGTATGCCACCGCAGCCACCCAAATCAGACGGGCATCCGTAGTGCCCTCTGCCAGCGAAATTTCTCCGCTGACGGTTGCGCTTAACCTGTCTGTGCTTTGCTCAATTTGCAGATTTTCTACCTGAGCCGGCAGGTAACGATTTTCACTGGCACTGACTGGCAGCGCAGATTGAAAACTGACATTTACCTGAAAATCCGCAGGTACTGGCGCAGGGAAATAAACCATCAAAGGCAGCATTGCATGTGCAGGCAGCAGGTTTAAGGGGGTCAGGGCTGTTCGCTCATCCATTTGTACACCGGCTGTATCGGCAAGCCTGACCACTGCGCTGATGCTTTCAAGGGGGTAATCGTTGGGGTTTTCCACCATTGTAAAGCACCACAGACCCCCTTCTGCACTGGAGTAGCAGCCTGGATTCTTCAACGAAGCGCTCACGGCTGTGGGTGTAGGGAGCACGTCCGCATCTACCTGGCTTTGGGATGAAGCCGGGATAACCAGCACTGTGTCTACGCTCATCAGATTAGGGTCAACATCAGGATTGGCGTTTTTCAGCTCATCCAGTGTGATTCCGTAACGGAAGGCGATGCTGAGCATATCTTCACCGCTTTTCACCACGTGCGTTCGCGGTGTGGTGGTTGGGGTTGGGAAGGGTGTTGCAGTGGCGGGATCAGGCGGAAGAGGTGTGGCGCTGGGAGTCGGCGTGCTGTATGGCATCAGCAAACCAGCAGTGGGGGTGTCTGTTATGGAAACAACGGTTTGTTCGGGTGATGTTGTACAGGCGGATAACAGAAAAATTGCCAGCACAATCAACCAGCGGAAATTGATCCGTTTCATATCCGCATTATAACATCAGCGGGGAGGTCATTTGGATGTGGCGGTATTTGGTTCTTTTGCGAGCGATGCTTTGCCCAATGCTGTTTGAAAAGGGAGCTCCCATCTTTGTATGGGAAACTAGCCAGCTTGATCCCACAGGGTTAGGGATTTACGCTCACCCGCCGGAAGATTTATCTTCCCTGCGGGGCTGTGCTTACAGGGCGAGGAGTAGCTGGATTGATACAGCGTTATTGATTAGCGGTGGTTTGCCACAAATGTGGGTTTTTTCTCAGAGTGGAAAAGAGAAGCTTATCCCAAAGCTGCCTATCATCGACTTTTGAGACAGCCTCGATATGCGGTTGAAGTGATGTTGTGTAGCTAGAACGCCGGGACGCTGCCGTATAGCTGTTCTCGGATTTGCAAAACCTGCCGGCGCAGACGGTCATCACGTTCAATCAAGTCAGCAACCTTGTCGCAGGCATGCATCACCGTGGTGTGGTCACGTCCACCGAATGTCTCACCAATTTGCGGCAGTGAAACATTTACCTCGGAGCGCAGCAAGTACATGGCGACATGGCGCGGCAGGGCAATTTCGCGCGAGCGGCTGCGCCCGCACATTTGATCGATGCTTACACCGAACGCGCTGGCAACGGCGTTGACTACCTGGCGTGGTTCAACGGAATGACGGTTGGGCAGCAAGTCAGCCAGGGCAGCGTTGACCAGGTCGGCGCCGAGCGGCTGCCCGGTCAGGTCGGAGAAAGCCAGCACGCGCGTCAGTGCACCTTCCAACTCGCGAATGTTGGACTGTACCTGGCGTGCAATCATTTCCAGGATGCCGAAGGGAACACCGCGCCCGGCTCGTTCTGCTTTGGATTGCAAAATGGCGATGCGCGTTTCCAGGTCGGGCGGTTGAATGTCGCCAATCAAGCCCCATTCAAAACGCGAACGCAGCCGTTCTTCCAGCGTCACCAGGGCTTTTGGAGGGCGGTCAGATGAAATGACGATTTGCTTTTCCTGGCTGTAAAGCGTGTTGAAAGTATGGAAGAACTCTTCCTGCGTTTGTTCTTTGTTGGCAATGAACTGGATATCATCGATCAGAAGTACATCTGTATTGCGATAACGCTCGCGGAAGGCGGCATTGCTGTGTTTTTGAATTGCATGGATGAAATCGTTGGTGAACTCCTCAGACGAAACATAGAGAACCGATAATCCTTTTCGCCCACAGACGTTCCCAATGGCGTGCAGCAAGTGTGTTTTACCCAAACCAACGCCACCATAGAGGAACAGCGGGTTATAGGCACGCGCCGGGTTCTCGGCAACCGCCATGCAGGCGGCGTGTGCCAGGCGATTGCTTGCGCCTACCACAAAGGATTCAAAAGCATAACGCGGGTTGATCGTGGGGTTGATTCGCTGCGGTGTTTCATCTACCGATGTTGAGGTTTGGACAAGTTCTTCCTCTTGTGATGATGCCGGGTTTTCTTCAGGGTGCCAGACGACGAAATGCACTTGCTGCGGGGTGTTCATCATGCCTGCCAGCATGCGGTTCATGGTGCTGGTCAGGCGATCTTCCAGCCAATCACGCGCATACGCGTTGGGAACTCCCACCAAAAAGGTGTTATCTTCGTGTGAAATCAACTGGGCATTGCGCACCCAGGTATCGTAGGATGCTTTAGACATTTCCATCTGAATTTGACCTAGAGTCGATTGCCAGGCTTGATTTGCATTCATGAAAAAACAACCTCCTATGTAAATTTCAGTGCCGGAAATCCAGCGCAAAAACACCCTCGTACCTGCAAAAAATTACAGGTAAAATACCCCATATCATTCTCGAAATAACTTCGAACCAAGGGAGAAAATTTTGAGGAACCTTGTGTTGACTAGCCTTATTCTAGCAAGAAAAATTTCCCCTATCAAGCCGAATCAACCGCTTTAGTTTAAAAATATCGGAATCTTTAAGATAACGAATCGTTAAAGGAAACTCCGAAATTGAATCATCCCTCCTTTACCAAATGAGGGTATACGCAAGCCATATACAGGTTTTCCACAGATGCTCTCCCCCATATGTGGGGCTTGAATGTCAAAATGATTCGATATCACCATATCTAGATTAAAAGAATAAAATTTTTCCACAGGATTCCACAGGTCTTTTTTCCCGGTTCAAATGCATGATTCGGTGTTTCACATCAAGAACGTCATGGATTCGGGATGTTTCACAAGGAAACGTTTCTTTAACATTTAAAAGAGGTGGAAACAGGTCTTTTTCATTCACCAGCATTTTGAGGCAGGGTCTGCTGTTGTTTTTTGGGTTTCGCGGCAAAAAGGATAAAGGTAGACGCCAATGCCAGTGAATTAATGAGTGCAGCAAAGAAAAATGGGCTGGTAATCCCCAAATGGTCGAAAAACATCCCGCCGGTAATGGGTCCGAACATACGCCCCAGGCTGTAATATGAATTGGTCACCCCCAGCGTCACTCCCTGTTCATTAGCAGGTGTGCGTTTAGAAATCAGCGTATTGAGTGCAGGTCGCAGAAAAGATGTGGTGAAGCCCATGAAAATATTTACAGCCATTGCCCCGATCAAGTTCTGGATTGTTGGAAATAACAAAAAAGAGATAAGGGAACCCAACAAACCAAACTGGATCGCGCGATACTCTCCCAGTCGATTGATGACCTTGTCTACGAGAAACATTTGTGTGAAGAAAGAGACAATTCCCATCGCCATGAAAATGAACCCCATATCTGCTTCACCGGCATGAAAACGGCGTTCGTAAAACAAAGCGGATGTACTTTCCATCTGAGCCAGACCAAAGCTTGTCAGCAGGGCAAGCAGGAGTAAAAATGCCAGCGGTCCACGCAGCATCCGGAAAATATCTGAGATACCCCCACCTTTCTTTAAACTCTCCCTGGCAGCTTGTTTGTTTTCAGTGGATAGTGACTCTGGTAAAAAGAACAGGGCAAAAATGGCAATGACCAGGCTCAGACCCGAAGAGAAAAAGAAAGGCACGCTGGTGTTAAGCTCACCGAAAAACCCGCCTATCACTGGTCCAAAGATCATTCCCAGCCCCATGGCAGCCCCTACCAGGCTCATGCCTTTGCTGCGTTCTTCATCATCGGTCGTATCGGCAATATACGCCATTACGGTCGGCAGCGTAGCAGATGAAAGTAAACCGCTCAAACCGCGCGTCAGGAAGAGCATCCACAAACGGGTAGACAAGCCAAAGCCAATAAATGTAAATGTGAACCCGAAGAGACCCAACAGCAACAAGGGTTTGCGCCCAACACGATCTGAAAGCCTGCCCCAGAAAGGAGCGAACAGGAACTGTAGCGCCGCATATAAAGCGGAAAGCAAGCCCAGTTCGGTTGCGGATGCTCCCATGCTTTCTGCGTAATACGGCAGGATCGGCATGATGATGCCAAAACCCACCATGATGGTGAATAGCGTCAGGAAAAGGAGCACAAGGATGCGGCGATTGCTTTTTTTCATGCGCTTACACACCTTTTATCCGAGCCGTACTTTGCTGAATTTCTGGATTTAGCCACGATCAACTTTTTCCTGCTCCTGTTTGAATAGTACTTTTAGCAAGATCATGGCGTCCTGAAGTATTTTTTGTTCTTCTGGCTCCAGGCTGGTGAGCAGGCTTGCAATCCAGGCTTGCGTGCTGCCCATTACGCTGTTTAATACATTGGCGCCGTTTGTAGTAAGTGTCAATGCTACCATCCTGCGGTCAGTGTGCATGTTTTCGCGCTGTACCAGCCCCTTTTCAACAAGGCAATCCACCTGGCGGCTGATTGTGGGTGCGCTGACCTTTTGCCTGGCAGCAAGCCCGCGTGCGCTGGTGGTGCCCTGATCGATCAGGTACAAGAGACGCAATTGCCCTGGCGTAACCCAGCGGCGTTTGTCAATTTCGTAGTGAATATGTGCATTGATGTTGCTGCGCAGCAAAGGCACGATTTCCAAAATATCTTTTGCGATTGTATCTGATATGTGTTGATTTTCCATAGCATACCTAATCATTAGCAATGCTAAATAATAACATGATTGCATAGCCTTTTCAAGTTCTGACCTAAATCCAGATTGGGGCGGGCGGGAAAAATTCCCAACCCGAATTCCTGTTATTTGAGAGCCAGATTTTTGCCAATACTTTCCCAAATTGAGAACCGCGGGTTCTGACTTGTGAAGGGTGTATTGCAGCGTCAATCCCCCTGCGTTTCTTTGCCGTCAACGTTGCAACCCGGAAGATGGGTTAAAATTAGAAGCAAGCATTTGTCTGGCGAATTGCCTGCGTAGTATTTCGCTCCACAAGGTATAGAAGGAATATGTGGTTAAAAGATTTACCGTGCCAAATTTTTCACCGTGCACATAATCGATTTTTCATCGCATAGTGGATTGAGAAAAGGATCAAAATGAACTTTGACCAGATCGATTTAAAATGGCAAAATATGCTGGCTGGGATACAGGCTCAGGTGCCTTTTTTACAAAACGCACCGCACCTGATTTATTCACAAATCAAAAAACATCTAAAATTGGAAAAAGTACCGCAAAAGATTTACCTGGTTGGCTGTGGTGATTCATGGTACTGTGGAATGGCAACTCGCCTGGCTTTTGAAGCCTGGGCAGGTATTCCCACAGAAGCACTGCAAGCGATGGAATTCTCCCGTTATTGGGTAAATTACGCCCCTCCTGGCAGCCTTGTTCTTGCTGTCTCCAATTCCGGGCGAGTGGCGCGCACGCTGGAATGTGTGCTGCAAGCAAACCGGTGTGGACTGGTCAGCGTGGCAGCCACCAGTAATCTAAAGGAAGGTATATCTCAGAAAGCACAGTTTACTATTGACCTGGCTTACTCCGAACGCAGGTTTGCTCCTGGTACCAGCAGTTACATGGCTTCGCTGGTGGCGCAATACTGCCTGGCTTTACACCTTGCAGAACTCAATGGAAAGATGGAACAGGCAGCCGTGCAGCATAAACTGGATGTGCTTTCTGCGTTGTCTACCCCTATGCAAATGACCATCGATGCCAACCTGCCTGTAATGGAAGCATTAGCGCAAAGAATCGATTTAGATAAAAGTGCACTGGTGTTTATTGGAGCGGGTCCAAATTATGGTACGGCTTTGTTCTCAATGGCAAAGGTGATCGAAGCCACACGCTTTCCGGCGGTAGGTCAGCAAATGGAAGAATGGGCACATGAGCAGTATTTTACGACCAGTGATCGCACGACTACCTTTGTGATGGCGCCACCGGGAGCCAGCCGGGAACGCGCCCGCGAGCAGATGGTTGCGATTAAAGCTATGGGCTCTACCTGTGTGGCTGTGTGTGACCCGAAGGATCATGAAACGGCGGCTTTGGCTGACCTGGTTGCGCCGGTTTATTTCCCTGTGGATGAAATTCTCAGCCCGTTGCTTTGCTGCATACCGGCAGAACTCTTTGCTTTTCACCTGGCAGTTGCCAACAACACCGTAATGTTGGGTTTTGATAATCCAAAAATCAAAGAAGTGAACTTTCGCCAGATTTTTGAGAGCCGCATCCTGCAAGACGGAGAAGCGTAATGCGTGAATCGTTTTTGACTCGTAATAAGCAACCCATGATTGGCATGGTACACCTGGCAGGTTTACCTGGTTCGGTGCATTTTTCAGAGCCATTTTCGCAAGTTCTTGACCGTGCTTTAGGAGAAGCAGAAATGTTGATGGAGGCAGGGTTTGACGCACTGATGCTGCAGAACACCGGTGATGTACCTGCGCTGGAACAGGGTGATGAAGCCACGTTGGCGTTTATGACGGCAGCCGCGTTACGCATCAAAGACGCCTGTCCGCTTCCGTTAGGGGTCAACGTTCTGATGAATGGCAGCAAAGCAGCCCTTGCCATTGCCAGGGCAGCGGGCGGCGAGTTTGTGCGCATCAAAATTAATGTCGGTGCGGTAACTACATCTACCGGTGTTATCAGCGCCGACCCACATGAGGTATTGGCATTTCGGAAGCGCATTGCTGCTGAAGAGATTACACTGCTCGGCGATTTATACGACCGCACCAGTGCTCCATTGGGTGAATTTCCCTTGCCCGTCCTGGCTGATTTGACGCTGCGTCATGCAGCGGTAGATGCACTGGTGGTATCTGGTTATGATGTGCAAGATGCGCTTGCACGCATGGCATTGTTGCGCGAAAAACTACCCAATGCTTGCCTGGTTGCCGGCGGCGGGGTAAATTTGAACAACCTGGCTGAGTTTATGCGTCTTTCAGATGCCATTATTGTGGGCAGCAGCATAAAAACCGGTGGGAACTTTTTAGACCCTGTGGATCCGGCTAAAGCACGCACTTTTATTCAAAAAGCAAGGGCGCTTCGAGGTCAGTAATTGCCGCTTTGCAGCAGTTCCAGGAACCGCTCGACCACCTCTGGGTCAAGCTGCACTCCAGCCTGCTCTTTAAGATAAGCCAGCACCTTTTCTTGCGACCAGGCAGGGCGGTAGGGACGGTCTGAAAGCAGCGCATCCCAGATATCGATGGCGGCGAAGATACGTGCTGCCAGGGGGATTTGCATTCCACGCAGACCTTGCGGATACCCGCTGCCATCCCAGCGTTCATGATGTCCATAAGGAATGTCGATGGATCGGCGCAGGTAAGGAATGTTGATCAGCAGTTGATACGCCATGACAGGATGCTGCTTCATGATTTCCCATTCTTCATCGTTCAAGGGTCCAGGTTTGTGCAGGATGCTGTCTGGGATACCCATCTTGCCGATGTCGTGGAGCAAAGCGCCACGCCGGACGTGGATGAGCTCATCCTGGCTCATCCCCATCAAACGGGCAAGCTGCATGGTCAGATCGGTCACGCGACGGCTGTGCCCCTCGGTTTCGCGGTCACGCAGTTCCAACGCTTTTGCCCAACCTTCCAGCGTAGTGTCATACGCCAGCGACATTTCCATATTGGAACGCTGCAGGTCCTTGAAAAGTGTTGCATTGTCGATGGCGATGGCTGCCTGACCGGCTAACAGATCGAGGAAGTTTTGCCATTCGGTGTCAGGCTCGAACTTGCTGCGGTGGAATAATTCCAGGACGCCTTTGACCACTCCTTTGGCGATCAGGGGGACGCAAAAGTAACTGATGAAACCTTCTTTTTCCCAGTCTGCAGGGGCATATTGCGTACAACCACCGCCTTCTCGAATATCCGTAATCTGAATGTTTTGCTGTTTCAAGACAGCCTGCCCGGCGCAACCGGTGCCCACTCTGAGCGTTACTTGCGGCGCGTTAATGTGACCGTAAAACCCAATGCTGTCCGCCAGGATCAGCATCTGGGTTGCTTCCTCAAGTAAGAGAAGATCAGCAGCATCCACTCCGAGCTGGCTTTGCGCCTGTTGAAGCAGTATGCGCACCGTGGCATCCATTTCAGTATTGGCGGCAATGGCATGGTCGATGGTATGCAGAGCTTCCAGGTTGCGGAGCTGTCGTGAAATCAATTCTTGAGCTCGTTTTTGTTCCGTTATTTCGATGGCGATAGCACCCAGGAATTTGTTCCCTTCAGCATCGCTAAAGGGAAATTTAAACACCTGCCAGTAATTTTCACGGGTAATCGATGTAGAGGTGCTGGTCGTCACCAGCGGTTTTCCGCTTGTCAATACTTTTTGGTCGATCTCACGGATTCGCTCCGCCCTATCGGACCATAATTCAAAATCAGTTTTGCCTTTCCATGTGGAATCGGTGAATTTGTACTCTTGTTGATAGGTTTTATTGGTGAAAAGGTAATGCCCTTCCTCATCTTTGTAAAAAGCCAGGGCAGGCAGGGTATTCATAAAGGCATGGAAACGCATCTCGCTGGAGCGCAAAGCAGCTTCTGCCTTTTTTCGCTCGGTCACATCTCGGACGATGGCAATGCTGCCTTGTGTTTCACCTGCCGCATCACACACCGGTGATACGCGCACTTCACCGATAAAACGGCTGCCGTCCTCGCGCAGCAGGATATACTCCTGGCTTAGTAACCTGTTGTCATCTTTCACCGGTTGGTTGAGCGCATCCATGAACTGTTTGCTGTTTTCCGGCGCAACCAGCATCTCGATGTCCATATCAATGATTTCATCTGCGCTTTTGTAACCGTGCATTTCTACAAACTGTGGATTGCAGAAGGCGATTTTTGAATCCAGGTCGGTTAGAACGATTGCGTCAGGGGATGTTTCCAGAACCCTGCGGTAACGTTCTTCACTTTCATACAATGCTTTTTCCGCATTCACTCTTTCTACGGTGTTAAGAAGCACCTCTGCCAGAATTTGCAGCAGTCCCATAACCACCTGTGACCAGCCTTGCTGCTCTTTCCTGTACTGGAAAGAAATCGCCCCAATGGTCACCCCCCCTGAAACCACCGGCAGCATGAGTTCGGCGAGCATCTCACGATCAAAAAGGTTCTTTTGCACCACCGCAGCTTCTAGTGGCAGGGCAGAAGCAGATGGAATCTGGATGGGATTGTTTTGGCTGATCTTTTCATACAGCCAGGGCAGGTTCTTAAGCCGGATCGTTTGTGCGCGTTTGTGCCTGTCTGATCCATCTTCTTTTTGCCAGGCATGGATGAGTGCGAGGAGAGGTCCTTCTTCATTGAAGCGCCAGAGGCTGACGCGGTCAGCATCCATTGCTACGCCGATGGTCTCCAACGCTTGCGCCAGACCGGGCTTGTAGTCATCCAGTTTGATGTTGACCATTTGAGCAGAAATGGAGGCTACCAGGCTTTCAAACTCCAGCCGCTGGCGGGTTTCTTCTTCCGCCAGGACGCGGTCATGCACATCCCGACCCGCCGATTGGATTTCAATCAGCTTATCGTTTGTGTCAAAAATCCCGCGGTTGTACCATTCCCGCCAGCGCCGGGTGCCATTGGGCAGTAAACCATGATTGATGCCTCCCCATGTTGGCGAGGCTGGCGTGGCGTTGGCAATACTGGTTTTCATTCTCAGTTGCGCTTCATAGTCTACGTGGTCAAAGACGTTGCTGCGCATGATCTCGGCTTCACTCAACCCCAGGTAGCGGCAAAATGCCTGGTTGACAAAGGAATATGTGCCGTCGGGTTTCCAGCGCACAATCATCTCGGTTTGGTCCTGGACAATTGCACGGAAACGAGCCTCGCTTTGTTGCAATAATTCGGTGATATGCACCCGCTCAGTGATATCCGGCATCACTACGATCCCGGCGACGATTTTACCATTTGCATCCCGCACTGGAGCTGCCTGGGTTAATAGAACCCGGTCTTCGCCATCGCTGTTACGGATAATGAGTTCTTTGTTGGCTGTGATTTCCCCGTTGAGAATAGCACGGGTAAGCGGCAGTTCTTCGTTCTTATACAACCTGCCATCTTTGTGATAGCACTGCCAGTTTTCCGCATGTTGTTGAAATGGGATGTCCTTTAAGGGGACACTTGTGTCGCCACGCATTGCCAGGGCGGCTTTATTGGCAATGCGGATGTTCACATCTGGTGCATCGGCGACCACGATGCCCGCTGGAGAATTCTCAATGGCTGCTTCCAGGAGCGCCTGGGTCAACTGTAGTTCATCTTCCATCTGGCGCCGGCGCATTGCGTTTGCCACAATTTCTCCCACTACCTTGAGCAAACGGATGGTTTCATCCTGCCATTCGCGTTCTTCTCGAACCATGTGCAGCCCTATCCACCCCAGGGTGGATTGATGATAACCAAAAGGCACCCCTAATGAGGATTGTACCCCTGCTAATGCATAAGCCTCTTTGACTGTGGCAGCTTCTTCAGACAAAGTATCTATTCGATGTGCGTTGACAACCAATCCTGCCTGGAGCCTGCCGATGATGTAATTCTTCCCTTTCTCATCTAACTTGCTGAAATATGTGGGAGACGGCTCGATGTTTTTGGCGCACCATTGGTGTAGCAAATGCATATCGCCATCCTGAAGCAGCCAGACCTGGCAGCGGTCTACTGCCAAAAAACTTCCTAACTGTTCAACGACAAACTGCAATTCGCGTTCAAGTTCTTCAGTGGGCAGCGAGATGAAATTGGTGGAGATAGACGTAACCAGTTTTTCAAACTGGCTGTAAAAATGGATTCGTTCCTCGGTTTTTTTACGCGCTGTGATATCTTGTAAACTGCTTTCGTAATAAATGGATTGGTCGTGTGAATTACGAAAGAGACGCGATGCCAGTTCGATCCAGATGATTTCTCCATCTGCACGCCTGGCGCGAAATTCAAAACGGTCAACCCAGCCTGTTTTCTCAATCATCATTCGCCATGTGGTGCGGTCATTGGCGTGCAGGTAGAAATCTTTAATATTGCGCTTTTTGAGTGCTTCAATACTATCCACTGCCAATATCTCGGCAGAGCGCTGGTTTGTATCCAGTATTTCTCCGTCAGGGGTGGTGCGCATGATCCCCTGGGGTGCGTTGTGGTAAAACTTGCGGTATATTTCCTGGCTTGCGATGAGCTCAGAGGTGCGGCTTTCGAGCGCCTGGCTGATTTGCCTGGAGCGCTGTTCTACCATGTAAATGATCAGGATTGAGACAAAGGAAATAGAGACTTGCATGAAGTAGTAGAGATATGCCGGTTCAATCAACAGTTTCCCGGTAGGTGTATCCCAGCCGTGTAAAATGAGCATAACCAGTCCGGCAATGCCTCCTATCGAGGCGAACAAAATTCCATACCGGTAACCGAGCATCATGCCACTGAACATCACAATCGCGATTAAACCGAAAAACCCTGGTGAAGCCACACCGCTGCTGATGATGGAACTGGTAAGAAAAATGACAAATATCCCCCAGGAAATCAATTTTACGGTGAGACGAACAATTCCTCGTCTCAATAACAAATAGCCGATACCAATGAGAATGTAAACGGGGGCAAAGAACACTAGAATGAGGTTTGTGTGTGTTTGTGGTTCAAATATGAGCAGGAAAATAAACCCCACTGACACCGCGAAGAAACCGACCAATAATGTGGAATGCAAAAAGCGAACGTTAAACGAATGCATCTCTTCCTGCTCACTATAAGAGGAAAAGACGAGCAGGTCTTTTATTTTTTTAAACATTACTCCACCAATACAATCAATTAATACCAGAAAAACTGATAAGAAATCTAAAAAAATTATAATGGAAAACCAGCGGCTTCATGCATAAATTTACCATGAATTGCGCCTTACAGTATTATGATCGACAGAAATTGACGAAGCTTGATTCCGGTTTGATTTGTTGCTTATCATTTGCGCCATTATCAGTTAAAATCCTCTTCATGAAGAATGATAATCGTTACCAAATTTTACTTACCAATGACGATGGTATTCAATCCCCTGGGCTATGGGCAGCTGCAAAAGCGCTCTCCCAGTTGGGATTTGTCACTGTCGCAGCGCCGCGTGAGCAGTCCTCCGGTACCGGACGCAGCATCCCGGTTACATCGGATGGGCGCATCACCCCCACCCTTCTTGAAATTGGCGAACAGGAATGGACCACCTATGCCATTGGGGGCACACCTGCCCAGGCTGTCATGCATGCCATCATGGAAATAATGCCGCGCCGTCCCGACCTGATTGTTTCAGGGATTAATTACGGGGAAAACCTGGGGCACAGCATCACGTTATCCGGCACAGTTGGCGCTGCATTGGAAGGCGCTGCTTTTGATATCCCGTCTATTGCAATTTCACAGCAGCTTGGCGATGAGGATTACCTGGGTTATTCCCGCACGGTTGATTTTTCTGCTGCGGCATATTTTGCCCAATTCTTTGGGGATATTTTGCTCAACCGCAAGATGCCGGAAGATGTTGATTTGTTAAAGATTGATGTGCCACGCAATGCAACGCCTCAAACACCCTGGCGAATCACCCGCCTGGCGCGCACGCGCTACTATGCGCCCGAAGTAAAACGCAACGGTTCTTGGGATGAACCGGGTTATATCGGCGGAAGCCTGGGCGCACGCCCGGAAGAGGTTGAACCGGGTACCGATGTGTACACATTGATTGGTGATGGGATAGTATCTGTTACCCCGCTTAGCATCGATATGACTTCGCGCATCGACCTGCAATGGCTGGATGGTGAATTGAGAAAATAGAGTTGGGGCGATAGCGGAGAGTTGAGAAAAGAGAGTTGTTGGTGCATTGATCTGTGACTGGTAAACAGTGACTGAGTGATGCGTAACTTGTGATGGGTGAGTGGTTTGCTCTGAGAGTCTGGTAATCTGCAAGCCCCAGCGGGGCGCTATTTCGCAGCCGTGGGATTCATCCCTCGGCGGAGGGAACCTCATAGGTCCCCGGCGTATGAAAAAAAACGAGGCTGTCTATAAAGGCAGCCTCTGTTCAATCGTTTTATTTGCATCAAATATTGAAACGAATGGTGAGTAAATCGCCGTCCTGGACGATGTATGTCTTGCCTTCCAGCCGCAGCCTTCCTTTGGCGCGCACCTCTGCAACACTGCCGTATGTCATCAAATCGTCGTAAGACATTACCTCGGCGCGGATAAAGCCTTTTTCCAGGTCGCTGTGGATTTCTCCGGCAGCCTCAACTGCTGTTGCGCCGCGCCGCACCGTCCAGGCGCGCACCTCGTCCGGACCATAGGTAAAAAACGGCTGCTGACCCAGCAGGTCGTAGGATAAACGAATCAAGCGGTGTAATGCCGGCTCTTCGATGTGGTACTCTTCCATGAAAAGCGCCATCTCTTCCGGGGGAAGCTGACCGATCTCCATTTCTAGTTTGCCTTGCAGTGCGATGACATGGCTGTCTTTGTGATTGTAGGGTACTTGTGGCGCGTCCTGCCCTTCACCCAGGTTGAGCACCACCAGCACCGGTTTGAGTGTTAGCAGTCCAAAACCAGAAAGCACCTTGAGTTCTTCATCTGAAAGTTCAATCTCTCGCAGCAAGGTTTCCTGTTCAAGTGTCTCCTTCAACCGATTGAACAATGTAATCTCTTTTTGCACAATGGCTTTATCTCGTCCGCCGCCTTTACGCAGTTCGTCCGTCAGTCGTTCCAGTTTGCGTTCCACGGCGATGAGATCGTTCAGCAGAAAATCGGTATCCATCGTTTGCAGGTCTCGCAGAGGGTCCACGCTGCCTGCAGGATGCGCTACTGTTTCGTCCTCGAAACAACGCAGTACATGGATAAACCCGGTCATGCGGTTCAACTGATTGAGCAGCGGTCCGGAAAGCCCGCTCTGCCCTGTGCTGCCATCCAGACCGGGGATGTCCGCATAAGTGACCTTGGCATAGGTGGTCTTGCGCGGAGAAAACATGGCAACCAACCGGTCAATGCGCGGGTCAGGTACATCCACTACGGCAGTGTGTACCTCCATTTTTCCGCTTTGCAAACCGGTGGGTAGCGAACTGCGCGTGAGCGCATTAAAGACCGTTGTTTTGCCCGATTGGGGCAGTCCAATAATTCCAAGCTGCATTTCAAACACCAACAGGTAAATTTTTCAAACCGGCGTATTATAACGCGTTTTTACCCTCTGTGCGTTATGCTGGGGGATTGTATAAAGTTTACCTGCCAGGTTTTATTGATACAAAGCAGGTTATCTGTTTTATTGACGAAATAGTAACCCGTTAACACCAATTTTTTAAATGATGATTTGTATTTAAGCAAACAGGTATAAAATATGGGTCAGGTTTCAGGTATTGTTGCGTGACTCATTCATCAATCCTGCAATTGGAAAAATTTCACTGACACAGGAAGTATTTATGAATAAAAAATCTGGCATTGCATTGATTTTCTTTTTTTGTGGATTGGCATTGTTGATTACATCCTGCGGTGTGAAAGAGGGCACTGAAACACCCTCAGCCAACCCGCCCGCCGATGTGCAGCAGCCAACAGAAGCGTCCGCAGAACTAGCGTCCATTTTGGGCATCATCAGCGGCGTGGTGGGGCTGCAAGCTCCTCCCACTCCTCCGATGATCCTTTATGCAGTTGATCCCATCAGCGGCGAATGGTACGCTACAGAAACATCCCAGGCAGAGGGTGAAGCCGCATATCAGTTGGAAGTTGCACCGGGGAGTTACCAGGTTTTTGCCTTTGCAGAAAGCGGCGCGTATGTGGGTTATTCTGTGAACGGGATGGAGTTATCTGCGGTCGCTGTGATGGCAGGTCAGACCGTGACGGATATCAACCTCTATCCGCCCGGTCAATCAGAATGCGGGAACCTGTTCAGTGTGCCCGCATCGCCTGATGGTCGTTTTGAAGCTACATCGGATATGTGCATCTTGCCCGAAAACTTCACGCCCCTGGATGAGGCTGAATGCAGCCAAATTGCCGATGAGCTGTCCATGCAGTATGGTCTTGCTGCGGAAACCAGCCAGGCATCATACACTGACCCGATTACCCAGTTGACCGGCACGAGTTGCCTGATTGTTTTAGAAGGCAGTGCAGTTCAATTTGAGAACCTGGCGAACGTGCACACAACGATTACACAGGTCTTAAACCGCTTAACATTCATAGAAGACACCGCACTTGGGCAGGGGGATGGTCCTACCGGTTTTATGATAGGTTTCAGACAGGGCAACAAGACCTGCCGTGTTTTAGCGGAGTGGGTTCCTGCTGAAGATGCAAACTGCCCAACCGACCAACCGATTACAGCCTGTGATCTTACACCGGAACAGATGTTATACACACTCACATTGAATTGCGTGGAAGAGCCGCTGGATTCGGTTGCACTGCCAAAAACCGAACCTGAGCGGATTAAATTTGCTGCCGGTGCCACCTCTGCCCGGATTGAGAAGACATTGTCCGCCGGGGAACTGCAACCGTATGTTCTCGGCATCATGGCAGGGCAGCAGCTCAGTGTGTTTCTTGCGCCAGCCGGTACAGCTGCCCTGAAAATCTGGGGAGTCGATGGGGCAATGCTGGTCACCGCCGATGTCGGTTATTCAAGCTGGGTCGGAACGGTTCCCTTATCACAGGATTATTATATCGATGTCATTTCACTGAGTTCTGAAACCGTGAACTATGCGATGGAGGTGACCATCCCGGCGGTTGCACAAGCCTTTCCCGAAATTCAGCCTTTTGAAACGGATATGATGCAGAGACTTGCTGCAAGCGGTGTGCCGCTTATTCTGCCGCCAAATTTCACCGCTGAGGCTGGTTTGCCGGGGATTTTCCCCTATATTCTTTCGATCAACCCTGGTGAATTTGAGATCAGCCTGGATTATGGCACGGACTGCCAGGGAGGGGGAGCCTGCCATTTTGGCGTGATCGCGGCTTATCCTGCCAGTGGTTCCATTCCGGCAGGGAGTGAGAATTATCCCTTTGACCTTTCGATAGCGCGTCGAATCAGCCTGGCAAAGGGTATAACAGGGTATTTTACCGATTACACATGCGGTGCAAACTGCGGCGATGCGTTAATCTATTGGGTTTACCAGGGTTATGAATATGTGATTGGGTTGAAGGCAGGGACACAGGAGAAACTGATTGCATTGGTGAATGTAGCCATCGAAAATTCTATTCCGGATTAAAGTTCATGTTGGGTCTGGAGGGGTGATGATTGAGAGTGGATGCCATTTGCCCCTCTATGTTTCACCGTATGCCTGGTCTTTGCCGTTAGCGATAGAAATTGTCATTCCAAAAGCAAAGGAATAAAGAAAATCCAACCTTGACCCGCGCACACTAATTGGATATACTTGGGCTAATCAGCCGGAGTGGCGGAATTGGCAGACGCGCACGACTCAAAATCGTGTACCTTCGGGTATGTGGGTTCGATTCCCACCTTCGGCATTCTCCTATGAGTTTTTCTCTCAAAAGAAACTGCTTAATCGCAGTTTCTATTTTTAACCCGGAATTTATTCGCCTTTTCTGAAAACCATTTAGAATAATCATACAGACTCTCGAAAAATTCATCAAACACCTTTCACAAATTGGGTAGTTTGGTAATAATAATATAAGCGTCTGGCAAATCAACCCATTCTCAAGCGAAAAGCAATCTGGCTAACGGATGAATGGGTTTATCTGTATCTATCAATAGAGGTTATGATGCAATCGGAACCGTCAAAACAGCTTTCCGTAGGGATTATTGGGGCAGGACGTGTGGGGACCCGCCTGTTAGAAATGTTTCATCAAAGCCAACATACACGTGTTGCGTACATCTTAGACACCAACCTTCTCTCCCCAGGTATCACGCGGGCGAAAGAGTTGAAAGTGCCAACCTTCCAATCGATTGACGAAGCGCTGGTTCAAATGAAAGCTGATTACATATTTGAGGTGACGGGTTCTAACCAGGTTGCTGCCCTTGTGAAATCAAAGTTGCGTGAGAGCGAAACCGAAATCATCACACATCAAATGGCGTTTATCCTGATTGCCTCTCTGGAGGAGCAAGAGCGACAAACCTGCAACGTGGTGGTAAACGAAATCGGCGGGATCAAAACAGAAATCTCTAAAAGCCTCTCCAATGTCAAGAAAATGGTGGATGACCTGGAGGAGGTCAATGCGGATATGCGCCTGCTGGCGTTAAATGCCCGTATTGAAGCCGCTCGCATCGGCGACCAGGGAAAAGGCTTTGGGGTAGTGGCGCAGCACATGACACGCTCAGTGGATGATATTCGTCAAATCAGCACTGAAATTGAGACGCTTAGCGATAATATTCTCACTGTCTCAAACCAGATCGATAGTGCGTTGGCGCGGCTGCAAGAATAAACTCAGGTTGTTCCTCAAGGCTGCCTGCGGAAACAGATTGCTTCCACCGCGGGTTCAAAGGGGATACTGACCGAATCGATCTTGCCATCTACATTACTGTGAAAGAGAATGCGCACCCATTTGGGCACACCTTCTTCTTCATACGTGCCTGAAAATACATCGTAATGGAAATGTTCAAGGGGGAATACCTGGCTGTTATAGCGTATGGCAAGCTGCGCGGCTTGTTGGAGGATTTGCAGGCTGCCATAACCAGGGTGGGCGTACTCGCCGGTATATTCCGCCAGTGGGTGAGATGGTGCTGTGCCTGTTTTTCTTGCCAGTAGAGCTGCATCCTGGTTTTGTGTTTTGATTTTTTCGCCCTGGTTAAGACAATCCAGCACCCGGCTACTCCAGGGTTCAGGTTTATAGCCCATCAGTAACTCATAGATATTCAGGCTGAGCGGTAAAACGTAAAAAGTACGGTTGTCGTTTGCCAGGAAGACCACGCCGGCATTCAGTTCGGGCATGAACGAGATGAACGCGCCGTACCCATCAATGTGACCACCGTGGTGGATCAATCGCTGCCCGTGGAAACGCTGGATAAACCACCCCAGCCCGTAGCTCTCGAAACACAGGTCGGGGTATTGCCCCAGCGGACCAAAAAAGTCATCGGGTACCCGGCTGGTGGACGTGTGAATCTGCTCCAGATTCTCTGCTGAAATCACCTGCCCATTGGGGGCTTTTCCATGTTCCAACTGCAACCTGACCCATTGAACCATGTCGTCCAGGTTGGAATTGATCGAACCGGCAGGACCAACTACGTCGATGTTGGCAAACGGCACGCGTACCGGCTGGTTGTCTTCCAGGCGGTAGGGTAAAGCAACATTGCCGCTGTTGCTGGAGACCTCGACTGAGAAATTACTGGAGGACATCCCCAGCCTATCGAAAATTTCCGCCTGTACAAAGGCTTCCCAGGTCAACCCGGTCAGCGCTTCCACCAGGAAACCAGCTACAACGAACATCATGTTCTGGTATTGGAAGGTTGTTCTGAAATCCCTGTTAGGTTGCAGGTAAGCAAGCCGCTCGACCAGTTCCTTTCTGTTTGCCGGGCTGCCGAACCACATCATATTGTGCCCGGGCAGACCGCTGTGATGGCAGAGCAAATCGCGCGGTGTGATGCGTTCGTCTGCGAAGGCATCCATCAGGTGAAAATGGGGCAGGTATTTTCGCACCGGTTGATCCCATTCCAGAAGACCGCGGTCTACCAGGATGCCCAAAGCGGTTGCGGTGAAAGCTTTAGATGCCGAACCAATGGCAAACAGCGTCTCAGAATCGACCGGAAGTTGTTGTTCGAAATCGCGCCAGCCGTAGCCGCGTGAGTGTATGACCTCGCCATCTTTGATGATCGCGATGGCTGTGCCATGCACGTTCCATTCGCCCATAACATGCTTTACGTGTTCATCGAAACCCGAAAATGCCGAAAGCTTCTTGATGTCGATCTGTTTGTCCATTCTATCTCCTTTTTTCCGCGGTGTTTTGGATAATACAGTGTTGGAATAACTGTATCATATCAAACTGTAGTACTCAAGGAAAGAAAAAAACTAGAAGTTGCCTGCACTAAATTAAAGTTCTTCTGTTTTTATTAAAAGGAGTAGCAAATAATTGACTGTGAGAAGTAAAAAAAGAAAGCAGTGCTATACTAATGAATAATCTAAAACATATATCTTAAGAATGCGATCAAGGGTTTGCCCATGTGTACGCGATTTATGATTTTGTATAAACTTTTTCTTTTATGCATCCTCTTTGCAGTCATTTTTACAGCCTGTTCGGCAGCACCACAGCAAGCACAAACGGATATTCCCGCTACGCAGGCAGAGCCAGCAGAAGTAATTGCTTCTGTTGCGCCGGCAGAACAACCCACCACCCCGCCTGAATCCAGTCCAGAACCCATGATGACTGCCACGCAGGAACCCGCCCAGGCTGAGCCGACAGCAACCGATATTCCCCCCGAACCAACGCAAGCCAACTTCCGAGTTTCTCCAATTGATCAGATGGAACAAATATACATTCCTGCCGGTGAGTTCATCATGGGAACGGATGATAAAGAAGCTCAGATATATTTCGAGGGAAACGGGCGTGCCTATCCGGAAGTTCCGGCGCACACGGTGTACCTGGATGGGTACTGGATCGATAAATATGAAGTGACCAACGGGCAGTATGCGCTTTGTGTTGAAGCGGGTATCTGCAAACCACCGAACCTGGTGCGTTCCTATTTGCGTGACCACTATTATGATAACCCTGAGTACTCGAATTACCCTGTGCTGTATGTGGATTGGCACATGGCACGCACATACTGCGAATGGGCAGACAGAAGACTTCCGACTGAAGCGGAATGGGAAAAAGCAGCCCGCGGTGACGATGGACGCAAATACCCTTGGGGAAATGAACCCATCACCGGCGAACGCGCAAACTTTTGTGACAAAGATTGCCCCAAACCGCACGCAAACGATAATTACGATGATGGTTACCCGGAGACTGCCCCGGTAGGCAGCTACCCGGCTGGCGCAAGCCCGTACGGGGTGATGGACATGGCTGGCAACGTCTGGGAATGGACGGGCACGTTGATCGCTCCCTATCCGTATGACTCCAACGATGGGCGGGAGAACCTGGATGTAAGCGGCGAGCGCGCCTGGCGCGGTGGTCCCTGGAGTAACGGAGTCTGGTGGATCCGGTCATCCACGCGCTACCGCTCGGTACCCACCTACTGGTACGGCAACCTGGGGTTCCGCTGCGCAGCATCGGATTGAGGTTCTTTCTCTGTTTTGCATAACGCGCCCATGCTATAATTACGCCGTTTAGTTTTTTTTCATACCCTGGATCTGTGAGGAAGCTCTTGGAATCGACCCCTGAAATTCCACGATTGCGTGTGGATATTGTAGCGCCGGTCTTCGATGAAGAAAATGTGATCCTGGATTTTCACCGGCAGTTGACGGCTGTAATCGATGCACTGCCCTATGACTTTCGCATCCTGTATGTCAACGATGGCTCCAAAGACGGCAGCCAGGTGCAGCTTGAGAACCTGGCAAAAGCGGATACGCGCGTGATGGTGATTGAGTTCAGCCGTAATTTTGGTCACCAGGCTGCACTCACTGCCGGGCTGGCGCACGCTGATGCCGACTATACGATTTCGTTGGACAGCGACGGTCAGCATCCGCCTGCGTTAATTCCGGAAATGCTGCAACAAGCCAAAGCCGGTTATGAAATCGTCTTGACCCAGCGCATGGATACGGTTCGCCAGCCGGTATTTAAACGCTTCACATCGCAGTTGTTTTACAGCCTGCTCAACCGCATCGGCAGCACACAGGTCTTGCCTGGAGGCGCAGATTTCCGTCTGCTTTCACGGCGAGCATCGGATGCGTTGCGCAATATGCCTGAGTATCACCGTTTTTTGCGCGGGATGGTCGCCTGGATAGGTTTTCCCACTGTGATTCTTCCGTTTGAACCCGGCGAGCGGCTTGGGGGGGAATCCAAGTATTCTCTGCGCAAGATGCTGCGTTTGGGTATGGATGCGGTTTTCTCGTTCTCGCTGGTTCCGCTGACGATTGCCATCAGCATTGGTCTTCTCTTTCTCTTTCTTGCGCTGGTTGAAGCCATCTATGTCTTGAGCTTCTGGATCAGCGGGAATATTGAAAGCCTGGCGCCTGGCTGGAGTTCTCTGATGTTCATGCTGCTGGTAGTGGGTGGCTCTTTGATGATTATCCTGGGGATCATTGGCATCTACATCGGTTATATCTTTCAGGAGGTGAAGGGACGCCCGGTTTATATCATCCGCAGTGTTTCCACGCGTGAATACCCGAAAAAAACAGAGGGGGAATCGACCCGGTGAAACACTGGTTCAAGCGGCTGCTTTCCCGGCAAGTGCCATCCTGGAGCGCGCCGCTGGCGCTGCTGCTGTTGTGCTCGCTCAGCTACAGCCTGCTGATCCGTTACCTCGGCTATTATTGGGACGATTTACCCTTTATCTGGATTTCGCAAAAATTAGGAAGCGCCGGGTTGGTTCGCTATTTCCACACCAATCGTCCTGTTTGGGGACTTTTCTTCCAGATCACCACCCCGCTGCTGGGGCATGAACCCTGGCACTGGCATTTGTTTGCGCTTTTCTGGCGTTGGGTGGCATCCGTATTGCTCTGGTGGCTGCTTCGCCTGCTCTGGCAGCGCCATCAACAACCGGCTTTATGGATCAGCATGCTCTTTGCCGTTTATCCGGGCTCGCAGGAACAGTTGATTGCGCTGGTTTTCAGCCATTTCTTTATTGTCTTGAGTGCGTTTTTTGCCTCGCTGGCTTTTTCAATTCTGGCTGTGCGCCGGCAGCGTTTTTACCTGCTGTTTAGCCTGTTCGCCTTGCTTTTGTGTCTGGTCAACTTGCTCAGCATGGAATATTTCTTCATGCTTGAACTGCTGCGACCAGCGCTGCTGTGGATGGTGTTGGGTGAGAATAAACCAAATCATAAAATCCGCCTCCAGCGAACCTTAATCCACAGCCTGCCTTACCTGTTGCTTTTCCTGGGTGTGGTCATCTGGCGCGCGTTTTTCTTCAGCTTCCAGACCGCCAATTATGAATTAACTCTGCTGAATGCGTTTAGGCTTCAACCGCTCAAAACCCTCTTTAACTTGCTGCTCATAGTTATTAAAGATATCTGGCTGACCAGCTTTGGCGCCTGGGTGCGGGTTTTTAACCTGCCAGACCCGGCTGACTTGGGCAGGCTGACCACGTTGGTTTACGCGGTGCTTGTGGTTGGGACGGCGGTTGCGGCAACATTGTATTTGTTCTTCACGCCGCGCGAAGATTCTGAAACCTCCAGGAGTAAACCGCTGCCGTGGGCACCGGGTGCGCTGCTGTTGGGTTTGCTGGGCTTGTTGCTGGCTGGACCACCTTACTGGTTGGTGGGGCTTCCAGTTAGCCTGGATTTTCCAAACAGCCGACTGACGCTCTCCTTTATACTCGGCGCCAGCTTGTTGGTAGGAGGTGTGTTGGGAATACTGCCACTGCCACGCTTGCCGCGCCTGCTGATTTTGGGTTTGTGCCTCAGCATGGCTGCAGGGTTGCACTTCCAGACCGCCAATACCTTTCGCCGCGACGGAGACATTCAGAAATTGTTTTTCTGGCAGATGTCCTGGCGCATCCCTGCCCTGGAACCCGGCACAGCGCTGCTCTTTGAGGAACTCCCTCTCCATTACTCCACTGATAATTCCCTCACAGCCATGCTGAACTGGATTTACTCACCCGACAACGATTCAGCAGTCATGGATTATTACCTGTTTTACCCTTCCATGCGGTTGGGGGGCAGCCTGCCCCCCTTGGGCAGCGGTGAGGAGCTTCAACAAAATTACCTGGCAGCGGTGTTTTATGGCGATATGGATCAGACGGTCGCGCTGGTCTTCAACCCACCCGGTTGTTTGCGCGTGCTCGACCCGCAGATAGAACCCCTCAACAACACCATTTCAGAGCTGATGCGCAGCGCAGCCAGCTATGCTGTCAATATCGCTGACAGCGATGTAATTCTCCCGCAGTCGGATGATCAGGGCGCACTTTTGCAGACCGACATCTTCGGCGAGGAACCAGCGCACGGCTGGTGTTACTATTTCGAAAAAGCTGACCTGGCGCGTCAGCTAGGCAATTGGGAAGAGGTGGTTACCCTCGGAGAGCAAGCTTTTGCATCCGGCGATTACCCCAATGACCCGGTTGAACGCTTCCCATTTATAGAAGGGTACGCACACACTGGCGATTGGTCACGCGCCCTGGAATTGACCGAGCAATCCTTCAAGGTCACCAGCCTGATGCAGCCAATGCTTTGCCGCCTGTGGCAGCGCATCGATGAACAAACCACCCCTACCTTGCAGAAAGAGGAAACCCTGCAGGAAGTTGAAAGCCTGTTACAATGTGGGGAGTAATGACTTGCTGTATGGAAATACTTCATTGAAGGTGTTGTTTTGATCAAGGTCATAAAATTCGCGTTATCTTTGCCCCTTTCTCTACTTACGCTCGATACAATGCTCTCTACTTCTTTCTCAACTCTCTTTCACCGAGGTAAACTATGAAATTTCTCATCACCGGCGGCGCGGGGTATATCGGCAGCACCATTTGCTCTGCGCTTGAGGATACCGGTCATACCCCTGTCATCCTGGACTCGCTTGTAACAGGTCCCAAGGCATTCACAAAGGGAAGGATCTTCTACCAGGCGGATATCGCCGACAGGGAAGCGTTGGAAACCATCTTCCGCGATCATCCGGATATCCATGCAGTTGTTCACTGTGCAGCCCTGATTGTGGTGCCGGAATCAACCGAGAAACCCTATGAGTATTACCGTGAAAACGTGGGGAAATCGCTTGAATTATTCAATAACCTCAACCAAGTGGGATGTAAGAGGCTGGTATTCAGCTCTTCAGCCGCCATTTATGACCTGGTGCCAGGTTTCATGGTGACCGAAGATTCCCCCATTCTGCCAACCAGCCCGTATGGGCGCACCAAGTTCATGATGGAAATGGTTTTGCGCGATTTTTGTATGGCATACGGGATGCGCGGTATCTCGCTGCGTTATTTCAACCCAATTGGTGCAGACCCCAAGCTGCGTTCGGGTATTCACGTACCCAACCCATCGCATGTGCTTGGCAAACTGGTAGATACCGCCCTGGGCAAACAGCCTGAATTTGTCATCACCGGTACACAGTGGCCCACGCGTGATGGCACGGGTATCCGCGATTACATCCATGTTTGGGACCTGGCGCTGGCACACATTAAAGCTGTCACCGGGTTTGACGAGGCATTTGAACGCGCCGGCAACCCTGCGGACAATTACCTGGTGATTAACCTGGGTACCGGCAACGGTGTAACCGTGCGTGAAATTTTGGAAGCGTTCCAACGTGTGTACGGCAAGCAAATCCTCGTACGCGAGGCACCCCCGCGCCCTGGCGACATTGCCGGTTCGTATGCCAATGCAGATCGGGCTGGGAAGTTGCTGGGTTGGGAAGCTGAACGTTCGATTGACTGCGGCATCAACGATGCGCTGCGTTGGGCAGATAAACGCATTGAGATATTGGGGTACGTTTAGCGCCGGTGTTTCGGCTTGACGCCCCGCCTAATCCGGCGATAATAGACATATATGGAAGAAAAAAACCTCCCTTTCGATACGATTCTGCACGGAGATTGTGTTGAGATTCTGAACACCCTTCCGGAAAGTTCAGTCGATCTCATCTTTGCTGACCCACCCTACAATCTGCAACTACGCAACACGCTCTGGAGACCCAACCTGACCCGTGTGGATGCTGTGGATGACGATTGGGACCAGTTTAACAGTTTTGGCGATTATGATCGTTTCACCCACACCTGGCTTTCGGCGTGCCGGCGGGTCTTGAAAGATGAAGGCACCATTTGGGTGATTGGCTCCTATCACAATATTTACCGGGTGGGCGCGATCATGCAGGACCTGGGGTTCTGGTTTCTCAACGATATCATCTGGATTAAGACTAACCCGATGCCCAACTTCCGCGGGGTGCGCTTTGCCAACGCACATGAAACCCTCTTGTGGGCAAGCAAATATAAAGGCGCAAAATACACCTTTAACCATCACGCCATGAAGCCCTTCAACGATGAAAAACAGATGCGCAGTGACTGGGTGCTGTCGATTTGCACCGGCAGGGAACGGCTGAAGAGTGAAGGCAAAAAGGCACACTCTGCCCAAAAACCGGAAGCGCTGTTGTACCGCGTTCTGCTTTCTTCCAGCAATCCGGGTGACGTGGTGCTCGATCCGTTTTTTGGCAGCGGTACCACTGGTGCAGTGGCGAAGAAGCTGCACCGCCACTGGATTGGAATCGAAAAAGAAGAAAAATACGTCGAACTGGCATTAAGACGAATCGAGGCTGTAACACCTGAATTATTTGAAGAAAACACATTTGATGTGCGGGATGAGAAGCGTTCTCAACCGCGCGTGGCTTTTGCCAGCCTGGTGGAGTACGGTTTCCTCTCGCCGGGACAGGTGCTTTACTTCCGGCGGGATACCAAGATGGCAGCCCGCATCCGCGCTGATGGCAACCTGATTTATAACGGGTATGAGGGCAGCATCCATAAAGTCGGACGACAGCTTTTGGATGGCGGACCGTGCAATGGCTGGGAGACCTGGTTTTACGAAACCGTGGAAGGCGAAATGCTGCCAATCAACGAATTGAGGCAGGCTTATCGCCAGCAAATGACTTTATCACTGGAAGAGGAGCAGACAGATGACCAGAGCGCGTGACCTCGGCATCCCGTTTGACGGTCAACCCGGACAATGGAATGCCATTACCGATGTGCCCGGCGTGGAAGTTGGGCATACCACCTTGATCTCCGGCGAGGGCAAACTGAAGCGTGGTTTTGGACCGGTGCGCACCGGCGTTACCGCCATCCTGCCGCGCGGGCGTTTTTCCGATGCTGTTTTTGCCGGTTGGTATTCCTTGAACGGCAACGGAGAAATGACGGGAACAACCTGGGTGGAAGAATCGGGGTTCATGCGCAGCCCGGTGCTGCTGACCAATACCCACAGCGTGGGTATTGTGCACGATTCGGCGGTGGAATGGATTATCGAGGGTGTTAAGGATGACCCCGATATGCATCAGTTTGTCTTCCATCTGCCGGTGGTCGGTGAAACTTTTGACGGAGTCTTGAACGATATCAACGGTTTTCATGTGAAGAAAGAACACGTTTTTCATGCACTCAATACCGCCAGCAGCGGTCCGGTTGAAGAAGGCAACGTGGGCGGCGGCACCGGGATGATCTGTCATCGCTTCAAGGGTGGTATCGGCACGGCATCGCGCCAGTTCGATATTGATGGTGAGCATTTCACCCTGGGGGTATTGGTGCAGGCGAATTACGGCGCAAGGGAATTGTTGACCATTGCTGGTGTGCCCGTGGGCAAAGAAATTCCTGATCTCATGCCAGAGTATTATGGCAGCGGCATTCGCAACCCTGGCGGTTCGATCATCGTGATTGTCGCGACCGACGCCCCCATGCTGCCGCATCAGCTCAAACGGCTGGCGCGGCGCGTGCCTATCGGCATCGGCAGGGTCGGCGGATTGGGCGAAAACAGCTCCGGGGACATCTTCCTGGCGTTTTCAACAGCCAATCAAGGCGCCGCCGATATGAAAGGCGCTGACAATATCCGCATGATCTCAAATGAGCAAATTGACCCTGTTCTGAACGCCACCGTGCAGGCGACCGAAGAATCGATCATCAACGCCCTGGTTGCAGCCAGGACGATGGTGGGGATTAATGACAATAAAATTTATCGCTTGCCGCACGAACGTGTACGCGAAATCCTTAAAAAATACAACCGCCTGGCAGAGTGAGCAGCTCAAAATCGCCAGGCGACCGGGTATACACTTTGCTGCGCAGAAGTGAGTATGATTCGCAGTGCCTTGTTCCTTGCAGAGCAGAGGGACGCGTTTGTTGCTCCACCTTAAGCGCAACCCAGGATAAACTCATTTCAGGATAGAAAATGCAATCCATCATCACTTCGACAACCGAGACGTTTTATACCCACACGCAGGTTGATTATGACTGCTGGGAGAAAACCAAAGACCTGATCGACCAACTCATCGATTTGATCTTAAATTACCGCCAGAGCGGGCATCCGGGCGGCTCCCATTCCAAGGTGCATGCGCTGGTCACACTGCTGCTGGGCGGTGCGATGCGCTGGGATATTCGCAACCCTGGTAAACCCTTTGCAGACCGCTTTATCCTATCCGCCGGTCATACCATTCCGCTAATCTATTGTACGATGGCGGTTCTCAATGAATCCATGCGCCTCCGCTATCGCCAGACCGGTAGCGCTCGTTTTGCACTGTCGCAAAAAACCGATCAGGTGTTGTTCTGGGAGGATTTGCTGGGGTTTCGACGGCGTGGCGGGCTTTCCGGGCACGCCGAAATGGAAGGAAAAACGCTGTTTCTCAAATTCAACACCGGTCCTTCCGGGCATGGCAGTACTGCTGCTGTAGGCGAAGCGCTCGCGCTCAAGCGCGCTGGCGCGCAAGGGGTGCGTGTGTTCGCCCTGGAAGGTGAAGGTGGTCTGACGCCAGGCGCGAACCATGAAGCCATGAACACCGCCTGGGGGTTGGCGCTGGATAACCTGCATTTCATCATCGATTGGAACGACTACGGCATCGATAACCATGCCATCAGCACGGTGGTTTATGGCGAGCCAGACGATTGGTTTTCAGCACACGGCTGGCGCGTGTATGGAACGGATTTCGGCGAGGATTGGTCGGCTGTCGCCGAGGCATTCCAGCGCATGTGCACGGATGTCAGCCCCACTCAATCACCAGCTGTCTTGTGGACGCGCACGATTAAAGGGCGCGGCTATCTAAAATACGATTTTGCTTCGCATGGCTCGCCACATGCCCGGAACAGCGAAACCTTCTGGCAGACCAAGCTACCTTTCATGCAGAAATACGGAGTCGATTTCACCGGTTATGGAAACCCTGCTCCACAGGACCCGCAAAGGCTGCAAGACGAGTTTCGCAGCAATCTCCAGATGGTCATGCAAGTTTTAGAGCGCGACCAGGAGCTGGTTGATTACCTGTCAAACCGGCTGGCAGACCTGGGTGATAGTGTGCCGGGAAAAATCAGTACATTTAAGCTGGAAAGAAATAGCAACCCGTTTCTAGATCGACGTCTCTACGATTTCCATAACTATCCACCCGAACTGTTTGCTGCTCCAGGCGAAAAACAGGCTAACCGGGGGGCGCTCTCAAAGTGGGGAGCCTGGGTGAATGCCCTGGGTTCGCAGGAATACAATCGCCCGGTATTCCTGGCGTGTTCAGCCGATTTATGCGAGTCGACCAACGTGCATGGTTTTGGCGCTGCGTACGCTGACTTCCCTGGTTATGGATGGTATGAGCGCAAAGGCAGCCCGGAGGGTGCGCTGCTGCCGACCGAGATCACCGAAATGCTCAACGCCGGTTTGATGGCGGGGCTGGCGAGTGTCAATTTTTCCGAACAGCCGGAGCAATCCTTCGAAGGTTTTTGGGGCGTATGCTCTACGTATGGTTCTTTTTCCTATCTCAAGTATGGTATGTTCCGTCTTTTCAGCCAGATGGCACAGGATTGTCCCTGGAAACTGGGTAAAGTGATCTGGATTGCCGGGCATTCCGGTCCGGAAACAGCCGATGACAGCCGTACCCATTTTGGCATCTTCTCGCCCGGTGTGACGCAGCTCTTTCCCAATGGGCAAATCATCAACCTGCATCCCTGGGAACATAACGAAGTACCGGTGCTGCTTGGGGCAGCACTTCAGCAGGATGTTCCCCTGGTGGCGCTGCACCTCACCCGTCCGGTGATCGAGATACCAGACCGGGGGAAACTGGGGATGCCGGATCATTTCGCCGCTGCAAAAGGGGCGTATATAGCGCGCCCATTCCGTAAAGACCAGCCGCGTGGCGGAACGATTTTCGTCCAGGGAACCAGTGCAATGGCGAACCTGGTTCGTTTGCTGCCGGTACTGGATGAACGTGCGCTCAATGTGAAAATTGTCTACGCTGCCAGCCCGGAATTGTTTGCCCTGCAACCGGGGTCTTACCGAGAATCGGTGATTACACCCGCAGACCGTGCCGATTCGACGATCATCACAACGCAGGCACGCCGGTTGATGGGTGACTGGATTTTCAACCGCGTAGCAGGAGATTACGCTCTCAGCGCTGATTACGATGACCGTTGGCGCACCGGTGGCACGTTGGATGAGGTGATTGATGAAGCGCATCTTTCGCCGGAGTGGCTGCTCAAAGGTATCGAGCGATTTGTAGAGGAGCGCCCGCAGCGCCTGGCGCGTCTTAATGCTGAGTTGAACGATGCACTCACCAATGAATAGAGCCTGTATGCCCACAAAGGCATCGCAGCGTTTATAATTTCTTCAAGAGTATATTTCTTTTTCCCTTTCACGCAGGTGTTGGGTCGTTTGAGGTTCGCTTGGAAAAAATACCGGTCGTCTATATCTTTCACGGGGATGATGAGCTTGCCATTCAGCAGGCTATCGGGCAGTTGTATGCTCAGTTGGGAGACCCGGGCACGGCGGATATGAACACCACGCGCCTGGACGGGGCGCAGGCGAGCGACAACGAGATTATCAATGCCGCCGCTACGATGCCCTTCCTCGCCGAGCGCAGGCTGGTGATTCTGACCAATCCGCTAAACCGGTTGAAAAGCCAGGAAGCGCAGGAACGTTTCTGCAAGATGTTGGAAAGCCTGCCGCAAAGCGCCGCCCTGGTGTTGGTAGTGCCGGATCACTACAAACGTCAAAAGGTGGGTGGGGAATGGCGGCAAGTTTGGGAAAATCTGACTGATGTCGAAGACAAGGTCGCCAGGCTCAAAAAACATTGGCTGGTTGCCTGGGCGGAAAAAAACAGACACCAGGTTTACCTAAAAGGATGCCCTCTGCCGGAGCAGGCAGGCATGCCGCGCTGGGTTATCGAGCAAGCGAAGGAGCGCGGGGGTAAATTTACACAGGACGCAGCCCAGGAGCTTGCCGGTTTGGTGGAAAACGACACACGCCTGGCAGCTTTGGAAATCGAAAAGCTGCTGACGTATGTCAACTTCTCCCGCCCGGTGAGCGTGCAGGATGTACAGAAGCTTACCGCGTTCAGCGGACAGCTCGACGTCTTTGATATGGTAGAAGCGATTGCACAGGGCAATAAACCGAAAGCCCTGGAACTGCTGCATGGTCTTTTGGAACAACAGGATAGCTACAGCTTGTTTCCGGCGGTGGTGCGCCAGTTTCGCCAATTGATCCAGGCGCGTGAAATCCTCGATGAGGGCAAAGGGTCTGAACATATTCAGCGTGAATTGCAGATACCGGGTTTTGTGGCGAAGAAACTGAATTTCCAGGCATCCAGGTTTCGGCTCAATGACCTGATTGCGCTTCACCAGCGGCTGTTGGAGCGCGATGTGGCGATTAAAACGGGGGAAATTTCAGTCGGGCTGGCGCTGGACGTCTTTATTTCTGAGATGGCTTGATATTTTAGCCTGGATTGTCTGCCGTTTTATTTTGCTTTTTTTTCTGTGTTGTTTTTACCCAATCGGGTGGTACAATCAGCTTTTGCAAATGGAAATGAACCCGAAAACGCAGACAAGAACGCCGTTGGTCAGCCTTCAACGCATTTTTAAGATGTGGTGGCCCCTGGCTGCGAGTTGGCTTTTAATGAGCATGGAAGGTCCGCTGATCAGCGCCATCATCGCCCGGTTGGCTGACCCGAATTTGAACCTGGCAGCCTATGGCGGTATCATTTTACCGATCTCGTTGATTGTTGAAGCGCCAATTATCATGCTGCTGGCGGCATCCACTGCCATGAGCAAAGACCTGGCGTCTTACAAGAAGCTGCACCGTTTTATGATGTTTCTCAGCGCCGGGCTGACGGTGGTACACGCGTTAATTGCCTTCACGCCGTTGTACTATTTCGTTGTGAATCGAATCATCGGCGTGCCGCCTGAACTGGTTGCCTCTGGGCGAGTAGGTTTGATGATTATGTTGCCCTGGACGTGGGCAATCGGATACCGCCGTTTCAACCAGGGCGTGATGATCCGCTTTGGTCAATCCAGTGGTGTTATGGTCTGTTCTGCTATCCGCCTCACCACCATCACGGTGCTGCTCTTTATCGGGTACTGGATTGGGTCAATTCCGGGTGTGATAGTGGCAACCATTGCCCAGGCTTTGGGGGTGACTCTGGAGGGGCTATATGCAGGTCTGCGCGTTCGCCCAATTGTGAATAATGAACTGCGCAACGCACCGCCCGCGGAGCCCATCACCTGGCGAGGTTTTGCTGCATTTTATATCCCACTGGTCTTCACCTCACTGTTGCAGTTCATCGGGCAGCCCATCGGGTCGGCTGCGCTCAGCCGTATGCCGAATGCAATTGATTCGCTGGCTGTCTGGAGCGTGGTATCCAATTTCATCTTCCTGACCCGCAGCGTGGGAGTGGCATATAACGAGGTTGTGGTAGCGCTGCTGGATGAGAAAGGCTCGTTTTTTACCCTGCGCCGTTTTGCATATTACCTGGCTGGCGCGCTGACGATCATCATCGTGACCATCACGCTTACACCACTCTCCACGTTTTGGTTTGAGCTCATCACGGGTCTCACCCCTGCCCTCAGCCAGATGGCGAAAAATTCCCTGTGGTTTATCCTGCTCTTGCCTGCAATGAGTGTGTTTCAAAGTTGGTTTCAGGGATCCATCCTGACCAGCAGAAAGACGCGTGGAATTACGGAATCGGTGGTGTTGTATCTCATTGTCATCAGTGCGGTGTTGTTCGGGGGTGTGTTGTGGGGTCGTACCAC
Source organism: uncultured Anaerolineaceae bacterium (assembly GCA_964426355.1). Taxonomy (GTDB): domain Bacteria; phylum Chloroflexota; class Anaerolineae; order Anaerolineales; family Anaerolineaceae; genus JAJFTV01. The sequence continues at coordinate 40,633 of CAYRRA010000007.1, forward strand.
AGGGTTGTATGTTGCTGCACTCGCTTTTGTGCTGGCAAACCTGAGCCAGACCGCCTGGATGTTACTGCGCAGCAGAGAAATTCGAGACATCGTCAGGGAGCGTGATCTCCACCCGGATTTGGTGCAGGGTTATGGCTTTGAATTGCCCAAAAAACACTGAAAACCTGGTACCCCAGGTACAGCATTAGAAACAGCAGCCCGCCAAAGAATAATTGTATCCGCAGAGAACCGGATTGCATAACCGGTGAGTCGGGATGCAGTACAGAGTGCAGATTCGCCATACTCCACCACAAGGCAGCGCCGTACAATACGTTGGCTGCCGCTGTGATAAGCGGGGTTTGCATCAACCACAACCCGACTTGCAGCAAAATTCCTACGATGGCATAAATCATCGGAACCCGCCAGCGTGGTTCATCGAAGTAAAAACCGCCCCAATTTGCTTGCATCACCCACAATGACATTGGCAGGTAAGTAACCCAAAACAGGAGACTGGTGCGCCCCAGCGCATTACTGCTATGAAACAGCCATTGACGTTTCTTGATGAGGGCTGCCATGCCGAAAAGCGCCGCCAGGGCAAAACCAATCAGTGCAGTCCAAACCCAGGCGCCATGTAGATAGACCAGGCGTAAGTTATTCCCCAGTGTTTTCTCAAGCGGGATAAAAGCAATGAAAATTAACAGCAGCCCCAGGTTGAGCAGAAAATAGATGAAACGCAAAAAGAACCGCTTTTGTAAGAGTTTTTCAGTCATCGGTTTGATTCAGTAACCGTTTCTTGCTTTTCCCCGTTGCCGGGTAATAATCGAAGTTTGTCTTTAGCGTTTGAAACTGGCAAAAGAGGTGTTTTTCAGGCGATCAACCAATTGTTTTTGTGTTTCAATCCACAGGTCATGTACAGGGCATTCATCGATGAATGGACAGGTCTCAGCCTGGCTAAACGTGCATTGGTTGAGGGCAATCGGACCGTCAATGGCTTCAACGACTTCAAGGACGTTGATCTGATCGGCTGGACGAGCCAATGAAACACCGCCGCGAGCACCACGAGAGGTATGAATGATTCCTGCGATTGATAATTGCGAGATAATTTTCGCGAGAAATGATGGTGGAATGTGCTTCTCCTCGGCAATCTGACTGGTTGCAGCACGCTCGTTGGGGTCCAATTGTGCCAGGAAAAGAATGGCTCGGATAGCATAATCAGCCTGTCTTGTTATTTGCATAATAAAAAAGTCCTCATTCGGTAATAAGGGTAAGAAAAGTCTATTTATTATAAACCTTTTTTACCGCTCTCATGATCGTATTAAGATAGATATCATCCGAAATAATGATGTTCATCTCGTTTGATTTTTGATGTGGGCAGCGGAGGTTCCCTTGCAATGTGTTTTCTGCCGGGAAAACAACCTTTTAAACCCAAGCGAGTTTTCGGAGCAGAAGGATGGGGGATGCACTACAAGTGTTGATGTTTCAATAAAAGTACATACGAGTTTATAAATATCAATCAATATCTTGACAATCATTAATATTATGTTATTATTATTAAATAAAATTGAACAACATATAAAACATCTTAAAGATGTTTTAAGGAGGAGCTATGATTTTTGGATTTGATTTTGTGCGGGGTTCAGGCAACCTGGATCAACGCAATTATGATGTAAAGGATTTTCAGGCGGTCAGCCTGGCAGGGATTGGTACATTGAGCATTGAACAGACCGGTCAGGAGAGCCTGCGCATCGAAGCCGAAGACAACCTGTTTGAATACCTGCGCGTGGAAGTGCGCGGGCGAGAGCTCTATCTGGGTGTGCAGCGCGGTGTTTCCCTGCGCCCCACCCGCCCCATCAAGTTCATGCTGACAGTGAAAGAGATTGAAGAAATCAGCATCGCAGGGAGCGGTGATGTTCATACCTCTGCACTGACCAGTAAACACCTCAAAATGGGCATCAGCGGCAGCGGAGACATTGAAACCGGTGTTTTACAGGTCGAAAAAGACCTGGCATTACGCATCAGCGGCAGCGGAAGGTTTGATCTTCCCAATATTGAAGCGGCTGAAACGGAAATGGTCATCACCGGTTCGGGTAAGGGCAGGGTGGATTCATTAAAAACGGGCACAGCCCGGCTGGGCATTACAGGAGCGGGTGATTTTCGCCTTGGCAATGTGCAAGCCGAGACTCTCGAAACACGCATTACCGGTTCAGGCGATGTGGCGTTGAGTGGAAAAGCCAAAGAGCAGGAATTGACCATTTCATCGGTTGGTAAATACAAAGCACAAGATTTGGAGAGCGTCAATGCCAGGGTTAAGATTAGCGGGAGCGGTTCAGCGTATGTTTCTGTTCAGGATAGGCTGGATGTGCGTATCTCTGGCAGCGGTTCGGTTCATTATCGCGGACGTCCTATCATCGTTCAATCCATTTCTGGCTCAGGTAAAGTAAAATATATTGAGGATTAGAATTTTTGTGTTTAGAACAGCATTGCTGGATCACGTCGAACAAAAACCCGCGGTTTTGCTCTTTGCTGACGATAAAACAGCGGGTTTTGGATTGTAAAAGTTTTTCTTTGGAGGAGTTACACCATGAGAGATCGAAGAAACATCACGGGTGGGTTGGTCTTGATCCTGTTAGGCGCTTTTTTCATTTTCTGGCAGCTTGCGCCGGAAAGCATTACCGGCTGGTTCGACAGCCATTTTTCCTGGCCCTTTTATATCATCCTGCCGGGGTTGGCTTTCATCTTGATCGCATTGATCACCGGCGTAGGCGGGCTGGCGGTACCGGGTTCCATCATTGCCGGCATTGGCGGCATCCTGTATTACCAGGACCTGACCGGCGACTGGGTGAGCTGGGCGTATGCCTGGGTATTAATCCCCGGGTTTGTTGGTCTCGGTATTTTGATAGGCAGTTTCCTCTCAAGTGATATGCGCCATGAACGACGGCATGGCTTGACCATGTTCGTTATCAGCTCAGTGATTGGATTGGTCTTGTGGGCGGCATTCCACAGCGGGATAGAGGGGACATCGACCGTATGGGCGGTGATCCTGATCATCCTGGGTGGTTACCTGCTCCTATCTTCATTTTTCCGTCGAAGGTAAAGCTATCCCTCAACCTGTCAAACCGGTTCCTTCTCATCTGGAGCCGGTTCATTTTATTTTTTGGGAGATAACGGTGGATTATGATGGAGCCATTTATTGTTCAACCGGCGCTTTGCCTGGATTTTGACGGAACGATACGCTACAGCCGGAGCGGCGATTTTATCCAAACGATAGAGGATATTGCCCTGTTTGATGGCGTGGAGGAACGGCTTTGGGAATATCGACAGAAGGGCTACCTGCTGTTAGGCATCACCAACCAGGCGGGTGTGGCGTATGGTTATCGCACTCTTCAGCAAGTACAGGCGGAGATTGAAGCCACCTTGAATTTGTTCCAAAACAACCCGTTCCACCATGTGCAGATGAGCGTGCTGCATCCGCAGGGAAGCCTTTCGCCTTTCAATCACTCCACGCTATTGCGCAAACCGGAAATCGGTATGCTGGCGGTGTGCGAAGCCGAGATGTTTAAGCAGAGAATGATTGTGGATTGGGAAAACAGCCTGTTTGTTGGAGACCGCCCTGAAGACCAGGAATGCGCTCAACGTGCATCCATTGAATTTGTCTGGGCGGATCAATTCTTTGGGCGGAGCGATTCGATGAAAGCTAACGAATAAGACAGGATATTCTCGACCAGCTCGTGCGGTTCCACCACTTCAACCGATGTTCCCAAACCCATAACCGTGCTGCGCGCCTCGTGAAGCCCATAGAAAAGCACTTTGAGCAGCAATTTCCCATGCTCATCGGGCTGTCGCAGGTTATTGTAGCGGTTGGGCAGGTACCATTCAAAATAGGTCAATCGCTCCGGTGGGATGCGCAGTAAAACGGGATAGTCGGCTTCGAACTGTCTTTCAAATACACGGCTTGATTCTTCCCAATATGATTTCACGTGAAAATGGGTGTCGCGCTCAAAACGGGTTCCGGTCAGGCGCACTGCCCGCAGACGGGAGATTCGGAAGGTTCGTAATGCTCCATTTTGTAGTTTGCCCACCAGGTACCATGTGTTAAATTTACATACCAATGCATACGGCTGAACACTGCGTGTACGGCTTTCGCCTTCTGCTTTTTCATACGCAATTTCTATCTCTTCATCTTCCCAGACGGCTTGCTGTACCAATGGAAGAAAGGGAAGCTCTTCTTCCGTCTGGAACCAGCCTTTTGGATCGATATAAACACGCTGACGCAGTCGCTCTGCATCAGAGCGTTGCAGCGCGGGTAGTTCAGCCAACAGCTTGAGGTACAGGTTTTCAACAGCGTTACCTAAACCCAGATCGGAGAGCGGGCGGGATGCACCTTCGATAAATAACGATTGGAGCTCAGTACGGGAAAGACTGGTGAGCGCCAACTGATATTCGCTGTCCAGGAAAACACCTCCGTGTGGTCCGCTTTGCGTGTAGATGGGAACCCCAGCAACATTCAACGCCTCGATATCGCGGTAAATGGTGCGAACAGAAACCTCTAACCGCTCCGCCAGCATTTCGGCGGTCAGATTTCCTTTTTGGTGGAGCAAGAGCATGATGGAAAGCAAACGATCAGCGCGCATGATATTTACCATTTGAGTGTATCACAAATTACTGACAGTTGTTGTCAGTAATTTGGTTTATTATTAAAGTGTGGCTTTAACCGGTAACACTTCTGCATTATCCTCATAGACGATTAACCCGGCTAAAGTGTGTAGTTTTGGTTTGGGGAACAGTTGTTGTATCTTCTAAAAATGACCATTCCATGATGATAAAGGCAGGGAAAAATGAGTGACAAAGAATTTTCAGACGCCATCACACCCAGGCAAGTTCCGGATATGTTCATCGCCGGGGTTCGCTTCTTGGGAAGCCTAGCGGATGTCCCGACGATGTATCAAAAACTGGCGGCGGCAGCAGGTGATGCCGCCGCGGGAAAACCGTTTTGCCTGCGGTATTGGGGGAATCCCGGTCCTCAGCGGGATATCGAAGTGTGTTTGCCAGTGTCGCGGGTGGTAGAGAGCGGCGATGTGCACAGCAGAATTTTGCCAGGTGGGGAGATGTTGGTCACGCAGTATCGTGGCAAATATAACCAGATTCGAACAGCCTGGGTGCGGCTTCAT
>CAYRRA010000008.1:0-45049 GCA_964426355.1 uncultured Anaerolineaceae bacterium
GGAAATTGCCAACTTAGACGGGGATGTCAGTAGCATGGTTTCAAATTTTGTAAGAAAAGCCCTGCAGGACCGTATTCTCGAATTGGATGGGTCACAACCAATTGTTGGGTCTTCTTTAAGAGATTAAAACGCCGATTTTCTGGCGCATTTTTTGCACCATGATAAAATGAATATTATGTAAGGAGGATTGTATGGATATCCTGCACCTCGTGGATCGACTGGAAGAACTATTCAACGAGAGCCGCTCTATTCCGTTTACACACAGTGTCATCGTCGATGAGGATCGAATGCTCGATATCATCGATCAAATGCGCGTTTCAATTCCTGATGAGATTAAAAAGGCGCAGCAATTCTTAACCCAAAGAGACCGTATCCTTGCACAAGCGCAGGAAGAAGCGAACAGAACAATCATGTTGGCGAGAGAAAAAGGCAAGCAGATCGTCGAACAGGATGAGATAGTGGTTTCTGCACAGAAAATGGCGGACCAAATCATTGAGCAAGCCCGTCTTGATGCAGAAAACGTCAAGAGAGAAGCCGATGACTATTCTCTTGAAACGCTTTCTAATTTAGAATTGGAAATGGAGAGAGTCCTTAATCAGGTACGAAATGGTATCCGCACATTAAAGAATACTTCTTCAAAATCAGTCCTAGAATAATTCATCTTTATTGATAAAACCTGGGGTTACCACTCACATATTGGTAAACCCAGGTTTTTTTATTCATCCACTTCTTGTTCTTTCTTCTTTCCGGTTGTTTTTTTCGATGCAGTTCCCTTCACCTTGATTTCTGGCGGTGGAGCCAGGGCAATTTTTAACACTTCATCAATGTGAGAAACCAATTCGATTTGTAATTCCTCTTTTACTTTCTTAGGGACATCCACCAGATCTTTTTTGTTTTTCTCTGGGATAATGACCAATTTCAGGTTGGACCGATGGGCTGATAATATCTTCTCGCGAATACCACCTACTGGCAGGACCTTCCCTCGTAAAGTAATCTCACCGGACATGCCAATATGCTTGTAGATTTTTCGCTCTGTAAATGCCGAAACCAATGCAGTCGCTATCGTGATACCGGCACTTGGTCCATCTTTGGGAATGGCTCCCTCTGGAACGTGAATATGAATATCGGTTTTTTCAAATAAATCTGGATCCAGCTTGAAAGTCTCATAACGGGATTTGAGATAGGAGAACGCAGCATGTGCAGACTCTTGCATGATTTCGCCAATCTGACCCGTGATTTGTACGTTGCCCTTTCCTTCCAACAACAGCACTTCAACGGGCATGATCTCTCCGCCGTTTTCTGTCCATGCAATGGCTGTGGCAACGCCAATTTCATCTTCCCGCTCTGCCTCCATCGACAAGAATTCTGGTGGACCCAAGAATTTTTCAATAAGGGATTCGGTTATGCGATGCGGGTGATTTTTCTTTTCCGATTTCAAGCGCGCCATTTTTCGGCATAATTTCCCGACTTCTCGCTCAAGATTACGCACACCTGCTTCATACGTATACTCGCGGATGATCTTCCGGATAACGCTATCCCCAAACTTTAACTCGCTTTCCTCAAGACCACTCTCCTCTTGCTGCCGGGCAATCAAAAATCTGCGAGCGATTTCCAGTTTTTCTTCTTCGTAGTAACCGGGAAACTCAATTACCTCCATGCGGTCGAGAAGCGCAGGGGGAATGGTTGAAAGAGAGTTGGCAGTGGTGATAAACATGACTTTCGATAAGTCATAATCAACCTCAAGGTAATGGTCAGAAAAGGCGTTATTTTGTTCCGGGTCGAGCACCTCTAACAAAGCTGAAGCAGGGTCTCCCCTGAAATCCACACCCAACTTATCAATCTCATCCAACATAAACAGAGGGTTCAGCGTTTGGGCGCGCTTCATTGTCTGAATGATTCTGCCTGGCATGGCACCAATATACGTACGCCTGTGTCCTCGGATTTCTGCTTCGTCCCGTACACCGCCCAAGGAGAGGCGCACAAACTTCCTCCCCAAGGCTTCAGCTATCGATTTTCCCAGCGATGTCTTCCCGGTGCCCGGAGGTCCAATAAAACATAGAATCGGCTGGCGTGACCGCTTAGGTTTAAGGCTTTTTACTGCAATAAATTCCAGGATGCGGTCTTTTGCTTCGGATAAACCAAAATGATTTTGCTCAAGCACATCCTTGGCATGAGGCACATCCAGATTATCTTCGGTTTCTTCTATCCAGGGTAACTCAAGGATCCAATCCAGGTAGGCGCGAATAATTCCCACTTCGGGTGTCATCGGTGCCATCTGAGCCAATCGCTCAATTTCCTTTTCCGCTTGAAGACGAACTGCCTCGGGAAGATTTTTCTCCGTTAGCTTTTTCCGTACATCATCAACGTCCTTTGTCCAAATGTCACCTTCACCCAGCTCAGTTTGGATAGCCTTCATTTGCTCACGTAAATAAAACTCACGCTGGTTCTTATCCACCTCGCTTTGTACCTGAGATTGAATTTTGTCTTCCAGTTGAAGCAAGTCCAGTTCCTGGGCAAGCAAATTATTCAGGTTTTTTAGACGAGACAGAGGATTCGTCGCCAGCAATAAATTCTGTCGATCTTTATAGGGTAGGGATATCGCGGTTGCAACCATATCCGCTAACCAACCGGGTTCATTGATATTCAAAGAAAACAGGTGCGCCTCTTCTGGAAGGCTCCTGTCCAATTGCACACATCGCTCAAACAGGTCGCGTGTTGTCCGCATCAACGCTTCTGCCTGTTGGTCAACTTCTATTCCATCTTCAATTGGTCTGGCTTTGACGCGTAAATAAGGATCAGTCTGAGTAAATTCGACAATTTCCAAGCGGCGTCGTCCCTGCACCAATGCAGAATTATTCCCATCTGGCAGGCTAATCAACCTTCCCACCGCCATCTCAATCCCAATTGGTAAAAATGTTTCAACAGTGAACGTTTCTACATCGGGTGTTTTCAGCACCAGCGAAATCAATGTCTGAAAGTTATATTGAGCTTCCTGAATGGCAAGCAAATTCGGTCCAGGTGCTATCAAAATGGGCGATATCATCTTGGGAAATACAACAATATCATTAAGGATTAACACCGGGCATTCAATAAGACCTTCATCATCGACTTCACTATCGGGAATTTGATATAGTTCTTCGGTCCGTTGATGCAGGGATGAACTGAAATCGTCAGAATTTTCTCCGGCTGGGAACCAGTCACTCGATCGCATAAAAATTTCCTTTATCTACCAAAATATTTCATGTTATCGGTTTGATCAACCGATTTCTAAATTTAACTCTTTTGCTTTTGATGCTAAAACATCTTTTACAGCAGCAGCAATGAAAAGGCTTCCTGCTACAACAATTGCAGATTCTTTGCCAGCTTTCTGGATTGACAGATCAACTGCTTCTTCGACAGGCACAACCGCTTGTGCGGAACGTCCAAACTGATATGCTAACTCAACCAGGATATTAGGATCAACTGCTCGAGGGTGTACTGATTGGGTGGCAATCACACAGTTCACCCGCGGAAGTAAGGCTGCAAACATCCCATGAATATCCTTATCTTCTGAAGCACCAAAAACCAGGATAACGGGTTGTCCGGGCAAATAATCATCGATTGCCAGCCGCAACTTTAAGGCTGAATCCTGGTTATGAGCCGAATCAATGATGATTGGCGGATTACGACGGATCACCTCAAACCTTCCCTGCCAACGTACTTCAGCAAAACCTTTTAGAATAGCCGTCTCCATGATCGGAAGCCCATTCTCACGCGCAACCTTCAAAGCGGTATATGCAGTTGCAGCATTTTCAACCTGGTGATAACCCAACAAAGGAATGGTGAATCGGTGGGGTTCCCAATCTTCTCGCCCGCTGGATTCGATATAATCCACGATCAGGTTTTGTTCCTCTGCTGACCAGAGTAAAAATGACTGCCCGGAAAGAGACCGCGACCAGGGAGCAAACAACATATCTCTCCCCACCTGAGTTAGAGGCGCATTCCGCTCGTTGGCGATCCGCTCAACCACTCTTCGGGCTTCTTCACGCTGCGGCGCAACCACAACCGGCTTTCCTTCTTTGATAATCCCGCTCTTTTCGTATGCAATATTTGCCAGTGTATCACCCAACACGTGAATGTGATCATAGGAAATGGATGTAATCACAGACACAAGCGGATCAACAATATTGGTTGCATCCAATCGCCCCCCCAAGCCAACCTCAATAACCGCAACATTCACTTTACTCCTGGCAAAATAAAGAAAAGCAAGGGCGGTTGTAAGCTCAAAGGTTGTAATTTCTGGCATTTGCTCAATCACTGGCTTGATTTCTTCCACCAATTGAACGAAATCCGCGTGCGAAATTGGTTCACTGTTTACCTTTATTCGTTCGCAATAATCGTGCAAATGGGGAGATGTATAAAACCCTACGGTATAACCACTCATTTCAAGCGATTTTGCCAGTAAAGCAGAAACAGAGCCTTTTCCTTTGGTCCCTGCAACATGAAATACCTTGTACTCAGTTTGTGGGTTGCCCAATCGCTCCATAAATTTATACATTCTGCCTAAGTCGAATTTCTCCGGGGCGTTCCTAAAGGACCTGGTTAAACTATAATCAATAAAACTATAGAGATAATCTAAAGTTTCCTGGTAGGCAATTTCGATATTTGACATAGATTGTTGTTCCTCTACCAAGCGATTTTACACGCCTGATGTTCATTATGCAAGGAAAACACCGCGAATAGCTTTGAAAATCACAGGTCATTTTGTGATTCTGCGTATCGTTTCAATATCCACTCTAACTGTTCGAGGATAATTGGTTTGATATAATACCTGTGGTCTTCGGAATGTAGCAAAGGCAATAATTGATTGGTAAGCGGCAGCACAATGAAAATTTTTGTAGCAAATCAAGATATCCCAATGGCATTAGGAGTGCTGACCATCTATCTGCACCTTCCAGGCTGTCGTTCCTTAAAAGAGAAACGAGGTTTATTGAGTCCCATTATTGCCCGAATACAAAAGGATTATAAAGCCTCAGTCGCAGAAATTGGATATCAGGATAAATGGACGGAATCAGTGATTGCCTGTGCTTATCTCAGTAATTCAGCGAATCATGCTCAATCGGTATTGACGAAAATATGTCAGCAGATAGAAGGGCTTTTCCCTTACGCCAATATCATTGATACTCATATTGATTATGTATAAATTGGAGAAACTATGGATTTACACCTGAGCAGAAAAATCGCCCTTGTAACCGGAGCCAGCAAAGGTCTTGGTTACGAAACCGCAAAAATGCTCTCGCAAGAAGGCGCTCGCGTTGCAATTAACAGCCGTGACCCGGAAAAACTTCAATCATCAACCAATGAGATTTCTCAACACACCAACCAACCGGTATTGGCTGTTCCCGGTGACGTGACCGACCCCGAGATTCCTACACGGCTGATCGAGAAAACCGTCGAAACCTTCAACGGCTTGGACATTCTAATCACTAACTCAGGCGGTCCAGCCGCAGGACTATTTGAGGATTTCAACGACGAACAATGGCAACAGGCATTTAATTTATCTTTCATGAGCCACGTTCGCCTGATCCGCGCTGCCTTGCCGTATCTCAAACAGTCAAAGTGTGCCTCTGTGCTGACCATTACATCATACAGCGTGAAACAGCCCATACCGAACCTGATTCTCTCCAATTCAATAAGAGCTGCAACAGTAGGACTCACCAAGACATTGGCACTCGAATTGGGCAATCAAGGCATTCGCTTTAATTCAATTCTTCCTGGATGGACATTGACAGACCGTATTAACCAGTTGATGACAGTGCGTGCCCAACAAAATCAAACCTCTATCGCTGAAGAAATCGAGAAACAGGCTAGTGCATCGCCATTTTCGCGCCTGGCAACCCCACAAGAGTTCGCGGCTGCTGCTGTATTCCTTGTTTCCCCGGTAGCTTCTTACATAACAGGCGTTATGCTTTCGGTTGATGGCGGTATGTATAAAGGTATTTTGTAATTCACAATGGAGAAATGTGTGAAAAATTACTCTGAGATTGCGGACTGGCTTCAGAAAAACTTGTTATCAGTGGAACGCCCTGGCAGATATGTTGGCGGTGAATATAACCAGGTGAAAAAAACCTGGGATCAAGTAAACACTCACATCGCCCTTGTGTTCCCAGATTTGTATGATTTGGGCATCTCAAATCTCGGTCTTGCCATCCTGTATGAAGAAATCAACAAACGCTCAGATTCGCTTGCTGAACGTTCTTATGCACCCTGGCTGGATATGGAAGAGCGCCTGCGCCTGGACAGTATCCCTCTTTTTTCGCTGGAGAGTTTTCAGCCTCTGGCAAATTTTGATTGTGTTGCATTTACACTGCCCTACGAAACGCTTTACACAAACGTGCTCAATATACTTGACCTGGCACAAATTTCGCTACTTTCAGCAGACCGGCGGGATGACCACCCACTAATCATCGCCGGCGGTCATGCTGCTTACAACCCTGAGCCGATGGCGCCGTTCATCGATGCGTTTGCGTTGGGTGAAGGCGAGGAAATCGTCCACGAAATCATCAGCGTCATTCAAAGGAAAAAATCATTGAATCTAACCCGGCAGGAAGCGCTCTTTGAGCTATCAAAAATTTCGGGTGTGTACATTCCTTCATTTTATGAACCGGTATTTCAGGCAGATCATAAAATTGTTGAAATCAAAGCAATTCACCCGGATGTTCCTGCAAAAATCCAGAAAAGAATAGTCGCTGCTTTACCCCCTGCACCCACAAAATTCCTGGTTCCATCGATTGATGTGGTTCACAATCGCGTTTCGGTTGAGATTATGCGCGGTTGTTCACGCGGCTGCCGGTTTTGCCATGCCGGCATGGTCAACCGTCCAGTCCGAGAAAGGTCTATTGAAGACATCATCACTGCCATCGAGGAATCGTTATCATCCACAGGGTTTGAGGAAGTGGCACTGCTTTCGCTTTCATCTTCTGACTATACGCAAATCTCAGAACTCATCACACAAATCAGCCAACGGTTCGCTGGAAAAAATCTTCGAATCTCGCTTCCGTCATTACGCATCGATACATTTTCAGTTGACATCATGGAGAAACTCAAAGATTCTCGTCCAGGGGGATTCACCCTTGCCCCTGAAGCAGCCACAGACCGGATGCGGAATATCATCAACAAACCTATCTCAACCGAGCAGTTGCTTTCTACTGCCCGAGAGGTCTATCAACGAGGATGGTTAACACTAAAACTTTATTTCATGATTGGTCACCCACAGGAAACCCTGGATGATGTTAAAGCAATCGTCGACCTCTGCAAACAGGTACGAGACGTAGGTTTTAAAACGGCTGGACGAAGGGCAAAGCTCAATGCAGGTATCAGTACTTTTGTTCCTAAACCGCACACCCCCTTCCAATGGGCTGCGTGTGATACCCTTGAAAACATCCAACGTAAACAAGATTACCTGCGGCGGGAATTAAAGGGACCTGGTATAAAATTCAACTGGACCGAGCCGCAAGAGACCTTTTTGGAAGCAGCGCTTTCTCGTGGCGACAGAAAATTGGCAGATGTGATTCTTTCCGCATGGAAATCTGGTGCAAAATTTGACGCATGGCAGGATAAAAGCCGCTTTGACCTTTGGCAGCAAGCTTTCCAGGATCACTCCATTGATATGCATTTCTACTCACACCGGCAATTCTCTCAACAAGACATTTTCCCGTGGGAACATATTGATACAGGTGTTCAAAAACGCTTCCTCTGGCAAGAATTTCAGAAAAGTCATGAAGGGAATACATCGGAAGATTGCAGCGTGCAGTGCCACGCTTGCGGAATCACGGTTGCATTCAATGAAACGAGAAGCACGCACAGCAATTTACGCTGGAAATGCCCTGAATAACCACCCCAGGAGAAGATGAATGTCACGAATTAGGGTTAATTTCTCAAAGAATGAAAACCTGCGCTATACAGGAACGCTTGACCTGCAAAAGATATGGGAAAGAACCTTGCGCCGCGCAGATTTACCCATTCAATACAGTAAAGGTTTTCACCCGCAACCAAAAATTCAAATTGCCTGTCCATTACCGCTTGGGATGACCAGTGACGCAGAGATTGTTGATTTCTGGCTTGAAAATGACATGCCTTTAAGCAATTTGACAGAATTGCTCAATCAATATCGGCATCCCGGGATTGACATAGCCCACGTCTTACAGGTGCCCGAAAACAGCCCGTCGCTGCAAAACCTGGTAACATCAACCATCTATCAGATAAAATTACCCGGTTTCACCGACCACGACCAGATCGAAACAAAAATCAATACACTGATAGAAACTGAGAGCGTACCGATGGAACGGCGGGGTAAGAAATATGATTTGCGTCCACTGATCGAAAGCATTCGTTTGACACCAGCCACGGAAGGAGCAATAGAAATTTCATTGCAGCTTTCAGCGAGACCAGGAGCAACAGGTCGACCGGAAGAAGTATTAAAGGCAATGGATATCCCTGTTGAGCCAGCTACTTTTAAACGTATTTCAATCGTTTTTTCCTGAGGAAAATATGCCCATCCTTACTTCACTTTTCTTCGGATTTATCCCGATGCTCATTTGTGCATATTTTATCTATTGGTTAGACCGATATGAAAAGGAGCCCGTCCAGCTTTTGGGCTTTGTTTTCATTTGGGGAGCGATTGTTGCCTCGACTGCCGCATTCATCATCAACACATTTCTAGGTGTAGGCTTTTATTTATTCACCGCATCTGAAACGTTAACTGACTTTGCTACAGGCGCATTTTTTGCTCCGCCAGTTGAAGAAGTGTTAAAAGGACTGGCTGTTTTTTTGGTTTTTTTGGTCTTCCATCATGAATTTGATTCAATCCTGGATGGGATTATTTATGCAGCCATTGCTGCACTCGGTTTTGCAGCAACAGAAAACGCTTTTTATATCTACAGCATGGGGTATCTCGAAAATGGCTGGGAAGGCTTATTTACGCTCGTCTTTTTCCGGGTCATTGTTGTCGCCTGGCAGCACCCATTCTATACTGCTTTTTTTGGCATCGGGCTCGGATTGGCACGCACAGCAAAAAGTGAGTGGGTCAGATGGACGGCACCTCTAGCTGGTTTATGCATTGCAGTTCTGCTGCATTCACTGCACAATGCCATTTCTAGTATCGGCAACGCTTTTGTTTGTATACTCGGGAGCATGCTGGATTGGTCAGGCTGGATCGCCATGCTGATTTTTATCCTCATCATCGTAGAACGGGAACGAAAAATGATTGCATCTCAGCTTGAAAGCGAGATAGGAATCAGTATCTCACAGAAGTTATATGATTCAATAACCTCCCACCGTTTACGGTCACAAGCGATTTTCCATTCCATTTCCCAGGGAACTTTCAAAAAAACACGCCACATTTTTCAACTTTGTGCTGAACTTGCGCATAAAAAACATCAATCTACTTTCACGAATGAACCACCAAAAACACATGAGACGGTACACCTTTTACGGCTTAAAATAAAGGAGTTGACGGCAATAGCACCTGACTTAATCCATTGATTTGCAAAGAAAAACCTCATTGGAAGAATGCAATCTATCGTGGTAGAATTGCAGCGGAATTACAAATGTCCTCGTAGTTCAATGGATAGAACATATGCCTCCGGAGCATAAAATTCGAGTTCGAATCTCGGCGAGGACGCTGTAATCACCAATGCCAAAAAAGTATATGTGTATTTTGTACCGGCATTTTTCGCCGGTTTATTTTTGCTCAATATCATGAAAATTCGGACTATTTTGGTATAATATATTCCAATGCACGAACTGGCTGTCACTGAAAGTATCCTTCAAATTGCTACCAGCAATGCCAGGCTGGCTGAAGCAGCGCGCGTAACCGATATTCACCTGGTGATTGGTAAGCTTGCCGGTATTGTGGATGACTCTGTTCAGTTTTATTGGGACATCATCACAAAAGACACGATATGCGAAAATTCCAGGCTTCATTTTCAACGAAAGGAAGCGGTTTTCCGGTGTCTTGAGTGTGGAAATGAATACACGCTTTCAGATGAGATGATGCCCTGTCCGCAATGTAACAGCCTGCGAATTGAAGTCATCTCAGGAGAAGAATTCTACCTGGACAGCATCGAAATTGAAAAATAGGGATCAAACATGACTGAATCAAAGATCAAAATTGTAGAAAATATTCTTAATGCAAATGACCAAATTGCCCTCGACAACCAGGCTAAGCTGGATGCACATCAAATTTTTGCCATCAATATCATGGCGTCACCCGGGTCAGGAAAAACCAGCCTGATCATAAAAACAATCCAAAAATGTTCTTCACAGGTTAAATTCGGCGTCATTGAAGGAGATACCGCTCCCGTCACCATCGACGCAGAGAAAATCATGGCTGTGGGAACACCTGCAGTGCAAATCAACACGGGTGGGAACTGTCATCTGGATGCTGCGATGGTGCGAGATAGCCTGGCTCAGTTTCCGCTCGATGCGATAGACCTGCTCATCATCGAGAATGTCGGCAACCTGATTTGCCCTGCAGGGTTTAAATTAGGAACACACTCCAATGTTGTCATTGCAAGTATCCCCGAAGGAGACGACAAGCCGTATAAGTATCCCAATATTTATCGCGGGATCGATGTGCTCATCCTGAATAAAATCGATTTGTTACCGTACATCGACTTCGATATGGATTATTTCATTAAAGGGATCAAATTACTCAATCCCAATGCTGAGATATTTCCGGTTTCATGTAAAACCGAAGAAGGAATCTCTGATTGGGCGGATTGGCTTCTGATGCGCATTAATCAAACACGCGAATGAATAATGTGGAAACGCTGAGGGTAAAAGTTACAGGTATCGTCCAAGGGGTCGGGTTTCGCCCTTTTGTGTATACCATAGCCATAGAACATGATTTGAAAGGCTGGGTTCGCAACTCGTCTGCGGGTGTTGAGATGGTCATCTCTGGAGAGTCCCATCAAATCAACGCCTTTTTACTGCAACTCCAGAATTCTCCGCCTCCTTTAGCCAGGATTGACCAGATTAATACAGAAAAATACTCGGAAGACGCCTTTACAAAATTTGAAATCATCACCAGCCAACCACAAGCCGGTGCATTTGTGCCCATCTCACCGGATATTGCAATTTGCAGCCAGTGCCAATCCGAATTGTTTGACCAACATAACAGACGCTTTAGATATCCTTTCATCAACTGCACAAACTGCGGTCCGCGCTTCACAATCATCCAGGACATACCATACGACCGCCCCAAAACAACCATGGCTGGCTTCTGCATGTGTGACGATTGCCATCAAGAATATGAAAACCCTCTTAATCGGCGTTTCCACGCACAGCCAATCGCCTGTCCTGTTTGCGGACCGCAAATGGTTTTTACAACACCGGATATCTCAGAAACCGGTGAGGATGCCATACAATTAGCCAGGAAATGGTTAAAAAAAGGAAAAATCATTGCAGTTAAAGGATTGGGAGGATATCACCTGGCTTGCGATGCCTCCAACGACCAGGCGGTAAAACTGCTTCGCAACCGAAAACAACGCAGCGACAAACCTTTTGCAATTATGGCGTTTGACCTGCAAATAATTTCCCGCTATTGCCATGTTTCTGAAACCGAGGCGCAGCTCCTTAATTCCCCACAACACCCTGTGGTCATTCTGCAGCAAAAAGGAGACAGCGCAATCTCACAATCGATTGCTCCGCACCAAAACACGCTGGGAGTAATGCTACCTTACACGCCATTGCATTTGCTTCTACTTGAGCCCGAGCCGGGCTTTCCCGACTTTTTTGTGATGACAAGCGGCAATATCAGCGAAGAACCGATCGCATACAAAGATTCTGAGGCGGATGAGCGCCTGGCAAAGATTGCAGACGGCTTTCTAGCACACAACCGGGAAATCCACATGCGCACGGACGATTCGGTTTTACGCGTGGCAGGCAATCGACCCTATCCCATCCGTCGTTCGCGCGGGTATGCACCCGATTCAATATCCCTACCCTTTAAGACACCACAACTGCTGGCATCAGGGGCAGACCTGAAGAATACATTCTGCCTCACCCGTGAACAATACGCATTCGTCAGCCATCATATTGGCGACCTTGAGAATTTTGAAACCATCCAATCTTACGAAGAAGGGATTCGCCATTTTGAAAACCTCTTCCACATAAAACCCGTTGCCATTGCTCACGATATGCACCCGGATTACCACTCCACGCGTCATGCGCTCCAACGTGCTGAAGCAGAAGAATTGCCTGCCCTTGCCGTACAGCATCATCATGCACACCTTGCCGCATGTCTCGCTGATAACAGTATCGCTGATACAGAACAACTCACTCTCGGGGTGGTGTTAGATGGCACCGGATATGGCAGCGATCAAGCAATTTGGGGTGGAGAATTTCTTTTAGGAAATTATCGCCAATACACGCGCCCCTATCATCTCGAATACATGCCACTTCCAGGTGGCGATGCAGCAACCCGTCACCCGGCAAGAACCTGCCTGTCTTACTTGTGGAAAACAGGTCATGCCTGGAGCCCGCACTTGCCACCGGTTTCTTCGCTCAGTGAGCAGGAGAAAATGATCCTGCAAAATCAATTACAACATACCATTAACACACACCCAACATCCAGCATGGGGCGGCTTTTTGATGTTGTATCCTCTCTGTTGGGCATTTGTCAGGCAGCAAATTATGAAGGTCAGGCAGCCATAGAACTGGAAAATCTTTGTGCACAGGATGAGTATGCATCGTATCCTTTCGAAATTGAGGGCGATAGAATCCTGATCCATCCTTTCCTGCAATCCATCCTGAATGATTTGGATAACAAAGTCAACACGCCCCATATCGCTGCCCGATTCCATAATACAATTATTGCCATGATTGAGAACATTGCACAACGGTTACGTCGATCTGATGATGTCCATAGAATTGCATTAAGTGGTGGTGTCTGGCAAAATATGTTTCTACTTGAACGAACGATCACCCGGTTGCGAAAAAGCAATTTTGAGGTGCTCTGGCACCGGCAAGTGCCAACAAATGATGGCGGTATCGCACTTGGACAGGCTGCCATTGCGGCGGTCTTCTATAATAGAGAGAATTAGAAACGGAGTCAATATGTGTTTGGGTATTCCTGGAAAAATTCAAGAATTCATCCCTGGCGAGGGGTTGCGTATGTGCAAAGTAGATTTTGGCGGGGTCGTCCGTGAAGTTTGCATAGAAACCCTCCCTGAAGCAAAAATAGGCGACTACGTTATTGTGCACGCTGGTTTTGCACTTAACCTCCTTTCAGAACAGGAAGCCAATGAGACTTTACAAATTTTACAGGAAATTGCTGTCTTGGAAGATGAGGGGCTTTACCCTGATCTAGAAAATTGATCGATAAGCGAGCCTTAAATGTTATACCAAAAAAAGTTTCGTGATGCAGACCTGGCAAAAAGACTGATCGATAAAATTTCAGCGACGGTTAAACACCACTGGTCTATCATGGAAATCTGCGGCGGTCAGACACATGCCATAATGCAATATGGTCTTCACCAGCTATTACCCGAAAAGATTGAGTTAATCCACGGACCAGGCTGCCCGGTATGCGTCACTTCGTTGGAATTGATTGATAAAGCTTTAATCATTGCTTCCAACGAAAAGGTGATCTTTACTTCCTATGGCGACATGCTGCGCGTTCCCGGGTCTCACGGTGACTTATTTTCCATTCGCGCTGCCGGAGGAGATGTTCGCATCGTTTATTCTCCCCTCGACGCTGTGCGCATTGCGGCTGACAACCCTGATAAAGAGGTTGTATTTTTTGCCATTGGTTTTGAAACAACAGCTCCCCCAAATATTGCCAGCGTCTTGCAAGCGAAAGCATTGGGTATAAGAAATTTCTCAATCCTTGTCTCACAAGTGCGCGTTCCCCCTGCGATTAGAACCATTCTTTGCTCTCCAGGTAATCGCGTCCAGGCATTTTTGGCTGCCGGTCATGTCTGCACTGTTATGGGCTATTGGGAATATCTCCCTCTTGCAGAAGAGTTTAAAATCCCAATTGTCGTCACGGGCTTTGAACCCCTTGACCTCCTTCAAGGCATTTATCTTACCGTCCAGCAATTGGAAAAAAACGAACATAATGTGATCAATGGATATGCGCGAGCCGTTAGCCAGGAAGGAAATAGACACGCTCAATCCATGATCGAAAAAACATACTGCGAATGCGACAGGCAGTGGCGTGGGATTGGAATGATCCCAATGAGCGGCTGGTGTCTTCGCGATGAGTTTTCGGAATTCGACGCAGAAAAGCGATTTCAAGTAGAAAACATCAAAACCCATGAATCGGAAATATGTATCGCCGGGCTTATCCTCCAGGGACAAAAAAAACCTTATGAATGCCCTGCTTTTGGCACTCTATGTACACCACAAACGCCGCTCGGGGCAACTATGGTTTCTTCTGAAGGCGTGTGTGCTGCATATTATCGATATGGACAAAGGAACGATGACGAAAATGAGTGAAAAACCAAATGAGGTTTCCTTTGTAAACGCCAGTTGCCCACTACCTCTTCAACACAATGAACAGATCATCCTGGGGCATGGAAGTGGCGGGAAATTAACCCAAAAGCTCATCCAGGATCATTTTTATCCCTTTCTTGCCTCTACTCCGCTTAGCGAATCGAATGACTTCGCACGGGTTTCCTTGCATGATATTGCCAACCTTGATGGACAGCTGGCAATATCCACCGATGCCCATGTGATCACTCCTCTTTTTTTTCCGGGCGGTGATATCGGGCGGCTGGCAATCTGCGGAACCGTCAATGATGTTGCCATGTCAGGTGGTATTCCACTTTACCTGACCGCCAGTTTCATCATAGAAGAAGGATTGCCCATCGAAACACTTGATCGTGTGCTGCAATCCATGTGCAAAGCAGCCCATGAAGCCAATGTCAGTGTCGTTGCGGGCGATACCAAAGTTGTGGCAAAAGGACAGGCAGATGGTCTTTTCATCACCACAACCGGTGTTGGGTGGATCCCAGCCGGGATGAATATTACCGGTTCGATGGCAAAACCTGGCGACGCCATTTTGATTTCTGGTACACTTGGAGATCATGGGGTCGCTGTTCTCACTGCTCGCGGTGAATTGGGTATCGAGACCCAAATTGTTTCCGACCAGGCACCCCTGAACGGCTTAATCCGAGAATTGCTTGCCGCCGCACCAGATGTTCACGTCCTACGAGATCCAACTCGCGGTGGGCTTGCCACAACATTGAATGAAATAGCCACGCAAAGCAATGTGGGGATGGTGCTGGATGAAGCAGTGATACCGGTTTCTACTGCTGTTGCCTCTGTTTGCGAGTTGCTCGGTTTTGATCCCCTCTATGTAGCAAATGAAGGAAAGGTTATTGTAATTGTGCCTGAAAGTCAATCCGATATTGCGCTTCAGGCAATGAGAAGACATCATTATGGGGTCAACGCAGCCAGAATCGGTTCGGTCACAGAAAAGAACCCGAAAAAAGTATTACTCAAGACCGGATTTGGATCAACCCGTATACTGGATATTCTGAGCGGAGAAATGCTTCCCCGAATCTGCTAGAGGCTACTTTGTATTTTCTTCGGCGACTCTAATCGTATCGAATGCCTGGCGGATGTGGATACGGTCATGTGTGGTGATAAAAGACAATAATTCTGCCAGGCAGGTCGGTCCAAAGACAGAATGGCGCGCTGTTTTTTGCCACCAATCCCCTTTAAAACTCTCCAATAATTGAACAAAATCAATCCGTTTTTGGAAAAAACCATGAAGCGCCTGCTGTGCATTCTCTTGTCGATAATTCCTTGCTGTTACCCAGGCATGTGTATCAATACTCGGTAGAAATGGGTTCTCATTTTGAAATGCCTCTCTAAAGCGCTGAAAATTAACATCCCCATCTGCATCCCGAAGGTGACAGAGTATCTCAACAAAAGACCATTCCGCTTCAGCAGGATGATAATTCAGCACATCTTCGCTTGCAGTCCGATACAGGTGATCCATAACAGCGGCTGTCGAGTACAGTTGTGCAAAAAAATCAATATGTGGAAAAGTGTTAGTCTCCTGTAAGTGTAAACTTTTCTCATTGAGCCAGGAATAAAAACGCCCCAATGGACCCGATCCGCAGCACTCCTCCAACTCTTTCGGGAGAGGCTCAGAACTGACCCAATAAGGGATCATCCCGGCTTTTGCAGCAGGATATATGTCCTTTTCCAGAGAATCACCCACCATCACAAATTTTGTCTCTTCGAGCCAACCAAATCGTGCTTGGATTTCAAAAAAATAAGCAGGGTTCGGTTTGCAAAAATGAAACTCCTCTGAGGATGTGAGTAAACGAATATGTGGGAGAAAATCAGATAAGCCAGCCCAATCCAGTCGCTGCAAAATAGCTTCTTTTGGATAAATTGGATTGGTTGCCAGCACTATGTTATATCCTAAATCCACAGCTTGCGTGAGAAAGGAAATAGCATCAATTTTCTGTTTGGTCAAATGCCGAAGTTCAGGGTATTCATTGTGATAATACTGATCGACTGTTCTACGATATTCATCGAGGTTTGAACCAAATGCTTTAAAAAACTCGGTCGCAAAAACTTCCTGAATCGTTCCAATCGGCAGATTTTTTTCAATCAACTGTCCGATGGCGCGATAGAAGTTCACTTCACATAATTGAAACTCATCTCGTGAAAAAAAATCGCAAAAGGATGTTGGAAATCTCGCAATGTATTGCTGGTTGATATCGGCAAGAAGTGTCTCGTCTAAATCAACACACAAAATGGTTTTCAATCCGAAATGTCCTTGAAAATCTCTGGCAATGGATGACATTCCCCACAACCAATGTAAGGGTCTTTAACTTCTCGCTTAACCTTGTTGCAATAAGCCTGCACGACCATTTTCCTGGACAGACCGAGGAATCCTCGTTTAACAAATGCCTGTAGCGCCATGTTTTTGCAGGCATTTGCCCGTAAAATCCCAGGGACTGGGCAATCTTTGCACAGCTTTACATCCCAATGATTCGGTGGAAGCTGATTGCCAATCAACCGGCATTCTTCATGGTTCTTTCCCCGGCGGTAATCCCCATAAAAATATTGGCACTCAAATTGATAGGGTGTTCTCATCTGTTTTTTATACCCTGAATCCCCATTTGCACGGGGATTCAGGATTTAGAAATTCAAAGGTTATTCAGTAACACGAGTGACGTACGCGCCGGTACGGGTATCTACACGAATTACATCGCCAGCAACCACAAAGCTGGGGACGTCCACAGTATACCCGGTTTCAACCGTCACCTTCTTTGATACACCAGTGGCTGTATCTCCACGAATAGATACGCCAGCTTCGGTAACCAGTAAATCAACCGAAGTCGGCAGTTCAATATCCAATGGTTCTGAATCAAAGAAGGTCAATTTAACTTCCAGATTTTCTTTCAAAAACGACACAACCTCATCAATCATTTTCTTAGGAATTGCGGGTTGTTCGAAAGTGTCCAAATCCATGAAATAATAAAATTCACCGTCATTATACAAATATTGAACATTATGGTAATCAAGGCGAACATCTTGAACCCGATCGCCAGAAATGAAAGTTTTTTCCAATGTGGTATTCGTTCTCAAATTTCTTGCCTTAATCCGAATCGTGGCATTACCACGTCCGGATTTATTGTGGTGATAATCTAAAACTTTAAATAATTGCCCATCCAGTTCAAAGGTAACCCCTTTGCGTAAATCATTTACATCTATCATATTTTTCGATCCTCACTTAAATTTTCATCGCACATCATTATAGCCCAGGCTGATAACAGTGACAAGATAGATGTAAAGACAGTGGATTGCTAATCGTAAAAAAAACAGAAAAATCAGACCATTCTATTTGCGAATGGTCTGATTACCCCAATAATACAATAATATATCGTTCTATGACCAGAATTACGGTGATTAGCCGACTTTGGGCTCTATCAAGCCATAATCACCATTGCGTCTTCGATACAGCACGTTAATCGAGTTGGTGTTGACATTGTAAAAAATGAAGAAATTCTCGTGTCCAAGCAGTGCCATTTGTTCCAGGGCTTCTGCCTCGTCCATTGGCACCAGGGTAAATTGCTTGCGGCGCGCAATCACGGGTTCTTCTTCAATGCCCGTCAGTTCCTCTGCACCGAGGTTTTCCATGTGCTCCGCAAAGGAACCTGTCCTCGTTCTGGTTCTTTTTCCTTTGAACCGTTCAATTTGTCGTTGGATTTTTTCCATTGCCGCATCATAAGCGGAAAAAATATCATCTGAGCGTTCTTCAGAGCGCAGGATAAATCCCTTCCCACGGACCGTAATCTGCGCGACATGTCGATCTGACGCACTCCGAGCGGATTTCACAAAGGAAAGATCGATCCGGCTTTCATCAATGTCTTTCAACATGCGATCAAGCTTTTCTACCTTTTTTCGAACATACTCATCAATTCTTTGGGTTAGATCAAGGTTTTGCGTAAAGATTTCGATTTGCATTGCCATTAGTCACTACCTCCATTTTTCTAAAGTGTTCTTGCCAATGTAAAAGCGAATACAATTTTTGCCCCTGCAGATATCAAAGCAGAAGAACATGCATCAACCGTTGCACAGGTTGTCGCCAGGTCGTCAATTAACAGTACTTTTTTCCCCGAGACGGCATTTGAAACCGCAGTAAACGCACCACTCACATTTTTCTTGCGTTCATCCACATTTAAAGTAGTCTGAGATACAGTATCCTTGATCCGTATTAAAACATTCTGTGAAAAGGATTGATGGAAAAACCGCGCAATTGGTTTTGCAAGTAAAGCAGACTGATTATATCCCCTCTCCCTTTTCCGGCGGTGATTCAACGGAACAGGCACTACCAGGTCAAAATCCCAGTTCAACTTAGATAGAGCATCACACATAAATGGATGAAAAACATCAGCTAAACCGATATCGTTTTGGTATTTCATCCGGTGAATCGCATTCCGTAAGGAGCCATCAAAGATACCCCAGTATCTGAGTTGATAAAATGAACGCGTTGCCTGGTTGCAGGCATCACACAAATCACCTTGTTTCAAGGGCAGACCGCATACAGAACAGCATGATTCTTCTGGTAATTGAATGGACAGGTGACATGAACTACACCATCGTGAACCTGGCTTCCCGCATCCGGCACAGCTTGGAGGATAAATCCAATCAATGGATTGCCAGAAAAGCCTATTACCAGCCAGGACAAAGTTGTCCATTAATTTTCGTGTTTCTGTCGTCACATCCGGGCGAATTAAAACATTCCAAACATTGTAGATTGAACGAGTCGAATTGCAGATGGGGTAAGCAGCACAATAATGAGGGCTGGGAAAATCAGCAGAGCCATTGGAATCAGCATTTTTAATGGTGCTTTTCGTGCCTCCTCTTCTGCGATTTGCCGCCTGCGCATTCTCATTTGATCGGCTTGGATATGCAGCACATTTGCCAGGCTTACGCCAAGCTGTTCGCTTTGAATGACAGCCGCAACAAAACTGGTTAATTCTGGCAAACCAATCCGGTCAGCCATATCGCGAAGTGCTTCTCTTCGCAATTTCCCCAGTTGAATTTCCTGCAGTACCCGTTGAAAAGCCAATGTCAATTGTGAAGTCCATTTTTGACAAACATGCGCCATGGCAGCGTCAAAACCCAAGCCTGCTTCAACACAAATCGTCAATAAATCCAGAGCATCTGGTAGAGATTTCCTGATCTCCTTTTGTCGACGAGAAATCTTGCTCCCAAGCCAAAGTTGAGGGAAATAAAAACCCAGCAACCCAAACAACAAACTTACCAGTAAAACCCTTCCAGTGGGCCATCGAGTTGGTCCAAAACGAAAAATGAAGAAAATCAAACCTCCAAACACTGCGGCGCCGATAAATTGCAAAATCAGAATAAGAGAGGGGTCAAAACCGGTCGGCAACCCGGCTCTTTCGATTTTCTGCGCTAAAGAATTTAATGCGTTCTGAGGGGTAAATCGTGAAGCAAATTTTCCCAGGCTACGCGCCATAGGATAAATGACTCTCACGGAAAACGGCTGCGACATTTCCAGCTTTTCCAGGTCGACCTCTTCCCCTGCTTGAGTAAATTCCTCTAACCGATCAAGAATCATTTTTTCTCGGTCATCCTCTGGATTTCTTGACCCAATAACCACAAGAATGATCGCGATGACAAGGATGACACCTATAGCCACTAATATGGGAATGAGCAGTGAACTCATTTCTTCCTCCAGTCTTGCCTAAATCTCAATATCGCCGAGGCGGTTCATAATAATGTAACCCAATCCAATTAATAACGCAGCTGCTCCTAAGGCAATATATCCACAAGGTGGATTATTAAAGAATTCCATCATATAGGAACGATTGAAAAAGTAAAGAGCTACTAACAGAATTACCGGCATTAAGGCAAGAAATTGACCCGAATATCGCACTTGAGAGGTCAATACCCGTATCTCGCCTTTAATGCGAATCCGCTCACGAATAGTAAACGAAATCGTATCCATAATCTCTGCCAGGTTACCACCAACTTCCCTTTGCACATTGATGGCTGTTACCACAAAGTCCAGGTCATCACTGGGTGCACGACGCAACAAGTTGTCGAGTGCTTTTTGCATGGGAATACCCAGTTGCATTTCTTGAACCACTCGTCGGAATTCATCACAGATGGGTTCAGGCATTTCTTTGCTGACTGATTCCATCGCCTGCATAGTGGAAAAACCAGCCCGAAGACCATTTACCATCAGGCTGAGCATATCAGGTAATTGCTGATCAATCTTTACCAGTCGTTTGCGCTGCTGGCTTTTAATATACATACCCGGTAAAGACAATCCAACAATTGCCCCTAATATCCCTACCAGGATGGCTCCAGCACTTATGTCCCTACCGCCCAAAAACCAGGCAATAAAAGCAACGCCTGCCGCTGAAATAACCAATAATGAGATATATTCAGCGGGTTTCATTTTGATATCAGCACGCGCAAGGTTACGGGAAATATTCCCGGCAAAATTGGTACCTTCAACTCGAGTATTGATCCAGTCCGCAATCGGTGTTGAAGGAGTGCGTGCTTCTTCAACCGGTTCATTTTGCCCGGCGATTTGATCCATTCTCTCTTCAATTAATG
The DNA here is from genome assembly GCA_964426355.1 of uncultured Anaerolineaceae bacterium. Classification (GTDB taxonomy): domain Bacteria; phylum Chloroflexota; class Anaerolineae; order Anaerolineales; family Anaerolineaceae; genus JAJFTV01. The sequence goes on from CAYRRA010000008.1 coordinate 21,106, forward strand.
CAGAATCCGTTCGAATGGACACTACAATACCAACGATTAGCATGATTAATGCTAATCCTCCGCCAATTCCCAGAATTAATATTGGTAAACTCATGATTTATCCCAATACCCAAAAATATTCACACAAGTGGTTTAACGTCGCCTCTCACCGATGCCAAAAATGGAAGGCGGCAAATGAATACCCGCAGCCTCTATCTTGTCCATAAACTTGGGTCGCAGTCCTGTTGGGCGAAGTCTGCCAATAATCCTTCCATTATCTACGCCTTGTTGTTCGAAAGAAAAAATATCTGTCATGGTAATCACATCGCCTTCCATGCCGGATACCTCGCTGAGAAAGACAACTTTACGGCTGCCATCACGCAGACGAGACTGATGAACAACCAGGTCAACCGCGGAAGAGATTTGTTCACGGATAGCACGGATGGGCAATTCCATGCCAGCCATCAAAGTCATCGTTTCCAGACGAGAAATAGCATCGCGCGGGCTGTTTGCATGCAGGGTGGTCATTGAACCTTCATGACCTGTATTCATCGCTTGTAACATATCCAGCGTTTCACCTGCGCGCACCTCACCGACGATTATTCTATCGGGTCTCATACGCAAGGCATTCACAACCAGTTGCCGAATGGTAATTTGTCCGCGACCTTCAATATTGGGGGGTCTAGATTCCAGTGTAATCACATGTTCCTGGCGTAATTGTAACTCCGCTGCATTCTCAATTGTGATAATACGTTCATCCGATGGAATAAAACTGGATAACACATTCAACAGTGTAGTTTTCCCTGAACCGGTACCGCCAGCGATGACAACATTTATCCTTGCAACCACACACGCTTCCAAAAAGCGTATCGCTTCGGGTGTAACGGAACCGTATTCATAAAGTTGATCAACAGTGATAGGGGTTCGAGAAAACTTACGGATTGTGATAACCGGTCCTACTAATGAGATTGGAGGAATAATCGCGTTCACACGTGACCCATCCGGCAAACGCGCATCTACATAAGGACTGGATTCGTCAATGCGGCGTCCCAAGGGTGCTACAATACGATCAATGATACGCTTCACGTGTTCATCGCTTTCAAAACTTACAGGAACCCGATGTATTCGTCCAGCACGCTCAATGTAAATGTTTCGTGGACCATTTACCATGACCTCGGTCACATTATCATCTTCGAGTAATTTCTGAATCGGACCCAGTCCCAATATCTCAGCAACAATTTGTTCAAACAAACGAGATCGTTCCGGGCGAGATAATACAATATTCTCTTCCGCCAGGATGGATTCAAATTCCTGTTGAATGACCTTCCGGACCTCGTTGACCTGGGTAACATCCATACTCGGGTCTAGATTTGAGATTAATTTATTCTGAATTCGAGTTTTCAGGTCGTGATATGTGCTGTGACCAGTCGATATATCAGGCGCAGTCACCCGGCGTGGACGTATACCTCCACCATCTTTCCGGTTCATTCCTCCATCAGAACCGGAATAAGGGTCATCTCCTCGGTCGCCTTGTAATTTCTTTAAAATTGACATTAAACCTTACACCTTTACTGATCTCGTTTACTTATCCGGCGCATAGATTTGAGTTAATTTTTCACGGACTTTAGTGGATAGCAAGAGTATATTTTTACTCAATGGATGCCCTTTATTTTCTAATAACATGGGCACGCCCTTATTTATTGACGCATTAACCATCAAACGGTCATCGTAAGGAATGGTTAGAGCAATTTCCTGTTTCAGATTTTCGCCCACCCGCTCAGGAGTGATACCGATGCGTTTATCATAATGATTCATCACAAACAGGATGCGTTGTCGCGAGATACCGGTGGCATCAGCCAGGGATAAGAAAAGGCTTGCATTTTTTATGGAGGGAATATCCTGTGACGTAAGTAATACGATCACATCAGCAGTAGAGAGGCTGGATTGCACGGTTTCTGATAGAAATGAATTTGTGTCTACGACGATATATTCGTAGATTCCCCGTAAGAAATCCAACATTCTGGAAAATTTTTCGCCATCGATATTTTCATCATATTCAGGGTTGGGGGGAGCTGGTAAGATGTTCAGTCCGCTCCCAGGATGCAGAGTGACCACGTTCTGAATAACCTCATCATCCAGTTCATCAGCCCGTGGGATCAAATCAACAATGGAATTCCTTGCCTGGATATTCAAAAAAACGGCAACATCACCAAATTGAGTGTTTGCATCAACGAGCAGTACTTTTCGATTACCAGAAACAAGAGCAACAGCAAGGTTAGTGGCAATTGTCGTGCAGCCTACACCACCTTTTGGGGCATAAACCGCAATAACCATCCCTTGTACAGCCCCACCCGTTTTTCCAGCGCTAATCTGCGTACGCTGTTCGATTTCCGCGATTTCTTTCTCTTTTTGCTCAATTGCCATTTCACCAGCACGATGTATGGCAGAAATCAGTTCATCAATGGATGGTGGTTTGGTGAGGAAATCACGTGCCCCTACCAACATTGCCCGGCGCATATAGCTTGGGTCACCCTGGACCGAAAGAATGATAATTTGGGCTGAAGGGATGATTTTTCGGATTTCCTCGGTTACGGTAATGCCATCCATATCTGGCATATTGATATCCATCACAATGACATCCGGTTTATATTCTTTTGCGAGCTGAATCCCTTCAGCACCATTGCGTGCAGATCCTATGACCTCAATTTCGGCGTCAAACTGAAGAGAACGTTTTATATTCTCTCGAGTTTCAGCAATATCATCTACAATCAACACCCGGATTTTTCTTTGGTTAGGCATATCGTCTCCCTGCGGGTTGTTGCAGCAAATCCCCAAACGGGGTCATACCTTCATTCAGAACTACTTTAGTCAGATCAATTCTCCACAGGAACACCATAAGTCGACATGTCGATACCATACGGCAGTTTCGCTGGATAAGGGATATTGTATTGGTCCATGATATATTGCATGGTGACTGGTTCAGTCTGAATTAACTGCTCATCACCAGCACTACGTAAAACAAAATTAAGGTCGGCTCCAGAAAGTATCAAATAGTTTAACGCAACCGCATCCTGCGAAGAGACTGCAACAGTGATTCTTCTTGGTTCAGGAATATATGCACTCTCAGTTTGCGATTCAGCGGTTTGACTTGTTTCTGTGTTAGATTTTTGGGTCTCTTCCACCAAAGGCATATCGCCCACCCATAAAACCAGCACATTCTGGACAACTGTCTGTGTGATCCAGCGCGGCTTTTGTTCACCACTGGGAACAATATAGAAAAATTCATTTGGGATAGAGGGGTCCTGATAAACACGCCCCAACATCTCAGAGCCATCTATGCGCAGTGTATAATCCACAATCAGGTTGGTTGGAGATTCTCCATAAAAGATTTCATTCTTATAAAGGGTTGCAATTTCATTAGGTAGCGCGGTTTGAAAATCTTGGTCCATATCTACAATCTGTAGACCGCTCAGGATATTCACATGATCACCCGGTTTCAAGGCATAAGATACAGCATAACGCTCACTGGGTATGGGAATTGAAATTGCCACCATTCCAGGGGGAATTTCAAATGAAATGAATGAACCCACTGAACTTTCCGATAACATAGCTGGGGTTAATACCATTCCAGGTTCCAAATCGATCTTTGCTCTTTTTCCAACCACGTCAGCGATACTGGTAAAGAAAAGCCCCTCCACCATACTTTCCTGCGGGTAGGATACAGTTCCCAGCATCGCCTCGGTCAGAGCAGCTCCACGATCTACCGGTTGAATGACGACTACGATATCATACATTACCGGGGTAGGAACAACAGGGACCACTGCTACTGTCTCCTGTTGCGGAATAAACATAGCGATTAATTGATCACGCATGAAAAATGCGATAACAGCCAGAATGATGATCAGCAACAACGCTAACAAGAAAAATATTATCCCGCTCTTTCTTTTTCTAGTTGCCATGAGTCCTCCTCTTTCGTCTGAGAAATCTTAAAAATAATTATACGTTAAAACCAAAACCACGTACCATCGTTACGCCTAGCAATTCTGTTAGGATGAATGAAAAGAGGCTGCCCTGCATATCAGGACAGCCCCGGTAAACAAAAAAAACGGAATAAAAAAAGATTATTAGTTTTGACGATACAGTTAACTAGACTGCTTCAACGACATTGCTAAAGATGTTGCCGATTGCTGGACCAAGAAGCGCAAGAATGACAATGACAACCACTGCAACCAGAACCAAAATTAGCGCATATTCTACCAAGCCTTGACCCTTTTCTTTCGGTGCAAACAACATATCGATGCCTCCTTTCGGAAAATGAAAAACGATTGAACGGATAATTGATATTATACGACATTACCAATTTATTACAAGTATCATACTAACACCTTACAATATCATTAAGTAAGACGCATCCCTTTTTATGGATTCACCTCATGCCCACTTCCCTGATTTGAACAGCAGACCTGGCAACTTTTTTTATTGTTTTTCGTATAAAATAAAGATATAATTTTTAAAAAGATGCACCAATCTCTAGGAGGTAAAATGAGTGACATATTCGATAAGGTCACCTCTGACCAGGATTTTATCAAAAAGATTCTGTCAAAGATACCTGGCTTCAAAGGCTATATTGAACAAATCAACCGCAGGGCATCCGACAAGCTGCTCAGGGAACATATTGCAGAAGAGTTCTTTCAACTAGAACAAAAAATTTCAGCGCTCCAAGCAGACCTGGTGGGACAGGGGTACCTGGAAGTGATTGACGATCTTGAATCTGCAGCAATCAAGATTCGGCAATTTACTGATCGGATTAAACGGGCTACCTACGGCTACTCCAGTTTATTTGAGGCGGTTAAAGTAGAAAATGAGGAATTGGAAAGAATATATCAATACGATGCTGCCATGCTTGAAATGACGGACGAGATTTTACGGGCAGTTGATAACGTTGAAGCCTCACTCGACACCGATGGTCTTCCAGCCTCAATTCGCCATCTCGCCAGGCTTGCACAACAGATTGTTGAGACCTTTAATCGCAGGTCATCCGTCATTATGATGGAAAACGAACAATCACAACAATAATGCAAAATTCAATTATTAGAATTGGAGCAGAAAATGGCAAGAATATTTGATGTAGTTGAACATCCCAGTGAGATGACCGATGAGATCGTTAGACGGTTCCCTGAACGCGGAGTCGCTGATTTACGCATTGGCTCCCAGGTAATCGTCCGCGAATCCCAAAACGTCGTCTTTTTCCGGGATGGAAAAGCGCTCGATACCTTTGGACCAGGACGGCATACCATCCTCACCGCGAACATCCCCAAGGTGATTGAGTTCGTCGGTAAAGCATTCAATGACCGAACACCCTTCACTGCTGAAGTCTACTTCGTTTCGATGAAAGAGTTTGCAGACAGAAAATGGGGTACCCCCCAACCCATCATCGTACGAAACCCAGGTGTAGGTCTCGGAGTTGCATTGTTGCAAGGGTTTGGCTCATACAGCTTCCAGGTGAACGACCCACAACAATTTGTCACCCAGGTAGTTGGTACACAAGGATATTATAGAACGCAAGATATTGAAAATCGCCTTCGCACCATGCTCCTTTCAAAACTCCAGGATGTCCTCGGTGAATCGACAGCATCACGCAATGTATTGGATTTAATCGGTCTAACTGAAGAATTAGGAGCCAGTGTTAGGGCAAAGACTCAAGATGATTTCCTCGCAATTGGCTTAGCACTTAAATCATTCTACATTGGAAACCTAAAGCCATCTGAGAAATCAGCAGAAGAACTGCGCGCAATGGGTATGCTGGATATCAACGTTTACACCCAGCTTCAAGCTGCTGACGCATTGAGAGACGCAGCCCAAAACGAAGCCGGCGGCGCCGGTTTAACGGCAGGCATAGGTGCTGGCGTCGGGTTGGGACAGGTCATTGCCGATTCACTTCGAGGGCAATCAGCAGCGTCACAAACAGGACCCGTGCAGGGTGGGCAAGCTCCTGCAGGTGTGCCTGCAGTTATGACCCCATCTGAAGTTGCTGCCATCCTCAAAGTTTCAGAAGAAGATGTGATGGCAGCTATTCAAGCTGGAGACCTGAAAGCGAGAAAACTTGGCAGCGCCTATCGCGTCAGCAAAGAAGCACTCGAGGAATTTCTCAAAGGATAATGGGCAACCCATCTTGAATCAGGAAGGTTGTGTAAAAAACCGTACAGACCCGGAGGTACCGGGTCTGTATTCTTGTTTCCACATGGTATAATTCATTTCGCAAAAAAATAAAAATTTCGGGGCTAATTGATGAAACTCCACGAGTACCAGTCTAAAAGCATTTTCGCAAAATATAATATCCCCATTCCTCGGGGCAGAATAACAGCCAACGCGGCTGAGGCAAAGTTAATAGCCGAAGAATTGGGTGAGAGGGCTGTGATTAAATCACAGGTTCTGGTCGGCGGAAGAGGTAAAGCTGGCGGCATTCGCCTGGCAAAAAACATTTCTGAAGTCGAAGAAATCGCAACTTCTATCCTTGGGATGGAGATTAAGGGATTGCAGGTCCAAAAAATCCTCATAGAAGAAGCCATTAATATCAAAAATGAATTTTACATTGGCATTACCAATGACCGTAATGCCAAGATGCCCATATTGATGGCTTCGCCTGAAGGTGGAATTGATATTGAAGAAGTTGCGAGAAACACACCAGAAAAAATTCATTCCTGCCATATCAACCCATTGGTTGGCTTGTTAGACTACCAAGCGAGAGAAATTGCTGCGAACATTGACCTGCCGTATGAATTATGGCGGCAGTTCATCAAAATCGCCCATTCGCTCTGGGCAATCTATTCACAAAATGACGCCACCCTGGTAGAAATAAATCCGCTTGTTGTCACCAAAGAAATGCAACTCATTGCATTGGACGCAAAAATGTCAATAGACGACAATGCATTGTACAGGCTGCCAGAGTTGGCAGATATGCGGGATGATGACATTGAAGATCCCATTGAAACAGAAGCCCGCAAATATGGTCTGTCGTATATTAAGCTCAACGGACAAATTGGATGCATGGTCAACGGTGCTGGCTTGGCGATGGCAACCATGGATATCATAAAACTGAAAGGGGGTGAACCCGCCAATTTCCTGGATATTGGCGGAGGTGCCAGTGCTGAAAAAGTGGCGGTTGCATTCCAAACCATCATGGCGGATCCCAACGTAAAAGCAATCCTGATTAATATCTTCGGTGGAATCACCCGCTGTGACGAAGTGGCAAAAGGAATTTTGCAAGCCATTAAAACTTCAAAACCGCCTGTACCAATCGTTACACGGTTGGTAGGTACCAATGCTGAGGAAGGGCTTAAAATGCTCGCCGATCAAAAGATGGTAACCGCCACAACCCTGCTGGACGCTGCAGAAAAAGCAGTGACCCTGGCAAAGGAGTAAGCAAAATGAGCATATTAATCAATCACGATACGAAAATCGTTGTCCAGGGCATAACAGGTCATGAGGGCTTGTTCCATACCGAACAAATGCTTGCCTACAAATCGAATGTTGTTGCTGGCGTAACCCCAGGAAAAGGCGGCGATTGGGTTCTCAACGGGAAAATTCCTGTTTTCAACTCGGTTAGTATGGCTGTTGAAGCTACCGGTGCAGATACAAGTGTCATTTTCGTTCCAGCACGTTTTGCGCCAGATGCGATTTATGAAGCCGCAGATGCAGGTCTCAAATTAATTGTCTGCATTTCAGAAGGCATTCCTGTCTCAGAAATGATGAAAACCTATCAATACATAAAAGATAAGGAAACCAGGCTGATTGGTCCAAACTGTCCCGGCATCCTTTCACCTGGGGAATCAAAGGCAGGTATTATTCCTGGACATATCGCCATCCCTGGTAATGTAGGAGTCGTTTCCAGGTCAGGAACACTGACATACGAGGTTCTTTTTGCACTTAAAGAAAAAGGGATTGGCGTAAGCACTTGTGTGGGTATCGGTGGTGATCCCATTAAAGGTAGCAACTTCATCGATATTTTAGAGTTATTTGAAATCAACCCCTACACAGAATCGGTTGTCCTGATTGGGGAAATTGGTGGCAATGATGAAGAACAAGCAGCAGAATTTATTTCAACTCACTTGACAAAGAAAGTAGTGGGTTTTATTGCTGGTCAAACTGCCCCGGTAGGCAAACGAATGGGTCATGCAGGTGCCATTATTGAACGTGGATCGGGTACAGCCGCGGAAAAAATTGCAGCACTCGAATCAGTGGGGGTTAAAGTAGCAGATTACCCGGAATTGATCCCGGATTTGCTCTAATCCTTTTTTGTTAAAAAAATAAACCTGGGTTCAGATAATACCGAAACCCAGGTTTATCTTATTTTGACTCTTTGTGTTCTTCAAAATACCTTACTGCATCACCCACTGTCTTTATTTTTCGGGCATCGTCATCCGAAATTGCAGCATTGTATTTTTCGCTAAAGCCATCGATCAGGAAAAATTGATCCATCGAATCAGCTTTTAAATCTTCGATAAACCTGGTATCCATCGTAATATCAGCCCCATCAATACGCAGTACTTCGCAAATAACTGCCTTAATTTCTTCAAAAGTGGTGCTCGATTCAGACATAAATATTCCTCCAATTAATTCTTTTTTTGATTTTAACTTGACAATCTCAGTTGTCAAGTCGATACCGTGTTTTTGCTCTGTTTCAATATTTTACTATTGATGCAGATATTAGGTAAGAAAGCAATAAGAATTAGTTATAATAGGTACAATTGTTTCAGTCACACCGATTTTTAATATGTAATTGCGAAATGTCTTTCTTGAAGCAAGACATCGTATTTGAGAATAACACACAAAACCTGATATCGTTGCGATAGTCAGATTTGCAATATATAGGATCATCACTGAATCTGCACATTTAAGGTATCTCGTGGCAAAAACGAAAAACACAAGTGATAATGAACAAATCACTTCAAGGAAGAGTGATCACATTCAAATCAATCTACGCCAGGATGTGCAGTCCAACACATCTAACGGTTTTGATTTCTATACCTTTGAACACAATGCACTACCGGAGATGAATTTCGATCAGATCATTACCGGGACACACCTTTTTAACAAAGTACTAAACTACCCAATATTGGTATCCTCAATGACAGGCGGCACTCCGGATGCTGGGAAGATTAACCAGGAACTTGCTGCCGTTGCTGAAAGTCATGGATATGCCATGGGTTTGGGGTCGCAGCGCGCCGCAATTGAAGACCCTAAAACTGAATATTCATTCAAAGTGAGGAATATTGCTCCTCACATCCTTCTTTTTGCCAATCTAGGAGCAGTTCAGCTCAATTATGGGTATTCAATTGATCACTGCCAACGTGCAGTGGACATGATCGAAGCAGATGGTCTGATTCTCCACCTAAACCCTCTTCAAGAAGCTTTACAACCAGAAGGTGAAACACAATTCAGTGGATTACGCAAAAAAATCGAAGAACTCTGCAAGCTTCTCCCTGTTCCTGTAATCGCCAAAGAAGTTGGGTGGGGAATTTCCAAAGACACAGCAAAAATCCTGATTAATGCAGGAATTGCTGCCATCGACGTAGCAGGTAGCGGCGGCACCTCTTGGGCAAAAGTGGAAATGTATCGCGCTGTAAACAAGGTAGATGCGGAAATAGCAAAAACATTTGGGAACTGGGGTATCCCGACCGCAGAATCGATCCGCATGGTTCGTGAGGTATCAAAAGATATTCCAATATTTGCTTCAGGCGGCATCCGAAACGGGATAGACGTGGCAAAGTCAATTGCATTAGGCGCAACCCTGGTAGGTTTTGCCGGCAAGTTTTTGCGCGCAGCAGAATACGGTCCGGATGCATTAGAAAAATTATGTTACCAAATCGAGAAAGAATTAAAAATCTGTATGTTCGTTACCGGTTCACAAGATATTCATCAATTGCGCCTGTCTCCATTACACCATCAAAGAGAAGTCAAATGAGTTTAGAAAAATTTTCAGCGCTATTTTTACCAAAAATCGAAAAATCATTGCAGAAGACAATCGAAGAAGGATTGCATCCTGGGTATGAAGAACTATCCGGAATGCTCAAATACCACATGGGTTGGGAAGGGGACGGCGCAGGCGTAAAAGCACAAGGAAAACGAATCAGACCTATTTTAGTGCTGCTGTCAGCGATTGCCTCCAACGAGGAATGGGAAAACTTCATGCCCCTCGCAGTTTCGGTTGAACTGATCCACAATTTCTCCTTAATTCATGATGACATTGAAGATGACAGCTTCTATCGAAGGGGGCGAAAAACGATTTGGGCAATCTGGGGCATCCCACAGGCAATCAATGTCGGCGATCTTCTATACACCATCGCCCACCAATCTCTCCTGGAAAACAAAAATTTCACGATCCAGCAAACCGCAGAAGCTTCCTACTTGATACATCAAACCTGTGTCCGGCTGACTCAAGGTCAATATCTGGATATGAAATTTGAACAGCATCTCGTCACTGTGGACGAATACTGGAAAATGATCGAAGGTAAAACAGCAGCTCTGATTGGCTGCTGCACAGAACTTGGTGCGCTAAAACTTGATTCTTCTATACGCAGTAAATTTAAAAATTTTGGCACTCAACTCGGATTAGCCTTCCAGGTTCAGGATGACCTCTTGGGTTTGTGGGGCGAGTTCGAGGAGACCGGAAAATCTGCTGAATCCGATTTAATCTCCCGGAAAAAGACATTGCCTATCCTTTATGGGATTGAACACAACCTGTCATTTAAGAAACGCTGGCTTCAACAGAAACAAATAACCATTCAAGAAGCCTCAGAAATTGCCGCCACCTTAAAAAATGATGGCACCTACACATATACCTCCGAACTCGTTGACACGCTCACTAGTAAAGCAGTTAATAACCTGCTAGAAACGGGTATTCAAAACGATGGAATCGACGCACTCATCGAGTTCGCAAGGAAATTAACCAGGCGTAATCACTAAAATTCAGCATGGGCTAATATTCAGAAAAATATGAACCAGAAACTTGAACAAGAGCTATTACAGGCAGCTTGCCTGTTAAATGAAAATGAGCTGGATTTGGAAAAAATCCAGGAAATCTCTCGGCAGTTGTTGATCTCGATTGGAGAAATCCCTAATCGAGAAGGGCTGCAGCGCACACCAGAACGAGTTGCTCGTTCCTATGCAGAACTCATGGAAGGCTATCGTACAGACCCAATTACCCTGATTAATGACGCTTTCTTTGAAGCGGAATGTAAAAGTCCCGTCCTGGTAAGAGATATTGAGTTCTTCAGCATGTGTGAGCATCATCTTTTGCCGATCATCGGACACGCTCATGTGGAATATATCCCAGATAAAAGAATTGTTGGTCTCTCAAAAATTCCCCGAATTATCAATATGTTTGCCCGCCGGCTGCAAGTTCAAGAACGCTTGACCCGTCAGATTGCCGAGTTTATCAACGTTGCAGTAAAACCGCGCGGTGTCGCAGTCGTGGTCGAAGGACTGCACCTTTGTTCAATGATCCGTGGCGTTCAGAAATTCGATGCGCGGATGACTACGTCTTGCATGTTGGGCGAATACGATACAAACCCCACCCTTCGTGCTGAATTCCTTCAAAAAATCCATCACCCGGTAAAATTTTGATGAGAACTTACCCCGTTCACATGATTTATTGATAAACCATTAACCAAGTTGGAAAAAAAACATGTCTCAATCTCTAGAATCTCTGATCGAAGAACTGCCAGGATATTTTAAACCGGATGCAGTTAAAGACTTCCAGGCAATCGCCCAACTCGAACTCCTTGATGACCCCGTTGAATACTGGTTTTTAACAATTTCAAACGGGCAATGCACTACACAAAGAGGCAAAGCCAATTCTCCACAACTTACACTATCTGCGCAAAGCAACGATTTGTTAGCCATCTTTTCGGGTGAACTGAATATTACAAAAGCTTACATGTCTGGGAAGATAAATTTTTCGGGTAATCTAAACCTTGCGTTCAAACTGTTAGAACTCTTTGATTTACCTGAACACTATCGAAAAAGGCTCAATATCGGCTAAAAAAAGCTCAATAGAGACCCCAATCATCAATCAATCCTTCTTCCATCATCGGGTAATCCCATACCTCGTCACCCAATGCCATCGAAACAGGTCTATTTAAAGTTTTCTCAGCCTTTTCGCGAACCATTTCAATAATAGCCGGTCCATAAGGGCAAAACGGTGACGTGAGAATCATTTCTACCAATGCAGCATCTGCTTCCAGTTTCACGTTGCGGATCAACCCCAACTGGATCACACTAAAACCTAATTCGGGATCCTCAACCTCTTGAAATGCAGTCTTAAGTTGAAAAGCGATATCCGGGTCTGTCTTTTCTGCATCCCAGGGTGGACGGTTTGTTCCAGTCTCCTGCATCACGACGCTGCCTTTAACAATTCGGATGGAACACGAAATTCGCAATGACCATTTGCATCAGTTGAACAGGTTAGCTGATCAGTAGGAATGGATAAGAAAAGTCCGACAACCGAGCGCCCCAGAGCGCATACTTCCGGATGCTGCTGTGTTACATGAAAGTATGGGCAGCTCACCTGATGAAGCAGATAATCTTCGCCTCGTTTTTCCCATTGCATTGAGAAGCCTTCATCTATCATGAATTTTTGCAGAAGGCTTAACTTTTCTTCAAATGGGAGACCATCAAGTAGAAGGGCTTTTTCTCCGACCATGTTATTAGCAATTTCGCGAAAGATAGTCGCAATGGTTTCATCTGAAAATTTTTCTTTTAAATGCTCAATGAGGCGATTGGTCAGTTCAAGATAGCGCGTGGGGAATTTTTCGCGTCCCTCATCGGTTAAGATATAAACCAAACGCGGTCTGCCAACCCCATGCCGTTCTTCTTGTGCAGAAACCAACCCGTCCGCCTGTAGACTGGTAAGGTGATGTCGTACCGAAATAGCATTTATCCCGACTGATTCTGCTAACTCATTGATCGAAGAAAATGGCTGGTTCAGCAAATGCTGTAATATGCGTTCACGTGTACTTTTCATAAGCCCATCTTTCTTTCCCTTTGAAAACGCAGTATATCATGCACAAATGAATTTTGTCAATATTTAAGAATATTATCGTATTTATTGACTACTCATGTTTTCTGTGCTACAATCCCACCCCGGAAGGAAAGTTTATCTTCGCCAGCATGAAATTTACAGGAGATTACCTGAATGTCCGAATTATGTATTAAAGACCTGCATGTCAATGTAAATGATGTTGAAATCCTTAAAGGGATCAATTTAACCATTAATAAAGGTGAAGTACACGCCATCATGGGACCCAATGGTACGGGTAAATCTACACTCTCGTACACCATCATGGGGCATCCCAATTACCAAGTGACCAAAGGTGAAATCGTTTTTGAAGGTAAAAACATTCTTGACCTTGAACCCAATGAACGTTCTTTACTAGGTATCTTCCTTGCATTTCAATACCCGGTGGCAATACCAGGGGTTACAGTGGCAAATTTCTTGAGAATGGCAATCAACGCAAGACGAAAAAATGAAAATCCTGAAAGCCATGGGATATCGATACCGGATTTTCGAAAGCTTCTTAAATCAAAGATGGATTTGTTGAAAATGGATTCCGTGTTTGCTGGAAGGTATTTGAACGATGGTTTTTCAGGCGGTGAGAAAAAGCGAACCGAAATCTTACAAATGGCAACATTGGAACCAAAAATTGCTATTCTGGATGAAACCGATTCGGGCTTGGACATTGACGCGTTACGGATCGTGTCAGATGGCGTAAATACTCTCAGCGGACCCGATCTTGGCGTGTTGGTGATTACACACTATCAACGGATTCTCAACTATATAAAACCTGATTTTGTCCATGTGATGCTCAATGGAAGAATTGTTGAATCAGGTGACGCTGGATTGGCAGATCATCTGGAGCAACACGGGTACGAGTTGCTGCGTGAAAAATACGCAAACTGAACAAAACAGCTATACCTCGGTACAGTTTTTATTCATAATTGCCTGCCAGGAGGCATGAATGTCAGAAAAAAACCAATCTGATTTCCTGCAAGAAAAAACAGATTATCAATATGGATTTAGCGATCCAGAAAATTATGTGTTTAAATCTCGCAAGGGATTGGATGAAAATGTTGTTAGACAAATATCCACCATGAAGGGTGAGCCTGAATGGATGCTCGATTTTCGGTTGAAAGCCCTCCATCATTACCAAAATCGAGAGATTCCAAAATGGGGAGTAGATTTATCCACCTTAAACCTCGACGACCTCTATTATTACGTAAAACCCACAGACGATGAAGCACGCTCATGGGAAGATGTACCCGATTCGATAAAAAACACATTCAACCGTTTGGGTATCCCTGAAGCTGAACAGAAATTTTTGGCTGGCGTTGGCGCCCAGTACGAATCTGAGATGGTATATCACAACATCCAGGAAAACCTCAAAAAGATGGGTGTCATCTTCTTAAGTATTGAAGATGGATTACGCCAACACCCTGACATCTTTAAAGAGTATTTCAGCTCAGTGATTCCCGTCGAAGATAACACCTTCGCAGCACTTAACAGTGCTGTTTGGTCAGGTGGTTCATTTGTTTATGTACCGCCTGGTGTGAAAATTGATTTACCATTGCAAGCTTATTTCCGTCTGAATGTGGCAAATATCGGTCAATTTGAACGATCACTGATTATTGCCGACGAAGGCGCTCAATTGCATTATGTCGAAGGTTGTACTGCTCCACAATACACAACCGATTCTTTTCATAGCGGAGTCATTGAAATTGTGGTGAAAAAAAATGCCAGGGTCCGTTATACAACCATCCAGAATTGGTCTACCAACGTTTACAACCTGGTAACCCAAAGAGCCAATGTATATGAGGGCGGAACGATGGAATGGGTCGATGCGAACCTGGGCTCAAAGGTAACTATGAAATACCCTTCTTGTTATCTACTTGGCGAAAGAGCACATGGTGAAATATTATCGATGGCATTTGCCGGTCAAGGACAGGTGTTGGATGCAGGCGGAAAAATGATCCACTTTGCGTCAAACACCAGCAGCAAAATCACCTCAAAATCGGTCAGCAAAGATGGTGGACGTAGCTCTTACAGGGGTTTGATTAAGGTTATGAACAATGCTGAACAGGTCAAATCAAACGTGGTCTGTGACGCACTCATATTAGACCCTGCTTCAAGGTCAGACACATATCCCTATATTGAAGTCGGAAACCGAAAATCCAGTGTTGGTCACGAAGCATCTGTATCTAAAGTCAATGAAGACCAGTTGTTCTATCTGATGAGCCGTGGGCTTACAGAAGAAGAAGCCAACACGCTGGTTGTTTCCGGATTCATAGAGCCGTTGGTTAAAGAGCTTCCGATGGAATATGCAATCGAAATGAACCGGCTCATTCAGTTGCAGATGGAAGGTTCAGTAGGCTGAAATGCCATGAATAAACAATTAGTCTTGATCACCACTGGTCTAATACACGCTACTACGTGACTTGTTTTGTACATATAACGCTTACGATAAGTCTTTCAAACAAGTTAACGATAACGTTGCGTTTTTGAAGGAAACATTGATATGGCAGAAAAACCTAAAATCATCAGGCGCGTCCCACAATCCGAAAAAACAACCGGGAAAGATTTCTCGTTTACTGAGAACCAAATTCGATATATCGACCACGCGGATGCGATAAATACTTATCGAAAACATGCTTATGAAATATACAAAGATCTCACATTACCGACAAACCGAGAAGAACCCTGGCGTAGAACAGACCTGAAGGGATTGCTTCCGGGCAGGTTTCATACACCCGATCATGTAGCAGAAACCGCGTATTCTACTTTTCATCCCAATGGTCCAGACCCACTGGATCAATTTTACGGTAAGGTACATTTATCGCCTTTCCAGGCTTTGGTAAACCATCATCCTTCTCTTAAAGACAAAGGTGTCATTTTTACAGACCTGATCACTGCTGAGAAAAATCATCTCAACGAACTGTCAAAAGCATTGGGTAAGATTATCCAACCAGAAGAAGGGAAATTTGCAGCATTATCCGCTGCATTCAACCAAAATGGGATTTTCCTCTACGTCCCAAAAGGTGTAGTGTTGGAGCAGCCCTTACAGAGCATCTTGATGAACGAGCAAGCGAATACTGCATTCATCACCCACATCGTGATATTCCTCGATGAAGGAGCCTCTGCCACGTATTTTCAGGAATATCACTCAGATTGGGAAGACAACCAAAAGTTTCATTCAGGCTTGGTCGAAATCTTTGTGGGTAAAAATGCCCATTTAAAATTTGTTGAAATCCAGGATTGGGATGAAGGTGTCTGGAATTTTACCCACGAACGTATCCAGGTACACGAATCCGGTTCACTCGACTGGGTAATAGGAGCGCTTGGCAGTCACCTGACCAAAAGCTTCATCGATCTCGACCTCGTTGGCACTGGGGCAGAGGCAAAAGTATCTGGTTTTACATTCACGGGCAATAATCAGCATCTCGATTACGATACTCAGCAAAACCATTTGGTTGGTTTCACGACCAGTGATTTATTGTTCAAATGTGCACTAAACGATTCAAGCCGAAATATCTGGCAGGGCATGATTTATGTTGCCCCAGGTGCAGATAAAACGGATGGCTACCAATCAAACCGTAATCTTGTCCTCAGTCCTGATGCCCGCGCAGATTCGATCCCCGGTCTTGAAATTCTCGCCAACGATGTCCGCTGTACGCATGGCGCTACGGTCGGGGATATTGACTTTGAACAGGTTTTTTACCTGATGAGTCGTGGGATTCTGCGTAAAGAAGCCGAGAAGTTATTGGTTGAAGGTTTCTTTGATCCTATCATGCAGCGGATCCCATTTGAAAGTGTCCGCAACCGATTTTCTTTTGCCATATTGGAAAAATTGAATATCGAAGTTTAATTCTATTCACAGGTACTTGTGCTACAATAAAAAATTGCATGAATGAAAAGATAAATAGTACGGAGAGAAAAAAATGGCACCCATCATGAAACCACCTGAACAAGAAACCACTTACGAAGTCGGTGATGTAGTCGAAGTTTTTTGCGACCATGATAAGAGTCAAGAGCGCGTTCGTGGATGGTTGAAAGGCATTGTGGTTCAAGTAGATGTGAAAATGGTTGCAGTCCAATTCAGAACAAATGTCTACTTGACGGATGGCTGGATGGTTCCTGACCATATTCTCTGGTATCCAATTACCTCGCCTCATATTCGCGTTCCTCAGAAAAGAACTCGGGAAAGAGCATAAGATTCTCAAGGACAAAGGCATTCCAGGATGAGCTTAAATCACCCCAATTACCGAAGTGATTTTCCGACGCTTGGTCGAGAAGTGAGACCAGGCGTCAAACTTGTTTATCTCGATTCATCTGCAACATCGCAAAAACCGCAAGCAGTGATTGACGCGATGACCCAATATTATACGAATTACAACGCAAATATCCATCGAGGTATTCATATTCTGGCAGAGGAAGCCACACAGGCGTATGAAGGCGCGAGAAAAAGAATAGCGCATTTCATAGGCGCAAGCCACGCACGCGAGGTCATTTTCACACGCAATACAACCGAATCAATAAACCTGGTGGCTTATAGTTGGGGCAGAAACAACCTGAAACGCGGTGACCTCGTCATCCTCACCGAAATGGAACACCACTCTAACCTCGTCCCCTGGCAAATGCTGGCACAGGAAAAGGGTATTCGGTTGGAATTTATCCCCGTTCTCGATAACGGATTGCTTGATCTGGAACGCTATCAACAACTTTTACAACAAAACCCCCGCCTGGTTGGTTTTACACACATGTCAAATGTGCTTGGAACCATCACTCCCGCTCGTGAGATTATTTCTAATGCTCATCAAGCTGGTGCTGTTGTATTGGTGGATGGAGCGCAGTCAGTACCCCATTTCCCGGTCAATGTGACCGATTTGGATGCCGACTTTTATGCGTTTTCAGCCCACAAAATGGCAGGACCAACAGGTATCGGCGCTTTATATGGAAAAGAAACCCTGTTAAACTCCATGCCCCCATTCTTAGGCGGCGGTGACATGATTAAAAAAGTACACTTGCGCTCTTTTACCCACAATGACCTGCCACATAAATTTGAAGCTGGCACCCCTGCAATTGCTGAAGCGGTTGGCTTTGGAGCAGCAGTGGACTATCTCAGCCAAATTGGGATGGACAAAGTTGCCCTGCATGAACGTGAACTCACCCTATATGCAATGGAAAGCCTGGATGAACTGAAGGATATTCACATTCTGGGACCAGAGGCAGACCAAAAAGGCGGTGTGATTTCTTTCACAATGGACGGTTTGCACCCCCATGATATTGCTCAGATATTAGATTCTGAAGGAATTGCTGTCCGAGCCGGGCATCACTGCGCCATGCCATTACACGAACGTTTCAATATTACAGCCACCACCAGAGCCAGTTTTTACCTCTACAACACATCGAAGGATATTGATCACCTGGTTACGGCTTTGCACAAAGCCAGGAAATTGTTTAGCAATTGACGAGACAAGGATGATATATGGACGATCTTTACAGGGAGACGATTATCGAGCGATACAAAGAACCTCTTTTTCGAGGGACTTTGGATCCCAATGATATCTCCTTTCAAGATGAAAACCCGTTGTGCGGAGACCACATTCAAATCGACTTACGCGTCAACAAAGACAAAATCATCACCGAAGCCGTTTTTAGTGGTCACGGTTGTGCGATATCGCAGGCGGCTGCGGATTTACTGATTGAAAGTATTATCGGGAAATCGTTAGACGAGGTAAAACAACTCAACAAACAAGATGTGCTCGACCTGTTAGGGATCGATTTGGGACCCGTTCGCATGAAATGCGCGCTGCTCTCTTTGAAAGTTCTCAAAGGCGGTATCTACGGTTTGGGCAGTGCAGAATACCATGCGGTGGATGAGGAGTGAATCAATGCCCACAAGGCACGATGCACACCCAGAGGAATATGAATATTATGAAATTGGACTGACCGACGAAATCCCAGTTGGAGAACGTCTTTTCATCGAGGTCGACGAGCAAACCATCATCATCTTCAACATCGATGGCGAATTTTTTGCAATAGATGATGAATGCACACATGACCACAATCCGCTGGCTGACGGCGAACTAAGTGGACATCAAATAACCTGTCCTCGTCATGGAGCAAAATTTGATGTAAAAACCGGCAAAGCGCTGACCTTGCCGGCAGTAAAAGGTGTAAACACGTATCCTTTACGCGTGGTTGATAACAAACTGGAAATTGGCATTAAATCCAATCCAGATTTACGCTGAAATCACCCCGTTAAAAGCCGCAACAACTCTCAAAATATCGAAACCCTCAGCATACTCACGTTCAGCCAACGCCCCGTGCCGTTTGAGAGTCGAACGTGTCACCTCGGGGTCAAAGTAATATTTCCCGGAATAAGTCTTGTATTCATTTAATGCTTGAATTTTCTTCTCAACTTCTGCTGAGGTCACCCCAACCAGGAAATTTGGAAAGAACCCATAGCTGCTGCGTAATACATCAAAACCCAACACCGTCGTTCCACGAAAAGCCCGCAGAGCTTCACCGGTTACAGTCGCATGGTCTTGATGGATATCCGCTTTTGTGTGTACAAAGACAATTTCAGGGCGAAAAGAATGATTGAGTTTGATCAGATATTCCAAGATTTCTTGCCTGGCGTGTGGAAAATTCCTGGTTTCAAATTGACCCAGGATCACATTTTCCTTTTTTACGCCTAAAACAGACATGGAACAATAATGTTCATCAACCAGATTGCTTAATTGAGGGTTCTTTTGGTTGTCTGAAAGTGTTACACAAAGGATTTCGGTTTTCGCAGCGATTTGAGCGATTAGTGCACCGCATCCCAACTCGATATCATCGGGGTGAGCACCTAAAAAGCATATCCTGCGTCCATAGAAGAACATATCCTGGTTCATTTTCACCTATTTTTCAGCCAGAATTCCCCCAACTACTTTTGTCATCACAATTTTCCCATTTGCAGCGATTTCATCTTGCGAGATGGCTGTTATTTTCTCCATCACTTTTTCAAAATCATCCTTGCCCTGGAATAAGTTCTGCCACAATTTTCGGTCTTCGGATAATGAAGCGCGCGTATAGGCTAAAAATGGTTCAGCAGTATCAAACGTCAATGGATTCTCAAAAATGTGTACTTCCGTTTTTGCAAATTGCTGTTGGATACTGCTCAGAATCTCGCTGCTATAGCGAGAACTGCCCGGCATAGGCGGTATTGGTTGGTGAGTAGCTTTTAAAATGATATCGTAGAAAATCTGTTTATTCTGTGGCATGGGACCAGTTGTAAAAAGCCTACCTCCAGGTTTCAAAACGCGTCGCATTTCAGAAATGGTAAATGGGATATCCTCGGCATAATAAATCGCAAATGAGCAAGAAACCAGGTCGAATAGATTGTCATCAAAAGGAAACCGCTGGTTAAAATCCAGGTCGATAAATTTGATTGAGGTACTCCTCTTTTTGTTTTCAGCGCGAGCCTTTTCTAATAATTCGGTTGAAACATCTCCACCGACAATCTCACAATCCGATTGCAAATAATCATTAAAGGAGAAACATAGTTTCCCTGCTCCGCAGCCAATATCCAGGATTTTGCACCCTTTGGGCAAGGCTAAAAGGTCGAGCATCCATTGGTCAATATCTAACCCGCCGTATTGGTTGTGGATATCAATTCGCGTCATCAAATCATCTGATGTTTCACGGTAATCAATTTTCATGTTATCTCATCCTTTCAATTTTCAACAAGTATAAAGTGAAGATTAGGAATGTCAAGGGCTATTTTTTGCAACGGGTATTTATTAGAAATATATATATTTTTGATATTTTTTCATAAAAAAAACTTGTTTATGTGGTTTTTGATTGGTATAATCGTGTAAATTGATAAAGCTCTCAACTATCGGGTTGAGTAAAAACTGAATTCGGTTGTGGTCTCCCTTATCTCACAAATATCAATATTGGGAACGAGGTAGAGTTTCTCCCCTTCCGAACTCGCGTTATAATTACATGATAGCCAGGGCGGGTGGTGTTTCTAACCCACCCACAAATTACTGTGCGGAGGTATTAGTGAGTTCAAGAAATCAATCGTATATTATCTACCTGTTGCTCTTTATAGCGATTATTTCGATGCTGGTCTACAATTTCGGTACGAACAACACCAGCCAGGATTTTTTGTCAATCAACCAGGTAGCTGAAGAAATTCAAAATGAGAATGTCACAAAAATTATCGAAGATGACAGCAGATTAACACTCACTTTTGGCGATGGCTCGCAAAAGAGATCAGCAAAAGAACCCTCGTCAACATTGGTTGAACAGTTATTGCAATTAGGCGTTACACAAGAACAACTATCCCCAGATAAGATCAAAATAGAAATCAAGTTACCCAGCGCTTG
Organism: uncultured Anaerolineaceae bacterium; assembly: GCA_964426355.1. Lineage (GTDB taxonomy): Bacteria > Chloroflexota > Anaerolineae > Anaerolineales > Anaerolineaceae > JAJFTV01. The sequence continues at coordinate 42,517 of CAYRRA010000008.1, forward strand.
GGTAGGCATTTTTACCGCCCTGGGTTATATCCTGCCGTTTCTCATCTTCGGCATCGCTTTCTTCTTTATTTTCCGTCAGGCTCAAGGCAGCAACAGCGCTGCATTATCCTTTGGGAAATCTCGCGCCCGTATGTTTTCGGGTAATCAACCCACTGTTACTTTTGAAGATGTAGCCGGTGAAGACGAAGCAAAAGAAGAATTGATGGAGGTCGTCGAATTTTTGCGGGAACCTCAGAAATTTATCGCACTCGGTGCTCGAATTCCCAAAGGCGTGCTTCTTGTAGGTGCTCCAGGAACGGGAAAAACCCTCATGGCAAAAGCCGTTTCGGGTGAAGCCGGCGTGCCGTTCTTCTCATTATCTGGCTCAGAGTTTGTCGAAATGTTTGTTGGTGTTGGCGCAAGCCGGGTGAGAGACCTTTTTGACCAGGCAAAACGCCAATCACCGTGCATCGTTTTCATCGATGAAATCGATGCAGTTGGTAGACATCGTGGTGCAGGGCTGGGTGGCAGCCATGACGAACGTGAACAAACTCTGAACCAATTATTGGTTGAAATGGACGGCTTTGATACGGACACAAACATTATCTTGATGGCAGCAACGAACCGCCCTGATATTCTTGACCCCGCATTATTACGTCCAGGTCGTTTTGATCGCCGAGTGGTTTTAGACCGCCCGGATGTAAAAGGTCGTGAAGCCATTCTAAAAGTCCATACAAAGGGTAAACCACTGGATAAAGAAGTCGATCTCTCCTCTCTGGCACGTGGTACGCCAGGATTTGTCGGCGCCGACCTTGAAAACCTTGTTAATGAAGCAGCCATCCTCGCAGCACGTAGAAACAAAAAGGTCATCACGCAAAGCGAATTACAGGAATCGGTTGAAAGAGTTGTCGTTGGTCCAGAACGCAAAAGTCGCTTAATGAGCGAAGAGGAAAAACGCATCATCGCCTACCATGAAGCAGGTCATGCTGTCATCTTCCATGCAATCCCTGAACATGACCCCATTCTAAAAGTGACCATTATCCCCAGAGGTGTTGCGGGTGGAATGACGATGGCGCTCCCCGAAGAAGAACGGAATTTGATGTCACGCAAAAAGCTTTTTGCCTCAATGGTCGGTCTGATGGGTGGACGCGCTGCCGAAGAACTGGTATTCAATGATTTTACATCAGGTGCGTCTGATGATCTCGAAAGAGCAACCAAAATTGCCCGCACAATGATCACCCGGTTGGGTATGAGCGAAGAGTTGGGTCCAATCGTTTACGGTCAAAAAGATGAGCTGGTCTTCCTTGGGAAGGAAATTTCTGAACAGCGCGATTATTCTGAACAAGTTGCAGAACAAATCGACCAGGAAGTTCGGAAATTCGTTGAACGTGCACACAAAGAAGCCATCGAAATCCTGACGAAATACCGTTCAGAGTTGGACCTCATCGCCAACCGTCTCCTTGAGGTTGAATCAATCTCCAAGGATGAGTTTGAAAAACTCTTCCCGTTACCGGTGCCTAAACTCAGTGGCACACCAAAATTAAACACGACTTCCGCGTAGAAAATAGAAAAATATCATACAAGAGGATGTTCTTGAAAGAGCATCCTCTTTTCTGTTATCGTCTGAAGTACCGTGGGGGAAATAGACAGTGTTTTCAAAAAAGTGGTGTGCACAAAGGCTTGCGAAAATTTAGTCGTTAAAAATTCCTTAGTTGATCCCCTTCAAAAACTGTTGAACCAGGGTGTGCGCTTTTTTTATCTCATTACCATCCATTTTTAACCACTGAATCGTTGGGTCATTTTCCTTAAACCAGTTCGCCTGCCGCCGGACAAATATTCGCGTGTTGCGTTTGATCAATTCGACTGCTTCATCCAGAGAAATCTTGTTTTGGAGGAATTGTACAATCTCCTTATAACCAATAGCAGAAAACGCAGGTAACTCAGGAGAAAAACCGAAATCCAGCAATTTTTTTACTTCATCAACCAGACCATCTTGAATCATCTGCGTAATTCGCCTATCTACTCTTTCATACAACTCGCTCCTGGGTCGTGTTAAACCAATCGTAAGAATCGGATAGGGTGGAGAAGATTTACGCCGCAGAACAGAGAACCTCTCGTCCGTAGAAAAAATGACTTCGAGTGCACGGATGGTTCGCCTTACGTTATTGGGTTCTATCAGCGTTGCAGCATCCGGATCTAGCAACATCAGCCGTTTGTGAATCTCTATCTTCCCCAACTCAACAGCCCACCGGTTTAATACCTCACGCAGAGAAGGGTTCGGTGGTTGTGGTGGAATCTTCCATCCTTCCACAACCGCGCGGATATACTGACCGGTACCACCTACCAGAAAGGGCAAATGCCCGCGGTGGTGAATGTCAAGGATCATCGATGCCACCATCGTCTGATATTGTGAGAGTCCCACAGTTGTATCCGGATCAACGATATCGATCATAAAGTGGGGAATTTTACCCCTTTCCGCCAGGCTGGGTTTTGCAGTACCAATATCCATTCCCCTGTAAAACAAACGCGAATCCGCAGAAATAATTTCTCCATT
>CAYRRA010000009.1:0-44659 GCA_964426355.1 uncultured Anaerolineaceae bacterium
AGCAATGGCTCACCGCCTGGTTGGATGAACCGACCTGTGCGCTGCCTTGCTGGGAAGGCAGCACTCCGGGCGTATGCACAGCAGGCTACCCTGCCATGCAGGAGCAACGGTGATCCATCCCGTTGGTCGGGATGACAAAGTGGGTTGCGTTCCGATAACCCCTCGAAACCCAACAACAGCCACTGCGCCCTTCCCAACGCAATCACCGTTTACCGATTACATTTCACCTGTCACGGATTACTACTCCACAGCCTCATATTTTTCTTCGAGAAATCGATAACAGCATAAAACGGTTTATTGCCTTTAATTGGGGAGTATGCTATACTCATTAATGAAAGTGCTTTCATGGAAACATTTTTCAAAACAATCCCTCAAATCAACTTTTGGTAAGTTCGTTGAATCAAAAAAGGAGGCAATAACCGCTGAACAAGTTAAATGTCTTTTCGAATTCGAGGAAAACTATTTCTGGAGGATAATATGAAAAAGAAAGTATTGCAATTACTGGCTTTGGTAGTCATGATAAGCATGCTTTTGGCTGCTTGCTCACCAGCCGCTACCGAAGCACCCGCTGAAGCTCCCAAAGAAGCCGCAACCGAAGTGGAAGCTGAAACAGAACCCGAAGCAGAACCTGAAGCAGAAGCCGAAGCATCGCCGCCGAATTGTGGAACTGAACCAGTCGTGTTAAATGCCTACTTCGAGACCGGGTTTGATATCCCCTTCAAATTAGCCGAGGAATTCACCAAACAATACCCAAACGTAACCTGGGATATCAAGCAAGACCAGTTTGCAAACCTGATCACCACCACGCCGCTCCTGCTCACGGGTGAGAATGCACCCGATCTGCTCCGTCTGCCGACCATGGTCACGTTCGCCCAGGACGGCTTGCTGATGAACCTGGATGGCTATGCAGCCGCGTTCGGATGGGATGAATGGCCCGTACCGCAGCTCAATCAGAACCGCGTTGCGGAAGATGGCACGCGTGGGTCCGGTTCTCTCTATGCCATGGGTCTCAACTACAGCCTGACAGGCGTCTTTTACAATAAAGAATTGGCTGCGCAAATTGGCATGACAGAAGCCCCTAAAACATTAGCCGAGTTCGACGCCCTCCTTGCTGCGGCTAAGGATGCAGGGTTGCAACCGATCATGATATGGGGCAGCGCCAAAAGCGGTATGGGGCTTGCGTTCCCCTTGCAGCAGCTCATGTCAGTTTATGGTCCTGTGGGTCCGATTAACGACTGGATTTTCAACAAACCAGATGCGACCATTGACACACCAGAAAATCTGCTGGCAGCCGAACACCTGCAAAGATGGATCGAAGCGGGCTACTTCCCGTCTGACATTAATGCAATTGAGTACACCGACGCCGCAGCCCGTTTCGGCGCAGGCGAAGGTGTCTTTACCTTCAATGGTGACTGGCAGAACGCCGGTTACGACAGTACCATGCCAGGGAACGTCGGGTTCTTCCTGATGCCGCCGCTCGAAGAGGGTGGCGCTCCTGCCGCCATGTCTGCACCGCTCACCTTTGGTATTGCTGCGACTGCAAAGAATGCAGATTGCGCCGCGTTCTTCCTCAACTGGGTCGCCACCGACGACGCCGCACGTACCATCAACGTCAACATTGGCGGATCGAACCCGGGTGGACCGTTAGGCGCCATCATGCCCGCTGCGGCTGAGGGCTCGGTCACCAATGAAACACTGGCTGCCGGTCCCGTCGTTGGAGAAGCCGGAAATTCGATGGACTTCATTGCCAACGCAACCAGCGCCATCTTCGCCCAGGGTTGGACACCTGAGCTGCAAAAGATGGTCGCCGGGCAGCAGGATGCTGCCGGTCTTCTGGCAGCCGTCCAGGCAGAATATTTACGACAACTCAGTCAATAATGCAAGGGAGCCGCGTTAAGATGCCAAAATCATTATCTACATCAAAAAAACAGGTGGCACTTCAACACAATACAGCGGCTCCAGAATACTCTCGACGGGTTTTCTCTAACGGGAAAATCCGTCGAGAGACCTTCATCAGTTGGTCATTCGTCTTCCCTGCTCTGTTAGTCTATACCATCTTTGTCTTAATCCCCCTGTTTTTAAGCATTTATTATTCCTTTTTCCGTTGGAACGGCGTTGGACCCATGACCTGGGTCGGTCTCAAAAACTACTTAACCATCCTGCAATTTCCTAATCTGCTCGGATCGATTTTTAATGCCTTTAAGCTGATTTTATGGTTTAGTCTCATTCCAGTGGGTCTGGGGCTTATCGTTGCCAGCGTGATCCACCGCGTGGCAACTGGCAGGTTGGGGGTTGTCGCGCGAACGGTTATTTTCTTGCCTCAGGTGATTCCACTGGTGGCAGCTGGGATCATTTGGGGGTGGCTTTTGTCATTATCAGGTTTGATCAATGAGATCCTCGAATTTATCGGTTTAGGAAGTATTACGCGCGCCTGGCTTGGAGATTTCAACTGGGCGCTTCCTGCGGTGGGTATGATCGGGGTATGGGTGCTTCTTGGATTTTGTACGGTTCTTTTACTGACAGGCATGTCAAAAATTGATCCGGCACTCTATGAATCTGCAAGAATCGATGGCGCCAGTTGGTTTTCAGAGTTTGTGAATATCACGGTACCTCTTCTTATGCAAGAAATCGGGGTATGTCTCACCGTAACGGTGATCAACGCGTTGGCTGCTTTTGATATCGTCTGGGTGGCAACGGCTGGAGGTCCAGGCAATGCCACTTCTGTACCAGGCATCCAGATATATATCCTCGGGTTCTCTCAGCGCTCGATTGGTCTGGCATCCGCGCTGGCGGTTATGCTCATGATCCTGGTGCTGGTCGTCATTCTTCCAATTCAACGATTAAGTCGGCAAACAACACGATGAAAACAACCAATACTGAACTTTTCTTTGGACGGGTCTTTCTCATCGCCATGATGGCATTCACAATCTTGCCCTTTATCAGCATATTTGTGACAGCGCTGCATCCTTCCAACACAGTGCCGCGCGGGCTTGAATTGCCTGCCGAACCTCAATGGGGCAATTTTGTCGAAGCATTTAAAGTTGCCAACATGGCAAAGCTCATAGGCTCCAGTTCATTTATTCTGGTGGCAGTTGTGCCTGTCTCGCTGATCATCTCAACAATGGCAGCGTTTGCAATAGGTATTTTACGCTTTAAGGGTTCGCACATCGTCCTGGCGCTGTTTATTTTTGGTTTGACCCTTCCCTTTGGAGGAATTATTATTCCTCTCTATTTCCTTGAACGCACAATTGGAATCTACAATACCCGGCTGGCGATTGTGCTGCCCCTGATTGGCTTATACATGCCTTTTGCCGTTTACTGGATGCGTTCTCATTTTGTCAACATGCCCCCTGAAATTTCGGAAGCGGCTCGTGTGGACGGCGCAACAACCTGGGATCTGTTTCGACGGATTCATGTTCCGCTCGCAATACCACCCATCGTTTCACTGGGTATTTTGCTGTCTGTATGGACCTGGAACCAGTTTCTGCTCGCCCTGGTGCTCGTGGAAGACCCATCGCAAAGAACGATGGCAGGTGCACTGGGCGCTTTTCAGGGTCATTATGCAACCAATGTCCCCCTTCTATGTGCCGGCACCATACTGATATTGGTACCCACTCTCGTCATTTTCGTTCTATTCCAACGCCAAATCATCTCCGCATTGATTCAGGGTGCCGTGAAAGGATGAAAATTTGCCTGTATTCCAGGGCATTCTCATGCAGCGTTTTACTCGTATTTTAAACTATACTAACTTTTACATGAGGTTATATGAAAGGTGATATCGTTCTACTCAATGAGCACCACATCAAAGCAGCAAAAAATATCGTTTCGCAAATTTCAAGCAGGATCATGGCAAAACCTGCCCGTTTTGTAATCACCGTGGCGGGTGAAAGCGGAAGTGGAAAATCTGAAACCGCACAGGCGATTGCCAATGAACTGGAAACCATCGGGGTTCGATCTGTAATTCTAGGACAGGATGATTATTTTGTTCTACCCCCCAGGTCCAACAGCGAAAAGAGAAGGGCTGATTCAAACTGGCTTGGACCGCATGTGGAGGTAGATTTTAAGGTTTTTGAGCAAAACCTGGTTGATGCAATTGCCAACACTTCTGAAATCCTCAAACCATTGGTGGATTACAACGCCAACAGCGTTGGTTCAGAAACCATCAGTTTGGAGGGTGTTAAAGTGATTATCGCCGAAGGCACTTATACCTCTCTCCTCAAGCACGTAGACCTGAGAATCTTCATAACGCGCAATTGGTTAACGACATTGGAAGACCGGAAGAAACGAAACAGGGGTAATGAAGTAAACGATCCTTTTACGGAGAATATCCTGGCAACAGAACACAAAATCATTGCCGGGCACAAGCAGTTGGCAGATTTCATCATCAATGACCAATTTGAAGTGATAAATCCTGAGATGGATAAATAACATGACCGTGAAAAACCAGGTGCAATTAATCACCTACCCTGATTCGTTGGGTGGAAGCCTCAACAGCCTTCTGTGGGTTTTGGAGAAGCATTTTCCTGACCTATTCAACGGCGGTATTCACATTTTGCCGCCTTTTCCTTCTTCAGGCGACCGGGGATTTGCCCCTTTAACGTATCTTGAAATTGAGCCGCAGTTTGGCACATGGGATGATATCAGGCGTTTGAGTGAAAAACACGCCATTTTGCTGGATCTAATGGTGAATCACATCTCGGCACAATCCGAGTTTTTCCAGGATTTCGTTGTCAATGGGCGTGATTCAAAATATGCTGACCTGTTTATTACGCTCGATAAAATCTGGCAGGATGGCGAACCGGTAAAAGAGGATCTTGAAAAAATCTTCTTAAGGCGTACTGTCCCGTTTTCCGAGTTTCAGATCAATGCCACTGGAAAAACCGAAAAAGTCTGGACCACATTTGGAAAAACGACTCCCTCTGAACAAATCGACCTGGATATTCATTCGCCGATCACCAGAGACTTAATCATTCGCTTCCTGGAAAATTTCAGCAACAACGGCGTGAAAATCGTTCGGCTGGATGCCGTGGGATACGTAATTAAAAAACCTGGGACAACCTGCTTTTTTGTTGAACCGGAAATCTATCAGTTCCTGGAGTGGATTTCTGACGTAACAGAACCCCAGGGGATTGATTTGTTACCGGAAATTCACGCTGATTACGCAACGCAATTTAAACTGGCTGAGAAGGGCTACTGGATTTATGATTTTATCCTGCCTTACACCATTCTCGATGCTTTCATCAATCAAACGAGCCGGCGACTGATCGAATACCTGAAAGTCCGCCCGCATAACCAATTTACTATGCTGGACTGTCACGATGGCGTTCCGATCAAACCTGATCTGAATGGGCTATATCAGTACGAAGACGCACAAAATGTAGTGGATGTTTGTCTTCAAAGAGGCGCCAATCTAAGTCTCATTCTCTCTCCCGAACACAAAGACCCGAATGGCTTTGACGTGCATCAAATTCGCGGGACCATCTATTCACTGCTAGGTGAAAATGACGACCTTTACCTGGCTGCAAGAGCCATTCAATTCTTCACCCCCGGTATCCCCCAGGTGTATTATGTTGGCTTGCTCGCCGGAAAAAACGATGAAGCAGCATCAGCGCAAACCGGCGAGGGACGCGAAATCAATCGGCATAATTTCACTTTAGAAGAGATCGAAGAAGAAGTAAAGAAACCCGTGGTTGGGAAATTGATCAAATTGATCCAACTCAGAAATACCCACCCGGCATTTAACGGTACATTTAAAGTCAATCAAACTGATGATCACGAAATATCTTTATCATGGACCCATCAAAATGATTATGCCACTCTTTATGTTGACTTGAGGAACGGTTGTTCAAAAATCACCTGTTCGGAACCCCCAACCAATAGGGAAGTGCTGCTCGATTAGAGCAGTCATAACTCCTCATTGGGTAAAGTTGAAATCATGAAAAGAGAACTGCCATGCCATTAACATTTGATATGTCATTTGACCAGCTAGAGAAATACCTGGGAATCAACCCAAAACCGGAGGATTTTGATGCCTATTGGGAGTCGGGATTGCAAGAAATGCGTTCCATCGATCCCAAAATTGAAATGATCCCTGCTAATTTTCAAGTATCCGGATGCGAGTGTTTCCACCTCTACTTTACAGGAGTACAAGGAGCACGCGTCCATGCAAAATACCTGCGCCCCTCGAATGTAAAGTCTCCGCACCCGGCTGTATTAATGTTTCACGGATACACCGGTAATGCTGGCGATTGGCAGGACAAGCTGAGTTACGTTTCTCAAGGGTTTTCAGTCGCAGCGTTGGATTGCCGTGGTCAGGGTGGGCTTTCAGAGGACATTGGCGGTGTGCGGGGAAATACGCATCATGGTCATATCATCAGGGGACTTGCAGAAGCCATCAACGATTCTCCCCAACAATTGTTATACAGGCAGATATTCCTGGATACAGCCCAACTGGCACAAATCGTCATGGAGATGCCTGAGGTTGACCCCAACCGGGTGGGAGCATTGGGCGGCAGCCAGGGCGGCGCCTTAACAATTGCGTGTGCAGCATTAGAACCCAAAATAAAACGAGCTGCTCCTGTTTATCCGTTTTTGTCCGATTACAAACGAGTCTGGCAAATCGACCAGGCAAAGGATGCATACAGAGAACTAAAAGAGTATTTCCGCCTGTTTGATCCTACCCATAAACAAGAAGATCAAATATTCAGGGCATTAGGTTATATCGATATCCAGCATCTGGCTTCCCGCATTCAAGCCGATATCTATTGGGGAATCGGTTTGATGGATACGATTTGCCCACCGTCCTCGCAGTTTGCGACCTATAACAAAATTCTTTCACCAAAACACATGGAAATCTACCCGGATTATGCTCATGAAGTGCTGCCGGGGCATCAAGACAGCAGCTTTCTCTTTCTGATGGGGCTTTAATTATGTGCTTTATTGCTTGAATACCACTTTATTATCGTTCCATACCCATTCATGTACACTTTGTTTATTCACAAAAAGGGGCTGTCCAAAAGAGCAGCCCCTTTACTCGGTCATACAAATTATCCCGCGATTTGCTCCAGAAAATTGAAACTTATTTTCAATCGTGTGCTATCTCCTTCTATCTGCAGTCTCGTTGAATCTGTAAGGCTCATCATGGTGTCGATTGTGGCGATGATACCTAAAATGGTCTCTTTGGGTCCAAATGCAAGATAGGAGTATTCACATAGCAGCCATACATTCGCGTACGCGTGTTGGAAGGTTTGCTTGAAGGGATGCAAAGTTGCGAACGGCTTCAAATATGCCTCCACGATCTGAGGGAAGAGATCTGGCTGGTTCTGGAGACCAGGGAAGCTGGTGGAATAAGATGCCTTATTCATTGAGACCTGTAACGCTCCGTAAGTCAAATCCACACCTGGTAAGAATGATATAGCATCGGTCAGATTGATGTGGGCAGGCATCGTTGCTTCCAATTGCACATTAATGTGTTCATCTGTCGCGACTGCATTCGGATACCATTCAACGATGATTCCCCCAACATCCACAGCATGCCATCCCGGTGAGGGGTTAATTCTTGAAATATCCTCCAATGCAACAAAGGGTGGCGCTTTGGAAATAATTCTGCCATCCGCCTGGCGATACATGCCATATTGAATGGTCATGATATCATCCAAATCTATAAGTAGATCTTTTTTACTAACCGGACCTGGTCCCATGGGTCCCTTCAAGCCTTGCCACCACCATTCCGGTGCCATCAATGGTTTTCGGACAATCCCTCCCCAGGCATAGTGTGTGCGCACAAGGCGGTAAGTAATCGGAATAGCAATTTCGCCGATCGGGTCGATCTTATTTGGCTGAGAAACCAGTTTGTTGGGTTTGAAAACCGGCATACCGACTGTCCACTCCTCGTGGTTCTCTTCAAAATCGCTGGGATATTTTCCTCCTTCTTCTGGTGGTTTGTAACCTGATGGTAAGGTGACATCCGGTAGACTTGTTCCGCTCAAATGAGTTTTCCAGTCAAATTGGAGCGCTTTTGCCGTTTTCTTATACCTGTCCATGCGGTAAGCCATCACGCCATTAAGATAATCCGTTGCCAGGGTCATCGCAAAGTCGGATTTACATATCGGCATTGCCAGTGAAGGCATGGGCGTGGGTGCTCTTTCGGCGGGTAGTTTCAGGGTTGCACCGATGATCTGTGCTTCCCCAGGATTGGAAACCAGAATAGCGGTATCCAGGATAGGAACAGGGGCATCCTCAAAATTGAAAACTTCGGGAAAACGAAGGTCAAGATCGTTAATGAAATCTTCCAACCCCTCAGCAATCGATTCCATCAGTGTGCCTTCAAATGCGTCTGCCAGTGTAAAGATGGCGCTAAGGACTTCAGTCATACCCAGGGTGAAGATATTTGACCCACTGAAGTAGTAACTGAGATCCATATGACTGTTCCCCCCCAATTTTGCTTTCAGGTAAATCTGATTGCCATCTTGGGTGGGGATCAAATCCAATGAAAGGAGAATATCCTTTGCAATCACATTTGCACTTCCAAACTGAATTTCAACGATATTTGCCAGACCGAATGTTCCAATGCAAAGTGCGACATTTCCTGCGCTACCCGATGGTTCCGTCTCATATTCAAAATCAACTCGAACCTTTTCTATGGCTATATCTAACCGCAATCCCTGTGATGTGACATCCAGCGATTTAATGATGGCGTTCCCCGGTTTAAGCTTCATCTTAAAACCGTATGCGTCAAAGTCAAAAGCCCAACATGAATAGTGATAGGGTTGAAGACGATCGATGACTGGGCTGGCATACCGCTCCTGAATCACTTTGTTTACAAGCTCAAGCAAGACCTCCTGGCGATGAGCAATATGATCAGCTTCAGTAGGCTGTTTGCCACCAAACTCTGGTGGTTGTTTCTTCAAACCATTCAGGAAAGCACACCAACGTTGACTGGCGGGTACTTTTTTATCGGCAAAGATGTCGGTTAACCATTGTCCATATATTAGAATCATCTCAGGAGGGATTTCTCCATCATTCACTGTACCGGGCAATATATGCATGGCGACGACCGATTTAAGTACCTCGCGTAAGCGGGTGAAAGCATTTAGATTGTTCACCCCTAAGGATTGAGATGCGCGGTCATACCAATCAATGATGAGCCCTCCTTTACTGTCGAGTTTGGAAAATTCACCACAGGAATTGACAACCTCATTGACCAGTGTTTGTACCTCTTTAATGATGTTTGGGGAGATAATCCAGCCAATATGTTCTCCAGAACCCGCCCCCAGCGCATAAGTCCCACCACCTGCTGGGTGAAAATCTGTGCTCTCGCTGCCGTGTAAGGATGATTTGTCTGGTACCCTGTAATCTTTCAAATTAAGCGCTTTCATTACTCCACGCCTGGCGGATATGATCGTTGTTTCGACCAAAACAGCCCCTGTCTGTGGATCAAGCAATGTGACTTGTTGCGGCAAACCGAATTTCATTAGTTGATCCCAATAACCAGGTTCACCATCATTAGGCTGAAGCCAGAACAGATCACCCCAGAAATATTTCATTTCCAAAAGGTGAATTTCCACATTGGAGGGTTCTGATGCTTTTAACAGCAAACCATTTTGGAGATATATTTGTAAAAATTCTCGATTTTCAGTCGGCATAAGCCAGCTACGGATAGCAGCTTTCTGCGCTGGGAGTTTTATACTGTAGACGCTTCGCGATGTGTGATCGATTAACCGACCATTCCGCCATTGTCCACTGGCATCATCCACTTCATAACACATCAGTTGTTTTTTCTCCGCATCATTTGCTTCAACACGGATAGCAGCCTGGGTTATGGTGATTGTGCCGCTGGTTACTGACATCAGTTGCTCAGCTAACAGCAGGGCTTCTTTGCCTCCTAATTTCTCTCGCCCTGCATCGGTTAATGTGCTTTGCATATTAAGAATCAAGGCAGGATCATTTTCGAACATTTTTTCTCCTTTCTAAGGATAAGTATTTTCTGCATTCCAAACTTTTCATTTGCCCTTTCAGGGTGGAAAATCAAACAGAAAAAGCCCGCTCTCCTGTGAGGTCGGGCTTACTGTAATGCTGTATTTGAAATATGCCCCACCACTTCGATGGGGTGTACTACACATTCTAGTATACAGACTTGCCAGGTGTTAGTCAATAAATCCGCTGATACATAAGAGGGAGGATTTGAAGTTATGCCTGGTCAAAATCGGCGCTTTTAATCCTATTTTGATGTATCTTGCATGGAGAAAAAATGGAGAAAAAATGTTGAAAAAACAGGTAAAAAATGTTATGATTAGGAAGTAATTTGATCATCCAGCAAAGAAAAAATACAATCGAATCGATTGGGCTGTTGAAACCTGGAAATCATCATTTTTTGATACCGTACACCCATTGAGTTGATGGATTTCGAACAGGTGAAGGGGGGAAAGCCAAGTTCTGTATCATGAATAACCAGGTTCAATACAACCTACATGTTTGTTCGCTCAAAATCGATATTTCGTTTCAAAGAATTCTTGAGCACATTCTTGCCTGACTTAAATCGCTGTTATTCGATGATCAAGGTTATTTTTTGACCTGATCATAGGTCAAATCAAAATTGTTTATCAAAACACAAAACAATAAGGAGAAGTAAAAATGGATTCATCGAAAGGTCGCAACAAAATAAACCGAAGAAATTTCTTAAAAGGGTCGGCACTTACCCTGGCTGCGGGCGGAGTCCTCACCGCCTGTAAACCGAAAACAGTGATTACCGAGGAAGCTGCTGAAACCGCTGCCGGTACAAATACATCTTCACTTGGTGGCGAACTGATCCCGCAGGCATACCTTAATCCGCAGGATTACGACTACCGCCAAAACACCACCGACTTCAAGACGCTCTTTTCGCCTCTGCAGATCGGCGCGCTTAGCCTAAGCCACCGCATGATCAAGTCCGCCGCCGGATCAGCCACATACCTTGCCGGGTTAACCGATGAACTGCTCCAATACTATATTGAAATCGCTAAGGGTGGCATTGAGTTTATCTGGGTCGAAGGTATCGGTGCGTTGGAGCCACCTATGGATGGCAGCGAGACACCCGCGGAAACCATTGAATTCGGCAAGAAACTCGCCGCCGAGTGCGGAAAATATGGCACCAAGCTTGGTTATCAGTGGGCGCAGTTCGCGATGACACCGGTTGGCGATATGACGGTTGAAGATATTGCCGCCATAGAGGCACGTGGTGTGGCAATCGCCAAGCAGATGCAGCAAATGGATTTTGTTGCATTGGAGATTAATGCCGCGGGCTTTAACCTGGGTGAGAAATTCCTTTCGCGTTACTACAACACCCGCACAGATGAATACGGCACGGGCAGCCTGGAGAACCGGGCGCGCTTCGTAACGGAATGCATCGAGCAGATCAAAGCAGCCTGCGGCAATGACTTTGTCGTTCAGATCTTAATCGACTGCATCGAAGAAAACGACAACCTCGACAACAGCGCCACCCTGATGTGGATGGATCACACCGTTTCTGCCCCGAACAATTTAGTCACAACGATCGAAGAGGGCATCGGCATGGCAAAGCTGTTCGAGGCTGCCGGCTGCGATTCGATGCATTTGCGCTTGGGACCGCTCGGTTACCATCCCGCTCAATTCGGCAGCGACCTTTACTTCATCCTGAACGGTATTGAGGGCGTAACCGGATACGGCACCCAATGGGATTTCTCAAGGCATTGGCAGGGTCAACTGATCGGCAACCACAGCGGTGCAGGTATGCTAATCAACATTGTTGGACGCTACAAAGAAGCGCTCAGCATCCCTTGCGGCACCGTCACCTACATGGATCCGGCACATGCCCCGGATTTCTTCGAGAAAGCCCTCGCCGATGGCAAAGTCGACTTCTATCTCATGAATCGCCCGCTTACCGTTGACACCCAATACGTCAACAAATTGAAAGAAGGACGCATCGACGAAATCGCCCCTTGCACGCGCTGCCTGTATTGCCATATTGGCTCAAACCAGATGAACCGCGCGATGGGTTACTGCCGCGTGAACGCCCTGACACAGCGCGTTATGACCGAAAATGGTCCTGCAACCTACGAGCTTGAACCAGCTTCTGTTTCGAAAAAAGTCATGGTCATCGGCGGCGGTCCTGCCGGTATGGAAGCCGCCCGCATCGCAGCCGCACGTGGTCACAAAGTCACACTCTATGAAAAGAAGGCTGTGCTAGGCGGCGACCTCACCTTTGCAAGCCTGGTTAAAGGACCGCACGAAAACCTTGACGACCTCAAGGCATACCTGATCAAGCAACTGGAGTTGAAAGGTGTTACCGTCGTCTTGAACAAAGAAGTCGACGCAGCGTTGATCAATAGCGAAGCTCCCGATGTGGTTATCCTTGCAGTCGGCTCACTGCCGGGCAAAGTTGGCGCAAGTGGCGGCAACGTGCCGATCATTGATTTAATCAACTTCATGGGCGAGGGAACTGGCAACAACGTCATCGTCTTTGGCTCAAACGCCCAAGCCTTTGACTGCGCTCTGTGGCTCACGGTGCACAAGAAGAAAGTTACCATTGTGACGCCGAACCCCAACGAGGAACTCGACAAACAGCAATCTCAACATGCCCATCGAATGATGACGACCGCACTCCAGTCACTCGGGGTAAAATTCTATCCAAGCTCTACGATCAAGGAGATTGGCGACGGAAAAGTCACCATTTCAACTGAAGGCGGGTGGGATACCGTCATCGAGGCAGACTCCATCATCAATGCCGCCGACTTACTGCCTAACAAGTCTCTGCTTGAAGGTGTTTCAGTCAGCGAGACCTATGCCATTGGTGATTGCGATCAGCCATTCAACATCGCTTTGGCGATCCGCGCCGGAAACGATGTCGGTCGCAAAATCTAATCCCAGAAGCAAGTAATCTGAGTACCAAAACCCGCCAGGCTTCAACTGCCTGGCGGGTTTTTTTCGTCTTTTCATGGCATGGGTTGGATTCCAACTACTGACCTTCGGAGCGTGAGGTAAAATCCTGAACTTTGTCATTTGTTCGGCGAACTCTTCTTCACCACCCTGATCGTGCCGAATCCAAAAGAGTCATTTTCAAGGACTCATATCTAAAAGACCTGCTTGAGAATACCTGGTACATTTTTCCAGCGGCAAAGAATCCGCCGTAGCAGTACATGGCTGCGACAGCGCAAAGGTAGACGGAATACAGAGAATCTTCCAAAACAGTTGTACAGATCATGGATACGTTTTTGAAAAGGAACACACCGTTCAAGCATTCAACTCGCTCGCTAGATTATTAACCAAACGAAAAGCAATTATTCCAATATTGCTCGGAAAAAAAATTAAGTCATATAATTATTCCAATATTCCAATAAGATTGGAGGGAGGAATGAACTCAAAATTCGTCTGGAAAATTATCACTGTGTTTGAACTTGCTGCTATTGTGGCAACCATCCTGCTCGACCTTTTCATCCCAACCTTGTTGATCATCGGGTTGATGATCATCTCGCTGCTGATTCGGCGCGAGCGTATCAACGTGTTGGGCTTCAAACGCCCAGAATCCTTACCTCGTTTGATTGGTTTCTCATTCCTGGGGATGATACTCCTGCAATTTTTCCATATCAGCGTGACCATGCCCATAATGAACCGATTAACCGGAACAACAATCGATTATAGTGGTTTTTCTAACCTGAAGGGTAACCTGGAACAACTACTCGTTTTCTTATTATTGTCCTGGACTCTAGCCGCTTTTGGAGAGGAAGTCGTATTTCGAGGTTATCTCCAAAAATTACTCACCGATTTGTTTGGCGCCAGCCTCACCGGGGTATTATTAATGGTCGGGATTTCCAGTTTGTTATTTGGTTTATTGCATATTGCGCAGGGGCTGGTTGGCGTCGTTATAACCACCATCGATGCGGTGTTCTTCAGTTGTTTAAAACGAAAGTTTGACAACAATCTTTGGGCAACAATCATCGCACATGGCTTTTACAATACAATTGGAATGCTTGTATTTTTCTTCACTGGTCCCATATACGGGCTCTGGTGAGTAAGAAAAGCAACACGTATCGTCATAACTCAGAACACTACAAGTCCAAACATTACAAAACGAAAAATCAGGTTGTGATCTTCGAATAGCACATCGTGGCGTATAATTTGATGGATAGAGTAAAATAGGAATGGGGTCCCTAATTTTTCTTTTCCTTTGGCCATAAACAAAAAAGTTTACCAGGCTTCTCTATTTACAGCTTAATCCATACAAGGAGTTTGTTCATTGAAGAAGACATTTTCCAAACTGCTGATTGCATTGCTGGCGATTGGGCTTGCAGCATGTGGTGCGCCCGCTGTAACGACAACCCCATCGATCCCGGTTGCAGAGGTTCCCACCGCCACGACGACCCCGATGATCGTGGCTACCTCGGTGCCCGCCGTTGTAAAGTTTGCTGATCCTGTGCTGGAGGCGATAATGCGCGAATCGCTGGGTAAACCTGAGGGTGACATCACTGTGGCGGAGGTGGAGGCCATCACGAGGTTGGACCTCAATGATGATTTGCAGGGCTACCTCTCTCAAGAACCCCCGATCGAGAACATTAGTGGTCTTGAAGCCTTCACCAATCTTGAGAGCCTCGACCTCTCCTCACATTCCATCACGGATGTTTCACCGTTGCAGGGGCTGACAAAACTTACCTCATTGTCGCTGGCCGGCAACCCCGTCGCCGATGTATCCCCGCTCGCGGGGCTGACCAATCTTAAGCTGCTGATCCTTTCCGGCAGCCAGGCGCAGGAGTACAGCGCGCTCGCGAACCTGGTCAATTTACAGGTTCTCATGCTGGATAATTCGACCATCACCGACCTTGCTCCGCTAGCTGGGCTGACGAACTTGCAGCAGCTCTATCTAGCCAAAACTTCTGTTGAGGATTTGTCGCCCCTCGAAACCATTTATCTAAACCTTGAACAGAAGGATTTCATCATAGCCACAACCCTGACAGAGCTTGGATTTCGCCTGGATGAGAACACCCACCAGGCTTACTACGACGGCGAGGGTGTTTCCTTCACCATCCACCATGCCAATTGGGGACATCCTCCCTTTGAATGGGATGAGAATATCATCCGAATTTCAATATATTTGGAGGGTGATTACAAGTTGTCGGTGGGTTATTATGGCGTTCACAAGGTTTATGTCTGCCAAATGGACAAGAACGGTGAACAACTCGTGAACTATATTTACGACAAAAACAACAGCAATAATTACCTCGATCCGGCAAATCGCCCGAGTGTGGAACAGGCGATACGCGCAGCTATGGACGTTATGGAAGGCGAAGATGTGTTTCTAGCACCTGTTCGTATTTTTGATGAGACTCTTAAGAACATCTTCAACATGACCCCTGAAAAATTGTTCGCCCTGCCATATGAGCCGCCGACTCTCAAGAACCTGGGGTTCCACCCGGATCAAGCCAACGCGGTTTATCTATATGAATACCGCGGCGAAAGCTCTTTGGACGACGTAAACATGGAAGTCCACCGCCCTGAGTGGGGGGAGAAGGAGTTCGACGTTCGCTTTTTCACTCCCCTGAGTGATGAATATCGCATTGTCATCACCTGGCATTTCGCCGAAAAGAAGTTTATCGTAAGCGCAGATGATAACGATCAGGGTGGCGCGAATTTTGAATACTTTATAGATACCGCCGAACATATCGATGAGTGGTGCAGCGACCCGGACAAGACTATGGAAGAATACTTCATCAAAGCCTACAATGACCCCGCGATCGAAGACATTTTCCAGCATTCCGTGAACCTGATGGTGCTATACATCCGTGATACCTTTGGCATGACCATTGAGGAGTTGTTTGCACTCCCTGCAGGTGAATAACAGACATGATGCGTCGTAGCGGGATGTGTAACATAAAGAAAGGATCGAATGAGACGAGACTACTCAAAATAAGGGAGCGTGCCTCCCTAGATGATCTTAGAAAAATGGTGGGCACACGATGCCATTCATGGGTTCGTGTTGATACAGAAAGATAACTGAGATAGGCTTATTTTTACTTAGGCTAGTTTATCGTTTTTTCGCGACCCGGAGGACGGTGGTTGAGTTTTTTCTGGATGATCATCTTCATTTCCATCTTGAGTTTTAATCGCGAGCGTGAAGAAAAGCACCCTAACAACAAGTGGAATTCCAGGAAAAGCATAATCAATCAATAAAATGCGAAACCAACCATTCCACGAAAAAGTCCGTCAAAGTATGCGGAAACGCGCTGATGCGATAAATGATTGGGGCTCTGCGACCTGAGTTCTTTTGACCATATGCATCGCTGCTTATGAATAAAAAAGACTCTCCCTTGACAATCGTTTAACTTATCCTTATACTGTATATATACGATATACACAGTTTAAGGAGTGCCTCGTTATGGAAATTTTATCCGTTCAACACCTCAACAAGCACTATCCCAAGTTCGACCTTAAAGATGTTTCCTTCAACCTTGAACATGGCTATATCATGGGTTTCATCGGTCGCAACGGTGCGGGAAAGACAACTACAATTAAATCCATTCTGCGACTGGTGCACCCCGATTCAGGTTCGGTCAGCGTGCTCGGCAAGGATTTCGCTACGAATGAATTTGCTTGCAAGCAACAGATCGGACTGGTGCTTGGTCAGGCGACTTACTATCCGCAAAAGAAACTCAAGGTGATCGCCGATGTGACGCGCCGCTTCTACCCAGAGTGGGATGAAACCGCCTTCCAGGGTTATCTCAAACGCTTCGACCTTGACTCTGACAAGACAGTGAAGGAACTTTCGGACGGCATGCGGGTTAAGTTCGCGCTGGCACTGGCGCTCTCACATAACGCGCGCCTCATGATCCTCGACGAGCCTACCAGCGGGCTCGACCCCGTCTCGCGAGACGACCTTCTGGAACTCTTTCAGGAGTTGATCGAGAACAGCGAGCGCAGCATCCTCTTTTCGACGCAGATCACCTCCGACCTTGAAAAATGCGCCGACTATATCACCTATATCAAAAATGGTGAACTGGTTGCCAGTACCGCCAAAGACGAACTGATAGCTTCCTACAAGATCATCAAAGGTACTGGTGCGCAGCTCACCGACACTTTATTACCCAAACTAATCGGCTGCAAGAAGAACTCTTTTGGGTTCACCGCCCTGATGCGCACCGTCGATCTGCCCGCTGCGGACGGATTGGAGATCGCCCCCCCGGACCTCGAATCCATCATGATCCATATCGAGAAGGAGTAAAGTTATATGAAAGCGCTATTGTATAAAGAATTCAAGCTTGCGCTGCATCCCACCACTTACCTGTTCATGGCGATTGGCGCCATGCTGTTGATCCCATCTTACCCCTATTATGTCGCCTTCGTTTACACTTGTTTGGGCATCTTTTTCATTTTCTTGAATGCCAGAGAAAACAAAGATATCATCTATACGGTCTCGCTGCCGGTAAGGAAAAGCGACGTGGTCAAATCAAGGGTGGTCACCGTAGCGATCGTTGAACTACTGCAACTGGCTATCGGCGTGCCCTTCGCGATCATCGGCGCGCGCATCAACCCCAACCCCACCGGTAACCAGGCGGGTATAGAAGCCAATGCAGCCTTCTTCGGACTGGTGCTCATCATGTACGCGATCTTTAATGCCATCTATCTGCCAGGATTCTATAAGACAGCCCAAAAAGTAGGATTACCGCTGATTTTTGCCAGCATTGCTCTGACGATTTATGTGGTTGCCGCAGAAGTAGCCGTGCAGATGGTGCCCTTTTTGAAAACGCATTTGGATACACATGATACGGCAATGGCGGTTTACCAAATGCCCATTTTGATCGCAGGCTTGTTGATATTCGGCGTTTCGCTTTGGCTGATCTACCGCAAATCCGCTGCCAATTTTGAAAAAGTGGATCTCTAGACCGTTATGGATATTGTCATCTCCAACACCTCAGGAGACCCAATTTACCAGCAGATCTTTGATCAGATCAGCGCTCAGATCATCAAAGGTAACCTACCTAGCGACTATTGTCTTCCGCCCATTCGCACGGTGGCGAAGGAGCTGCGCATCAGCGTGATCACGGTGAAACGCGCCTGGGAAGAACTTGAACATGCTGGCTTGATTTATACCATGGCAGGCAAAGGCTGTTTTGTAACCCCCATGCAACAGAATGATCTGGATGAAAAACGCAGCCAGTTGGCGAGAAAAAAGATGTCCAAAGATATGGAATATTACAAGACTCTCGGTCTTTCACTGGATGAAATCATCGCCATGCTCCAGCGGGATTACGATTAGGAAGGAAAAAGTCCAGGGAATTCATAATGTTCATAATGGTATGGATGAACGCAATGATGGTAACGTCTTTTTCCTCATTTTTCCCGGTCTGGTTCTCTTCCTCGCCTTCGCGTCATAGTGTGGGTTTATGCCAGTAATCAGAAAAACAAATCTGGTTTCACACGATGAGATGATGCCAGCATACAGCAGGGATAAAAAAGAATTAGGTCATTCACGCGAAAATCAGCAGTCCCATCACACTGAGAGAGTGATGGGACTGCAAAAAATGAATTTATACCAACGCCAATACTAAACTCCGGCGACTACATTCTTCCCAGCCACATACCCATAGAACATGGTAAGCGAATGGCTAACTCCTCGGAGGGCAATCGGATAAGCCACGGCATAACGGCTGCCCTGGATATTGCCAGCCACATAGATGCCGGGGATGATCTTGCCTTCATTGCTGTAGACATGGCAATCCTCGTCGCTCACCAAGCCGCCGCAGCAGACCAGCATCGCGCTCATGCCACTTTGTGCGGCATAGTATGGTGGGTTCTCCAGCGCAAACATCCGCGAAGCTGGTTTGCCAAAGTCTTCGTCTTTGCCGGCTTTGGCGAGTTGGTTATAGCGCGCAATCGAGGCAAGGGCTGCTTCTTTGTCGATGCCTTCGATCTGATCAAGCAATCCCTCAATCGTATCAGCCTTGAGAATACCTTTACCCACAGCCGCTTCAACGGCGTCTGGAGACACGATGCCCGTGGTACTCATAATGTTCAAGTTCTTGGGTAGCGCATCCCTCACGTAGTTGGCGGACCCATGTTGCGGCTGGAAGTACTGAAGTTGTTCCGTCCAGGCGCTGTCCCAAAACGTGAAGATTGTCCTGCCGGGCTGACCCTCGAATTGGTTTTGATCCTGCTGTCTAGGCACATCCTCGTTCATAAAACGCTTACCCAAAGTATTGAGCCGCAGATAGGGAGACGTGCCAATGCCCGTGACGCCCATATAATGGATCATCGGGGCGTGATGTTGCTGGATGGCGGCATTGATCCACACGCCCATCTTGAGACCATCGCCAGTATTGGTGGGGTTACCCTCGACATCCAGATTCATCCACATACTCGGCACCTCATTGAGGATAACCTCGGGGGCATAATAGCCGACCATCTCTTTGTTGCTGGAATACTCGCCCGTAGCCAGGATCAAACCCTTCGTAGCAGTAGCTTTGATGTACTTGCCGGTCTCAGCGTTCCGGGCATAAACACCAACGACTTTCTCGCCGTCCATAATCAACTTCTCAGCAAAATGCCCCCAGTAAGGCGTGACCTTTCCAGAATCGATTGCTTTTTGCCAATTCGCCATAACAACCGGCTGTTGGCTGGGACCTAGCGTGACGGTCGTCGGATAGGTAGGGTATCGTTCTTTCGTCCAGTCGTATTTCTCCGGTAATGGATAAAAGCTCGGATACAGGAAGGCATCTTTGTTCTCGTCCGGGATGTCGCTGAATGAATCAGGGCAAATATAGAGCTCCGGCAGCGCACCAATGAACCAATCGAAGACTTCGCCGCAACCGTCTGCCCATTTCTTATAGATGGCGCGTTTAGGAAAGTAGCACTGCTCGTCCATCTCATGATCCGCAATCATATCGTGGTCGAAAATGCCGACTCGTCCCCAGGTAGCCTGGGTATTGCCATCGATAACGGCAAAATCACCACTGCGGCAAACGGGAGCTCCCGCTTTCTCGATGACGATGACCGTTGCGCCTTCTTCTGCCGCAGACCTGGCAGCAAGCGTACCCGCCAAACCACAACCTACAATCACCACCTCCGCTGAAACCTCTGATTCGACATCGGCATTAGAGATTTTCGACTCTTCTCCAAGCCAGGTGAGATTTCCATTTGCCTGAGGGTTGGTACCAGTCATTGCAGCCTGAACCTCAGTTGACTCAGCAGATACAGGGGCGGTTGTCTCTTCAGTAACTACCTTACCAGCGCATCCAGCCAGAATGCTGCTGCCTGCTACCGCGGCGGCAGTTACGGCAGCACCTTTCACAAAATCACGGCGTGATAAACCTTTTTTTGTAGTGCTCATGATGGTCTCTATTCTCCTTTTTGATTAATGTCGAGTTGGAGCGTGTTGATCTGCACACTTGTCTATTAGTTTATTTCGCAATTGCATTGCAAGCCTTCACATCAAAGATGTGATTCACCCATCAAACATCACATGATTAATGTGAATACTCTCTTTAAGCAGCTTTAGTGGCTATCAAACCCGTTGCATAATAATGCCCAGGCTTTTAGCTTATAATTAAGGGCAAGTACTGATACCAAATCGGTGAGATTGTAACAAGTGATGGATGGTACGAAAAAAGCTTCACTCATGCCGGGCTATCGAGCATTTATTGCACTGGGCGCATTTTCAGGCTTATTGCTCTTTGTTTCAAATGGCGGATTGCCGATCAGTGCGATTATCGATGGATCGAGTCTTTGGCTGTTGCTGCTCACTGCCCTAAGCGCTTCGACCTGCTGTGGGCTATTCTTTGCTCTGCGAGGGCTCAAGAGAATTGGTAATCATCCGCCAGGCATGTACACGGCAATTGTATTAAACCTGGGTGGGCTTCTCTTTATCATTGCCGCTCAAGTGATCACCCTTCCAAAAGCTTTCGGGGTTATCGGCAGTGTGGGGCTAGGTGTTGGGTTAGTCATCACGGGGATTCGCTGGGGGATGTATCTTAGCTGTTTGCAGGAAGCTGATATGATCCGCACCACTGTTATCGCCGGATTTATCGGGAGTATTGCCCGGGTACTATTACTCTTCTTGCCAGCATCACTGCTGATGCCAGGGATCATGGTATTGCTATTGACTGCCTCTCTTCCACCCATGCGAGACTCTTTCCCTGCATTGAAAATGACCCTCGCTGAGAAAACGAATCATCTCGTTCGAGGTTTAATTGAGCGGAACTGGGTGCTGTTCTTCGGATTGATACTTTGCCTCTCGATAAAAGCTTTGACATGGAAGGCCGTTTTATTCAATTCTCCACCGATGCCGCCATCATCGGGAATTTTCATTGTATGGGGAAATGCTGTTGGGGCTATTTTGGGGTCAACCTTGCTGCTCCTGCTTGGACGAAAAGGGTCGCCGAGCCACCTTTCACGGCTTGCTCCATACGCTCCATTCTTTTGTGTATTTTTTGTTATATTAGTCTGGATATTGGGGGTTTGGGAACAGGGGTTTTATCTCTTCGGTCCAGTGAATAGCGGGAAGAGTCTCTTCATTTGCAACTTACCCACAGGGCTTGCCTCTACCTTGTTGACCACACTTCTGGTGATTCGCCTGTGTGCTGAAACAAATTCTGGTCGGTCGAGCAGATTCGTGTTTGGATTATTGGCAGCAGCAGTGTCTGGATTTTTCCTGTTGCTCGTGGTTATACAGGCGATATTGCCTTTAGAAGCCATCACAGTTTACGAGGTATCATCCCGCTTTCTCTACTTTCTCATTGCGGTTTTTCACATGATTGTACTCACCCAGAATACCACTCGAAAAGAACCCGTTCAAGACGAACAAATTCAGAGCTTCTGCGACATCTATAAACTTTCAAAACGCGAAAAGGATATTTTGATCTATCTGCTACAGGGGCGTAGTGCTCCCTATATTGCAGAAACAGAGTACATCTCCCTCAATACGGTCAGAACTCACATGAAGAGGATTTACACAAAGGTTGGGGTTCATAAACGGGAAGAACTGTTAGGTCTATTTTACATGCAACCTGAATCAAGTGATTGATGGTGAGATTCTGACACAAAGTCACGGCTGACAAACAGCATGCCTCGGCTTTGTGCAACAGGCTCAATAAATCAGCCGACCTGACGGACTCTGGTCAATGTTTGCCGGGCACACTTCGGTAGCGAATCGATGTTCGTCGAGTATCTATTTCAAGTGGATTTGGCTGCACCAAAAGTCATTAGAATAAAAATGCTCGCAATCTGAATTCTTCCATTGGTTATTTGAGATTGGCAACAAAACTGATTTTTTATTTCACCTCAACGAAATAAATCACCAAATTGGGGGAACCAGACGAAAACGAACCTTACGAGTGTAGTCCAAATACCCATCAAGTTTTTTAATATGGGATTTATCTTCGAGTGAAGTACGGAAAAAAATGGCTATTACTGTAACAACAGCCGGGATGAATGCCCAAACTGCGTTGAGAAGCAAGGGGGTTGCAAGATTGACGAGGAGAGCGCCGAGATATCCAGGATGCCTCACAATTTTATAAGCTCCTTTATCACAAACTGAATGTCTTTCTTCTTTTGCGATACGCATAAATCCGAAGAAGAATTTATTGGAAGCAATTGCCCAAGCGCTGACTGTACAGCCGAGTACAATCAGTAGAATACCTGATATCTGGATATAAAAAGGCATTTGCGGTGCCCATTGGTTCCGGAAGTTAAATCCAGAAACAATACATATACTGATTGGTCCAAAAAATGTCATGATTCCTGCAAGTGCTCTATCCCAACCTCTTTGGGTTTTTGCATTAACACGATCCGCAAATAATCTGGGGTGTAGTATTTGCAGAATTACCGAATTAATTATCATGCTAACAGCATTTATGAGTAGGTATACCCACCCCATAAACCAATCTTCCTGTCCAGCCGGGAGAAACAGGCAGGCGCCAAAGAAGGTGAGATAAACAATAATTTTCAAATAATTCCTGATGATGATCTGGGGCATATTTTTCACGATGTTTTTCTCCTTGTTGAAAAAGGTTTAAAAAAGTATAGCCTTTGGGCATTAGCTGTTATTCTGCTCGATTTGATTCCTTGCCACCTAAATCAGTCCACTTTAATCCCGCGTTTAATAATGTTGATACAATTCACGACATCCTGCATATAGCGCTCTTTATCAACAGGGTAAATGGGAGAATTGTGCGAGATTTCGTATTTCAAGTTAATAAACTCAGAAATCGCAAAGTTGTAAAAAACCATAAGTAACGAAAAAAACTCCAGATCAATATCTTGGCGAACCATACCCTTTTCCTGATACATACGAAGCATGTTGGTAATAATTCTTGTTCTGTCTTGGCGTTTCTCTGTGCTATGTAATGAAGCTACTTCTCTGCTTTGCTCAAAAGCTGCTCTAAATCTAAAACGAAGCAACATGGGATAGGTTTCTTCAATTTCACTTAACGACAGAATGAAATCAATCCAGTCTTGAAAGAAGTCTCCTCCGGCATTGTTCAAATGGCGTGAAAAGTTTGTTGCCACTTGAGCATCTGCAAATTGACTTAGATAAAAATATAAATCCGACTTATTCTTGAAATAGCGGTAGAAACTTCCCTTTGCAATATTAAGTCTTTTTATTATGTTCGCGAGTGAAGCGCTCTCATAATCGCTTAATGCAAATTCTTCAAAGCTGACATTCAAAATCTCTTTTTTTCTATCTTCAGTAAGATTGTAGAAAGTGATTTCCGGCATACGGATCCTTTTAGAAAAAGCGACTTATTGGTCGCGACCATATGGTCGCAATACTTAATATACACCGGATTTACTCTTTGTCAATAAGCAAAATCTGGTGATTACCCACAAGTCCGCTCCCCAAAATAAAAATACATCGGGTTTATTTATTGTTTGCTATCACAGTGTCTCTTTCAATATCTTTTCAAAACACTCCTGGCAATATGCCAACCCTTTCATCAAACGCAGCCGCGGCTCCATGGTCATTTCCCCGCAGCGAGCACAGGCAGCCGAATCAAACAGACGTGCCCTGGGAGGAATATCAGGCTCAATCGTTTGAACCTCGAGCAACTCAAACAATGGCATGGTTAAAATTGTCTGAATGCGGTTCTGCCTGTATTTATCTACCACGCTTGAGTCTCCCCTACGCACAGCTTCAGCGAGACTCTCATCATAATAAGAGGATATGCCAGCACCTGGTTTTACCAAAATCCGTATGGCTTTACCATCGCTGCGGCGAATAAAGCGAAAGGCGTTTTTTCCGTAATCCAAATGAATAAGGTTACCCTTTCCGAAAGTGCAGCCCGTGATGTATTGGATCGCATCCACTGCGCAATTGTCCGATTCAACAATGGCTACCAGTTCCTCATCTGCCGGTCTCCCCCCCATTTCCATTAATGCCATTTCTGCCACACGAATACCCATCGCCAACCCAGGGCAAAGATGCCCATGAAACTCTTTCACCTTCATAACATCAATCTTCATTCTATCCTCCTGTGGTCAACCCGAACATCGTTTTTTACCACATGGCTCAATCTGACAGTGAGATACCCATCAATGCAATCAAATTTTGCGAAAGATGATATTGTCCCAAAAAGTCGAGATAGTCTCTGTGATTTAATCAAGATTCACTCGCCTGGCTCTCTAACCCGAACTCTGGCATGGCAGCAAACACCTCCTGCGGGAACGCCGCTGCCGGGGCAGCCTTTATTTGTCAGCCACCCACTATCCATGATAATTGACTTCCTCGTAAAATCAAGATCAATGAATGGGAAATCCAAAAAGACAACCCATTGACGACCTGCAAGCGGGAACGGTATATAATCAAGTCATGCGAGAACCGACCCCTGATTTTGATATCCAGGAGATGTATAGCCGTTTCAATACGCCGGTCACAACCCTCGATTGCGGAGAGAAATGCGCCCCGTACAACCCCAACGGCATTCCCTTTTGCTGTGATATCTGCCAGGCAGTTCCGGTTGCGTACCGGCAAGAGTGGGCATACCTGGAACAAAATACAACGATCTGGCATCTCTGGCGGGGAGATGAATGCAAGCAGCAACCCACGTCAAACGATATAGACGATGTGCCCGACCACCTGCTTCTCTTGGCTTGCAAAGGACCGCGGCAGTGCCAGCGAGAGTTCCGCTCATCAGGCTGCCGCCAATTTCCCTTCTTCCCCTACATCACCGCTGACGAACGCTTTATCGGGCTGGCGTATGAGTGGGAATTTGAGAATTCATGCTGGGTGATCAGCCATCTCGACCTTGTCACTGATACGTATCGCCGTGAATTTATGGCTCACTTTGACCGCCTTTTCTCTCTTTGGGAAACGGAGTTTGAAAGCTATTACTGCAAATCCGAAGAAATGCGCATCGCCTTTATTCAGCAAAAGCGCCGCATCCCCATCCTACACCGGTGCGGTGGCTATCATCTGCTCAGCCCAGCCAGTGACCGTCTTCAACGCATCCAACCTAAAGCACTGCCCAGGTTCAGCCCTTACCGGGGTTAATCTTTCCGTATTCACACAACATACCCACATCAGCCATGATAAAATGATAAATATTGTCATAATCATGGAAATTCCATGAAACATATTATGCTTTTATTAATGGTTCTTTTTCTCAGTGCCTGTACGCCGATTGAAAACTGGCAAGCCACACGCAGCGCAAACGCCCTGACGGCAACAGCCACTCTTTGGACGTTCACACCCACCGTCACCATCACATCCACACCCACCCGCACAACCACCCCCACCTCAACCGCCACATCTACCTCCACACAACCCCCCACAAGGACGCGCACCTCCACCATCACACAAACGCCGACCATCACCAATACAGCCACCATCACCCCCACACCTACATTCGACTTTCCCACCGTAAAAGTGCATACCATGGCGCACTGCCGTTACGGTCCCTCTACAGCCTATCTACACGCAGCCGACCTCTACCCCGGAGATACCGGCTCGGTGCGCGGTCGTTTTCCGTACAGCGCCTGGCTGTACGTGAAATTCGACAAAATCAATTATTACTGTTGGGTCTCACCTTCGGTTGTGGATGTCAGCGGCGATGTGACCCGGCTGTACTACGTAACGCCCAACTTGCAAACCATCGGGTCCAACCAGTATGGTCCACCCAACAACGTCCAGGCAACCCGCAACGGAAACCAGGTGACCATCACCTGGGATCGAGTAGGAATGACCGAAGACAAAGATCGCGGGTATTTTATTGAAGCCTGGGTATGTCAGAATGACGCTTATCTCTGGTGGACAGTATCCTTCCCCGACCAATATACGACGAGTTATACGGTGGAAGATGGAGCCGGTTGTGCAGAGCCATCTCATGGCGTCATTCTGACGGTTGAGAAACATGGCTATTCAGAACCAGCTACCATCCCCTGGCCCACTCCGTAAGCGATTCTTTACAATCATGTCCAAGAGAATAATCCATCTACCCATCCAATTTACCCCCAAGATGCTCACAATCTGCATCTTGCTTGGTTTTCTATTGAATGCTTGTTCACCGGGAGTCAGCAGCACGCCTGTTCCCTCGAACACATTCACAATCCCACCCTTCACAGCCACCCCATCCTTCACACCTAGTTCCAGCCCCACAGCAACGGTCACAATCACTAACTCCCCCAGCGCAAGCCCCACCCAAACGCCTAGTCCGAGCGCTACGCCCACTGCCACACCCCAACCTACCTACCAGGTGCTGCGCGGTGAAGTAAATGTGGAGCATGTGAGCTGTTTCTACGGACCCAGCAAAGCCTATCTATATAAGTACGGTTTATTGGGCGGCAGCAACCTGGAAATCATCGGCATCATGCTGGATACGCAGTACATCCAGGTACGTGCCATCGGTGGAGACAATCCATGCTGGATGAACCTGGAATGGATGACAGTGAAGGGAGATATCAACACCGTACAGCCCATCGACCCATTGGATATTGAACTGCCCATGTCGCCCTATTATCCAGCGCTTGCTTCCGCTTCTGCCACGCGCATCGGCAGCGAGCTCACCATCACGTGGAGCCCGCTTTATTTGCGCGCAGGTGATGATTCTGAGCAAGAGCCTTACCTTGTGGAAGCCTGGGTGTGCCAGGGTGGACGGCTTACCTTTGTTCCCATTGGTGCGTATCAAACCTCTATCACCATCCTCGATGAACAAAACTGTGAGGAACCCTCACATGCCCGTGTTTATGGCGTGGAAAAGCATGGATACACAAGATACATTGAGGTTCCAGTGCCTTAATGCACACATTTCTGTTCAGATCAGCATGAATTCTTCCCCATATTCGTTTTAGGTTTTCGTTTTAAGTCTCCCGGCGCACAATGCCGGTCTGCCAGGCATACACCGCAGCCTGTGTTCGGTCTGCCAGGTGTAACTTTGCCAGCAGATTGGTGACATGCGTTTTGACCGTTTTTTCGCTGATCACCAAAATCTCGGCAATTTCCTGGTTATTTTTCCCCCCTGCAATCTGGCGCAGCACGTCCATCTCCCGCTCGGTCAAATCCTGAAACGGGTTGCCTGTCTCGGTGCTCCCCCCCTGGATTTCCTTCACCATGCGCGCAGCCACCTTTGGATGCAGCATCGCCTCTCCCATACGTGCACGACGCACCACATCAGCCAGTTCGTCCGGGTCGATATCCTTCAATACGTACGATAGAGCACCCGCACGGATAGCCGGGAAAATATGCTCATCATCATGATATGACGTCAACACGATGACCTGGGTTGAGGGGCTGGTTTTTTTTACCCGGCGGGTTGCTTCAACCCCATCCATCCCTGGCATAATCAAATCCATCAAAATCACATGCGGATGCAGCGTTTCTGCCAGATACACAGCTTCTTCGCCATCTCCAGCTTCTCCAATCACGCAGATATCCTTGATTGAATCGAAAAAAGCTTTCAGCCCCAAGCGCACCACCGAATGGTCGTCTACCAGTAACAGGTTGATTGTATCTGTCACCTGTATTCTCCTTCCCTTATTCCTTGCGGAGTCGGATTTCCGCAGTTACCACCGTTCCTTCGTTGGAACTGAATATATGAAGCTGTCCATTGACACTCATCAGGCGTTCGCGCATACTTTGCATGCCATAGCCCGCTTTGCTATTTTGGAGATCGAAACCGATCCCATTATCCTGAATTTCCAGGCGCACAAGGTCGCCATCAAACAAGAGGCGAACGCGTACTGCAGATGCGCGACTGTGCCGTGCTACATTCGCAAGCGCTTCCTGAGCCACGCGGTACAACACCTGTTCAACATCCAATGGCAGGCTACGGCATTCAATGCAATTAAAACTGGCGGGAATACAAGCCGGTCCAGACCAGTTTTCCAGGTATGCCCGTAATGCCGTCTCAAGCCCCTGGTTCTCCAACGCTGCCGGGCGCAGTTCGGCAATCATCAAGGCAAGTTCCTGTTGAGATGCCTTGATCAGGCTTTCAGCTTCGAGCAAATGCTTTTCTGCAACAGCGGGATCATCTGCGAGTTGATTGCGTGCTGCGCGTACCTGCATCATGGTGGCAAATGACTGTTGTTTCACCGTATCATGCAAATCACGCGCCAACCGGTTGCGCTCTTCCATCTGTGCCAGTACCCGCCTGTCTTGCAGCAGCACCTGGGTACGTTCCGCCATGTTGCGCATGCGCTGGCTGAGCAAGCCAATCTCATCCTGCTTTCGATCTGCCGGCATGGCTCTGAAATCACCCTCCGCCCAGGCATCCGCAGAAGCCGTCAGCGCGGATAACCGGCGCGTCAAACCGCGCGACATGATCAACCCAAAAATCGCGCCAAAAGGCGCCACAGCACATAATAAAACCAACGCAGTGATTGCGACACTGCCCACCAGGGTGGGGAAGATTTGGCTGTGGGTTACAGGTGCTGGTTCAATCGTCACAATAATCACCCCTACCAGTTCCCCAAACCGGTTTTGCTTTGGAATGGGGACTGCCATCCATGTCTTACCACCGGGGGTTAGTACCGAAAGATGCGAAGGTGCATACCAGCCGTTAAGCGCATTTTCCAGTGCCTGCGCATCGTCATACCCAATCGGTGGCGTGAAAACCTCGCCGACCATATCATTGTCATCCCGAGGCGTTTGAGCCAGAACAACTTTCTCCATTGAAAGCACATACATGGTTGAACCCGGCGTGATTTTCGCTGCAGGGCTGTCAAAAATATCCTGCGGCTCCAGGCTGGCATACCCCGATTCCATGACCTGCTCTAGCCAGGATTGCAGCCCAGGCAAGTCCTCTTGCCCGGGCTGTAAAAACTGGTGAGCCTGTGGATACAGGGTGTAAATGACATCACTTAAGTACTCGCTTTTATTGGTTTTCCCATATCTCGAAAAACTAAATATCAAAATAAGTACTTCCAAAGCCAGTAATGCCAATACTGTTACAACCGTGTAAGTAAAGATCAGTTTTCCACGTAACCCATGAATAAAACGAAAGATAAAGTTCACTCGCTCACTCGCAATCGTTCAAAACGACAACCGGTGAAACCTGTGTCGGTTTCCATGTCACCAATATGACCGTCAGAATGCTCAACGCAATCGCAAAAAGTGCAATCCCACTGGCTACGGGTAAAGAGAGGCTCAACAAACCTGCCAGAGGTGGGATAGAAGCGATAGCTCCACCACTACCCTGGTTAAGTGTGAAGCCAAACAAAGCCAGCAACCCTTCCACAATGCCAAGTGCTGTCATACTGACAATCACCGCTATCAGCGTATATTCTACCACCAGCATGGAGAGGATTTGCCCATGTGAAAAGCCCATCACTTTCATCACACCCATTTCATAGCGCCGATCCAGCATGGCAATACTGACTGAATTTGCCATCAAAAGGATGCCCGCCAGGATGGATAAACCAGACATCGCCGCAACAAAGATAAACAGGTTTTGGAAATCAGCAATATATCGCAAATTGAATGACGGCAAATTGATAACCGTTACCTGTGGGAGTGCATTTGAAAGCTCAGTAATCATTGGCTTCAATGTTTTCGCTTCTGCCTGAGAAAAGACCCGCACAGTATCAGCCGAAGTATAAGAGAGCAATGTCTCAGAAGGCATCAAAATCCCCAACTGAACTCCCGGATACGTATTGATTCCATCACTTGAATAAGTGCCGACGACTTCCATCTCCCGAACCTGCCCATCATTGAGGACAACATCAAGCTTGCTTCCCTGTGGGATTCCTAAGTATTGATACACATACACTCCCTCTGGATGGCTGCCCCAATCAGCTCCTGCGATGGTATATTCTCCCGGGTCAGTGCGCCCAACCAGCAGGGGTGAGATCACCGTATCTGTGTTCTCTTGCCAGTGTACACTTAACACCGCAGCACGCAATTCAACATCCAACTGCTCCATACCCTGTCCATTCAATGCAGCCAGTACTTCATCTACCTCGTTTCCTGCGGCATAAACCGCCAGGTTATATTGGCTGCCGTATTGCGTCTGAATTTCCATCACCTTTTTTGCACTGGTCGTGGTGACCACACCGGCAGTCAGGGAGATAACACCAGTAAATAACGCAGTCATCGCAAAAATCAAAGCCGGCGCACTCTTGCGCATATTTTTCCGGACTAAACCACCAAAACGCCACAAGCCCAAAGGCAGCACTTTTGTTACCAGCCAGGCAAAAGCACCCAAAATCCCGCCGATCACCACCAGGAACAATACTGCTGCGAGAATTACCCCAATTCCCTTCCAAAAAGAACCCATTACCATACCTGCCATAAACATAAACGAAATGGCAAGGCAGAGCGCCAGGGCAGCAAGTTGAAAAACAGAAAGCATCTTTCCTTGAAGTACCTCATTGCGCAGAATCGCCAGCGGGCTCACCTTGCTGGTCACAACAATTGCCCACATCGCATAAATCAAGGTAGAAACAACGCCGACCAAAGTACCCATAAGCACATGCTGCCAGGAAAAAACCCAATGGATGAGCAGCGTGGTGGTGCGGCTGAATAAATCCACCAAACCGTACGAAAGCACAGATCCCAGGCTTGCGCCAACCAGGCTGCCAGATAAACCGAGCAAAAATGCTTCCAATGCAAACATAGTTTGAAGCTGCCCTGCGCGGTAACCCAATGTTTTCCATATTGCCACCTCGCGCCGTCTGCGCCGCATCAATACCTGCATGGTATTGGCAATCCCCATACCGCCGATCAATAAACCTAACAGACCTGCTCCATTCAAACCAAACTCAAAACCCTCTTGTGTGACATATTCCATCGAAGCTAATTTTTCGGCAGTAAATACCCGCCAGCCCAATTGGGCAAGAGCTTCCATTGCAGCATCAGGATGGGTTGAATTTGCCAATGCGGTATTCACCGACCGCTGACCATCTAACAGCAGGTCTGCTGTTGCCAGCGAATAGTACACCTTGCTGCCCTGATGATTAGGTGTATCCACAGCAATACCGCGTACTACACCTTCAATCGATTTCCCTCTGCGCAAGTCAGACAGGATGATAACATCCCCCACCGTGAGATCATACTCCAAAGCAAGGTCATAGGTGATAACCACATCGCCTGCTCCCTTCAGCAGATCGGGCAATAGAATGCCTTCTGGCTCTCCAAGCGTTAATTTTCCTGCCAGGGGATACAATTCAGGGTTGACGCCCATGCCGACCGAAGGAAAAGCTAGCTCATCTGTTTCAGGCAACCGGAAGGTGAGCGAAGTTGTGTACGCCATCAACGAGAACTGGTCAATCACTTGTGACTTTTTTAGCTCTTCCAGTTTTTCCTCGTTCTGCACAGTGATAAAATCCTCTGCTTCACGATCCAACGTCAAATCAGCGCCGATCAGTTCATGCGGTTCCAATACGAGCATCTTCTCAATGGACTGAGAAAGCAATGTCATGGCAACCAGGGTCATCACGCCGAAAATCACGCAGAACCAGGCGACCAACATGCGCTGCCCGCCGCGAAACAAATTCTTTACTGCAATTCGCAAATAAAAAAACAGCCTGATCACACTGCCACCTCTGTTTTAAGCTGAAACGCGGTCTGAGATTGCGTCATTAAAGACAGCCTGCCATCCACCAGGTGCAGACAGCGGTCCGCCATAGCTGCGACTTCCGGGTTGTGCGTCACCATGATGATGGTCAACCCGTACATCTTTCGCATTTGCTTAAAGAGCGTCAACACTTGTTTGCTCGTGGCAGTATCCAGGTTGCCGGTTGGCTCATCGGCAAGGAGAACGCGCGGGTTTGTGGCTAACGCGCGCGCAATTGCTACACGCTGCTGCTCTCCACCCGATAGCTGATAAGGACGATGGTTTCGCCGCTCGCTCAACCCCACCTGCTCCAGCAATTGTTGAGCTTGCATGCGTGCCTGAGCATGGCGCGAATGGATATACAATGGCACTTCCACATTTTCTTGCGCCGTCAAGGTGGGAATTAAATGAAATGATTGAAAAACAACCCCGATTTTTTCATTTCGAAGCCGAGCCATTCGGTTTTCTGACAAAGCACTGGTTTTTACACCTCCCAGTTTGACCCATCCAGACGTGGGGTGATCGATGCCCGCCAGGATGCCCAGCAGGGTTGTCTTGCCAGAACCCGAAGGACCGGTCAGCGCTACCCATTCCTCCTCCGCAACCGAAAATGAAATGTCACGCAGAATATGCAGGTCACGCCCGCCAGTATGTAAAACTCGCTGTACCTCACATACCTCGATAATTGGATTTTCCATGTTTACCTCTTCCATACGTTTTTTACTGATGAGGGTAGTTTATCGGCAAAGCACACACAGGAAATCGGGCTGAAGTCCGATTTGTACTCAGACCAGAGGGGGAATTCAGTAGTTTTCCAGGCGCGCAACAGGAAAGCAAGGAAAGTGTAAAAGTGAACACATACCTGAACAACGACGCGTGTTTCCTCAACACCCATTTCTGGCTCACCAGTAACCTGCGACGAGTTTGCCCATTCTCAGGTTATAATATTAGGAAATATGGCGAGGTCGTTCTTCAAAATCAGCAACACCACGGGGCAAAAAGAGCCCTGGACGATAACGCTTTTAACCTTCCACTTCTGTTCTTTTCAGCACCCGCAAAAGCAAACATGGCTCATATCTTTACCACAGGAAAACAAAAGAGTTAATCTGGGGTTATACTAGCAATATGTTATCCAATCAACCGGTCATCCGCACGAGGGTCACACCTCCACGCCGAAGGGAGGAGTTGGTGGTTCGGCAGAGGCTGCATGACCTGCTGGATGAGTTGGTTGAAAAACGCCTTGTATTGATTTCTGCCCCAGCCGGATATGGAAAAACATCCCTGTTGATTGATTATTGTTGCCGAAGCCAGGCACCGATTTGCTGGTATGCCATCGACCAGCTCGATTATGATCCATACCGCTTCATTTCCCATTTTGCAGCAGCCATTCAGAATCGTTTCCCGGCTTTTGGGCAGCGAACTGCCTCCGCACTCACCGGCGAACAAGGGCAATTCGATGCGGATTATGTGGCAACCGTGTTAATCAACGATCTTTATGAGCATGTGGATGAGCATTTTCTGCTAATCCTGGATGATTTTCACCTGGTCAATGACAGCCTGGAAATCCGCAGCTTTATCAGCCGGCTCCTTCTGGATATGGATGAAAACTGCCACCTGTTGGTTACCTCGCGCACACTGCTTTCGCTGCCGGTATTACCTATTCTGGCTGCGCGCGCGGATGTGGGTGGTATCAGTTACGAAGAACTGGCATTTCTTCCCCACGAAATTCAGCAGCTTTATGCCCAAAACCGGCACCAGGACCTCTCCATTCAGGCTGCTGAAGAAGTGCATAACCAAACCGAAGGATGGATTACAGGAATTTTACTTGCCAGCCAGGTAAACCAACAGGACACCGACGCGCAAGCGCGCCTGATGCGTGTCTCTGGCTTTCGCCTGGAAGATTATTTTTCACAGGTATTCGACAGTGTGGATGAAAACTTGAAAACATTTCTACTGCGAACCTCACTGCTGGAAGAATTTAACGCTGAACGCTGCGCTCATATCATTGAGCCTGCTTTATCGCTGGAAACAAGCCCCTGGCAGAACTGGATGGATATCGCCCAGCAAAATAACCTTTTTGTCCTTACTACGGGTGAAAAAGGAGACTGGTTGCGTTATCACCCGTTATTTTTAGATTTCTTACAAAACACCATTTTCAGCAAGTTCCCTGATGAAGCGTATGCGATTGAATATGAAATTGCCAATTCCAGCATCCGAAGCAAGGATTGGGATCAAGCATTTGCCATCTTTCGCAAACTTGGGTCGTTGGATAAACTGGTTGAACTTATCGAGACCGCCGGCGCTGATTTGGTAGCAGGCGGGAGGATTTCCACACTTTCTGCCTGGCTTGATTCGCTGCCCGTTGAAGTTTTACATTCGCAACCCTATATGGTTGCGCTTCAGGGGCATGTGGCAGCGGCTGTTGGAAATTCAACCCTGGCATTAACCCTTTATAACCAGTCCATTGAAGCCATGCAACTGCCGCGAGACAGGTGCATCCTGGCACGCGTGCTGTCAATGCGAGCTGCACTGCATCGTTTAATGGGAAAACTGGACGCAGCCAAGACCGATGCAAACGAAAGCTTGTTGTTAATTCAAAATGATTTGGAAATGCGTAAGACAAAGGGTGAGGCATTGCGTTGTATTGGTTTGTGCAATTTTCACCAGGGCAAACTGCACGACGCTTTAGCATGGCTTGAAGACGCCCTCAATGTGATGCTGACCATTAACGACCAAAAAAACGAAGCCATCATTCATCTTGAGATGGGTTTAATTTATGAAAACCTGGGCGAGTATGCAAGCTCCAAAGAAAAATACACTTCTGCGCTAACTTATTGGAAAAGAGTAGAGAACCCCATCTGGCTTTCAAACCTTTTGAACAACCTGGGCGTTTTGCAGCAGCTCATGGGTGATTATGAACAGGCAAGCCGTTCCTTTGAAGAAGCGATGCAGTACGCACAAGCAAGCGGGTATGCACGCATGCAGGCGTTTATTCTCACCGGCATCGGTGACATCTACACCGAATTACAAGCTGACGAGCAGGCAGAACAGGCATATCGATTGGCGTTTGACATAGCTGAAAGAGCCCAGGAACATTTCCTGCAGGTATATATCCATGTACAGTCAGCAGCCCTGGCTGCGCATCGGGGAAGAATTGCCGATGGCTATCAACTCATCCAAGATGCATTGAAACGGGTCGGTTCGGAAGGTTCTGAAATGGAACGTCAATTATGCGAACTGGAATATGCCGGCATTCGAATCCTGGAAGGACACGCAGAAGAAATCATCACCTCTTTGGAAAACGTTTGTACCTTTTTTGAGCGGGAAGGGCATAAAGTGCAATTTGAAAAAGCACATCTTTATCTCTTGCTTGCCTATCAGCAATGTGGACAAAACGATCAAATCATACCGCATCTTTTGAACATTACATCCTGCATCCAGGGAACATTCCCCTCTGCCACGCTCATTGCAACTGCATTGCGGCACAAAGCAAAATTGAAAGCGCTCCAGGTTGATTATATGCAAGAGGAACTTAACCAATTCTTGCTCAAAATTATTGAATTTGAAGAAAAGCTTCCGGTTCTCTGGCGGTATCTGCGCAGCCATGCAAAAGTAATTCCCTTCGCTCCACCCACCATTTTTATCCGCGCTTTAGGAAGAATGCAGGTAATGGTTAACAACCACATCATCACCAGTTCCGAATGGCAAACCCAGGCAGCGCGAGATCTTTTCTTCATGCTTCTCGTTCATTCAGAAGGAATGACCAGAGATGAAATCAGTGTCATTTTCTGGCCCGATGCCTCGCCAGAAGAAGCGCGTTTTCGTTTTAAGAACACGGTTTACCGGTTGCGGCGCGCAGTGGGAAAAGATTGCGTCCTCCTGGAACAAGATGTCTACCGTTTCAATGACAGGCTCGACTACGAATACGATGTTGAATTGTTTCTAAAGGAAAACGCACTTGCCAACCAGGTACAGGACCCCATGCAAAAGCTCTCTCATTTCCGTGAAGCAATAAAACATTACCGCGGCGATTTCCTAAATGAAATTGATGAAACATGGGCGATCAATTCACGCGAATGTCTGAAACAGAATTACCTGAACATCCTGCTTCAGGTTTCCGAGATTTATTTGGATTTGTCAAATTATGATCTTGCATTGGAGTACTGCCAGCGGGCGTTGGATGAAGACAATTTGCTTGAAGAAGCTTACCGGCAGGCATTTAAAATTTTTGCAGCGACCGGTAACCGTGCTGGGCTTGTCCGACAGTATCAACGTTGTGTAGAAGTGCTGGATAAAGAAATCAATGCACCGCCTTCACCTCAGACCCAGGCGCTGTACGAATCACTGCTCAGATGAAAACGGCACAAGTTTCTGCCGTATCTCGCAACACTCCCTTTTTACGTCACCAGCCCACAATTTACAGGCATAAATCGTTATTCTTTCTCCAAATATTCTGTCTGAAATTTCCGAAAACAAGTGAAGATTCCTTATTAGTGTGGATGTTTTCCATTCTTCGCTAGAATTTTTTACCAGGCAACAAATTTTCCATTTTCCATTGCCGTTATCGGAAGAAAAAGTAAGAAATGGCAGAAAAGTGTTATGGAAATCTAAGAATGATGAAAAGTGTAGCCCCCTGAGACTTTTTTAATGCCTGTTTTGAGACCGTGACAGGGCATAATAACTCCAATATCTCATTTTTTCAGGAGTTTATGATGCTTAAAAATACTTTTCTTGCTATCGTCCGTTCTCTCGATGTTCGTATGGTGATGTTCGTTTTGATGCTGGTACTCCTGGTCATTGGCGCAGGCGCACCTGGTGCAACTGGCATGGGTGGTGGCGGATAATCTTACATATTCATTTTCACCCACTCATATTTCGTAAAATTTTACTGGTTCAAGGTAGATTTGTATATCTGTAAGATTGTGACATAGATGATTTTATTGCTGGCGGTCCTCTTTGGTATCATAGCCACTTGGGTACGAGCCAGGATATGTAGGCGTACCTTAAAACGACCCAATCTTCGCTGGGAATGGCTGGTTTTCGTTGCGGTCATACCACAGGTGTTCGTGTTTCAAATCTCCGCGATCAGCCGTCTGGTACCGGAAGCCATCATACCTGCGATCCAAATTGCATCTATGCTGATACTTCTGGTTTTTGTTGGTGC
This sequence comes from uncultured Anaerolineaceae bacterium, assembly GCA_964426355.1. GTDB lineage: Bacteria > Chloroflexota > Anaerolineae > Anaerolineales > Anaerolineaceae > JAJFTV01. The sequence goes on from CAYRRA010000009.1 coordinate 37,147, forward strand.
CAATCTGCTTACACCAGGAATGGCTCTGCTCGGAGTAGGACTGGTCAGCAATTTGCTGGTCATTGCACTTAACGGTGGGTGGATGCCAGTCCACCCTGAAACATTGAGCCGGTTGGAACCCACGCAGCCAATTTCTGCCTGGGAAATCGGGTCTCGTTTGGGTTATACCAAAGATCGTATCTTGGCAACCGCTGATACGCAGTTGTTTGTTCTCTCTGATATTTTAACCCTGCCTCAGTGGTTCCCTTACAAATTCGCCTTCAGCTTAGGCGATATTTTTATCTCTATCGGTGCTTTCCTTCTATTATGGTCACTCAGCCGGAAGGAAAAGGAGAATGAAGAATGATCCAATCGCAATTATTTTCAAATCCTGCAAAAATATCGGTGGTTCAAGAACCTTACTCAGAAGTTCAGGCTGAATTTGGACGCTTGATCCACGCAGCGATCATCAATAAACGTTTTCGGGATTCACTGTTATCCAACCCAAAGCAATCTATCGAGACAGGCTTCTGTGGCGAAAAATTTAGTTTCCCCTGCGAAATCAAGGACAGCATTGAACAGATTCATGCCGTTTCACTGGAAGATTTCGCGAAACAGCTCATAAACGTAACCAGCTCTCCGAAGATTCTTGAACCTGCTCTGATTCACTGCCAATAAGTTTTTTTTTAATTATGGACATACATCCTTATCAATCTAGCTCCAAAGCAGCCAAAATCCGGGAAGACGAAAGCGATGTTTTATCCCAGGTGAACAGGGCACACAATCTCATGATACCCGTCCAACTGGATGAACAACAACAGGTCTTCGGCTACTTTGTCGTTGACAGCCTACAATTGCCTGTAGGGGGGCAAAAACACCTGAACGAAATTACAGGAACACCATTTAAGGCTGGTCTATCCGGTATGACCGTGTTTGCCGGTGCCATCCAACCCGACCTGCAAAAGAATTACATCAACGCGCTGATGATGCTGGCAGATTCAATTGATCGTTGCGATGAGAGTGCTCACAGTCAAAATACTGCATTTTGGTCTCACCGCCTGGCTGTGAGGATGGGATTACCTAACAACATCGCACAAGAAATCCGCCTGGCAGGAAAATTACACGATATCGGCAAAGCGGTTGTCCCCCGCGAAATCCTCACCAAACCAGGTCCACTGAGCAAAGAGGAATGGGACATCATTAAGCGCCATCCTGCTTATGGGGCAGCACTGATGTAGCCTTCTTTCCTCCTTGCAATCACCCGCGAGCTGGTCATTGCTCATCATGAGCACTATGACGGCAGTGGATACCCAAATGGACTGGATGGTGAAAAAATCCCCATCGGAGCGAGGATTTTATCGGTTGCAGACGCGTTTTCAACCATGACCATTCGAAGAGCATACCGCGCACCCATATCCATCGAAGCCGCCGTGAAAGAGTTACTCCGATGCCGTGGAAGCCAGTTCGACCCCAAGGTAGTCGATTATATGGTCAAGGTTATTAGAGGAGCGTAAGTATCGACCACAGTTTAAAATTACGTTTTGATAGTCAGTTTACACAAATCATCTGTTAAATTCCACTATTTCTACGCTGGCAGTTTGCAATAATTCCCCCCAGTGATGTTTTGTTTATTTTAACAAAGTATTCTGGATTTTTTTATGTCTTTTTTATCCAGAGTTTTTCCATCTTTATTCGCTATTAAATCATTTTATGCTAATATATAGATAATATTGGTAGATTAACGATTGTTTCAACCTATAAATCCCTAGAATCCTACAATCTATGATCTACCCCCCACTTCTATATCTGTTGTTAAGAGGGGTGGCTTTTTGTTTGTTAAATATCGGTTATGAAATAATTAAAGAGGATGGAAAAAATGACACTCAAATCAAATGGTTCAAAAAAAAGGGGGCTGGCAAATTCACTGCAAGCCAGGCTGACGATCATCTTCCTGGCACTGGCGATTCTTCCGTTGCTCGGTTTAAGTGGATATTCGCTCATCGCCAGCAAGAATGCGCTGGAAAAGCGAGTAAAAGAAGATTTCGGGCTAATTGCTGCTTTGCAGGCGGAAGTGATTGACGATTGGGTTTCACAGCGCGAGCAGGATATCATCGTGTTGTCGCAAATTATGAGCGCAACCAGCATGGATATTGACCAGCTCAACTACGAACATAAAAAAGCCCAGGCACAATGGGATTTCTTCGAAAGCATCTTTGTGGTCGGGTTGGACGGGATGACTCTCACCAATTCTTCAGGTGAAATCGCCGATCTTTCGGATCGTGATTATTTCAAACAGGCATTGACCGGAAAAACTGCGATATCCGAACCCCTCGTATCGCGGTACACCGGGAATGTCGCTGTTGTCATCGCCACCCCTATTCATGGCGACGATGGTGAGATTATTGGCGTGATGGCAGGCTCAGTTTCAAGCCAGTTTTTTAATGAATTACTGCAAAAAACCCAGTTCGGGGATACGGGTGAAGCCTATATGGTAACGAAAGAAGGCATTTTATTCACCCCTTCGCGCTTTGCAAACCAGCTTCTAAGCCAGGGCGCCATCAAACAACGTGCTGAGCTGGAACTGCAACCAGAAACCTTTGGCATTCAACAGGTAACAGACGGCATTAATAGCGTTGAAACATACACCGGGTACCTCGGCAATGAAGTGCTCGGTGCGTATGAATGGATCGAGCGGCTGGGTTGGGGGTTGGTTATCGAACAGGAAACCAGTGAAACGATGGCGGATATCAACAGCCTTCAAACGATACTGATCGTCGTCGGTATTGCTGCCAGTCTTCTCGTCATCCTGATCATCTTGCTTGTGGTGCCCACCGTAACCAAACCAATCTCCCGTCTCACACAGGTAGCACACAACCTGTCGCTGGGTGACATCAACCAAACCATCGATATCAAAGGCAAGGACGAAATCGGGCAGCTTGCCGATTCATTCCGAGACATGGTGAGCTATCAAAAGGGTATGGCAGATGTTGCAGAAAGCCTCGCAAAGGGTGATCTCACCCAAAGCGTCAAACCCGTCTCTGAAAAGGATACCCTCGGCAATGCTTTCTTCAGGATGGTGAACGCATTGCGCGAATCCATTGCCCAGGTCGCTGGCACAGCAAAACAAGTTGCTACCTCCTCCAACCAGTTGGCTACGGCTGCCATTCAAGCCGGGCAGGCAACCAACCAGATTGCCGCCACCATGCAGCATGTTGCGGAAGGCACCAACCAACAATCACAGGCAGCAGGTCAAACCGCCAACTCAGTCGAACAGATGAGCCGTGCCATCGAAGGTGTTGCCCAGGGTGCTCAGGAGCAAGCCGCAGCCATCAGTAAAACCAGCCAGATTACTGCCCAACTCAGTTCTGCCATCCAACAGGTCGCAGCTAATGCTGATGCGGTTACCCAAAGCTCAAACGGTGCAGAAAAAGCCGCCCAAACCGGCAACCAGACCGTCTCTGCCACCATCACTGGCATGGATACCATCCGGACACGTGTTGACCAGTCCGCGCAAAAAGTACAGGAGATGGGTCAGCGCTCTCAACAAATCAGCCTGATTGTTGAAACCATTGAAGATATCGCTAACCAGACCAACCTGCTCGCCCTTAACGCTGCCATTGAGGCAGCGCGCGCTGGTGAACAGGGCAAAGGCTTTGCAGTCGTCGCGGATGAGGTGCGCAAACTTGCGGAACGGTCATCTGCTTCTACCAAAGAAATTTCTGCTCTCATTTCCGGTATCCAAAAAACCGTAGATGAAGCGGTCAAAGCCATGGATGAAGGCTCGCGTGAAGTAGATAACGGTGTTCAGCTCGCCAGCCAGGCAGGACAATCCCTTGAAGACATCCTCAAAGCTATTTCAGACGTCAACGAACAGGCGCAAGCTGCAATGGCGGCTGCCCATCAAATGAGTGCGGCTGCTAACGAGTTGGTCGCGGCGGTCGACTCGGTTTCCGCTGTCGTTGAAGAGAACACCGCAGCCACCGAGCAGATGACAGCCAATTCTGACGAGGTCACTCATTCGATTGAGAATATTGCCAGTGTCAGCGAAGAGAACAGCGCTGCCGTCGAAGAGGTCTCCGCTTCCACTGAAGAGATGAGTGCGCAGGTGCAAGAAGTGACCGCCTCCGCACAATCCCTTGCTGATATGGCAAAAACATTGCAGGAGATCGTTTCCAAATTTACCCTGCCGGAAGCTGGGAAGTAAAAAACGAAACCAGAAAAATTTGGCTCTACTTTTCGCAGAGGCTGCAAAAAAAGCAGCCTCTGCTTGTTTTTAAACGAGCATACAGCTAAACCGGTGAACCCATCACCGCACACAAAACCACAGATGCTCTTCTCACTACTTTTCCCTTAACCACCACTGGTCACCAGTCCAAAAGCAAAATCATTAAAGCAAAATGTGAATTTTTGGTCAGGGCAGTGTTTTTCATTTTAATCTAATGAGTCACAACGATTATATTGCTATAATTTGGATAATATTTATAATATTATTAATGAATATGTGAAAATCAGGGAGAAATTTCAAGTAAAAACGCCGTTCTGAACCCCAATATCCCTCAGCTTGAGAACCGTGAAATGCAAAGGAGACCCAAATGCCAAAATACAAAATTAAAATACCAAGCCATATCGATTACCTGTCGATACTGGATGAACACGGAAACCTGGATAAAGATTTAGACCCCCATATCCCGGATGATGAAGTGATGCGCATCCATAAAGCCATGTTGCTGGGAAGGCGATTGGACGAGCGTATGCTCAATTTACAACGTCAGGGAAGAATAGGGACGTTCGCTCCGTTGCGTGGGCAGGAAGCCTCACAAATTGGTCCTGTCGCAGCGCTGCGCAAAGACGATTGGCTGGTGCCCGCCTTCCGTGAACATGCCGCCCTGGTGATGCGTGGCGTCCCGATCGAAAAAATACTGCTGGTCTACGGTGGTTTTTACCAGGGCAATCAAATGAATGAAGAGTTGTACACACTGCCAGTCGCAGTACCGGTCGGTACCCAACCATTGCATGCCGTTGGGCTGGCATATTCGATTAAATACCGCAAAGAGGACCGGGCAGCGCTCGTGTTCTTTGGCGAAGGCGCTACATCCGAGGGCGATTTTCATGAAGCGATGAATTTCGCATCGGTTTACCAGGTTCCGGTAGTTTTTGTCTGCCAGAATAACCATTATGCCATTTCAATCCCGCGCGAAAGCCAGACCGGTTCAGAAACCATCGCACAAAAGGCGGTGGCGTACGGGATGCCCGGCATCCAGGTGGACGGCAACGACTTCATGGCGACCTATGCCGCAACTAAAGAAGCGTTGGAGCGCGCCCGTACTGGCGGCGGACCTACGTTGATCGAAAACGTGACCTACCGGCTTTCGGTACATACCACATCCGACGACCCCAAACGGTATCGCCCAGAGGAAGAGGTTGAACAATGGGAAAACTGCGATCCCATTCCCCGCATCCAGAATTTTCTGATGACAAAAGGGTTGATGGATGATGAAAAAATACTTGCCCTCGAAGAAGAAATTAAGAACGAAATCCAGGCAGGGGTAGACCGATATGAAGCGCTGACAAAATCGCTCGCAGACGATCACCTGAGCATGTTTGACCACTTGTACGCGAGTATGCCCAAGAACCTGGAAGAACAAAAAGAGGAACTGATCGCGGAGCTGTCTGCAGTCAAAGGAAATGGAGGTTAAACATGGCTAAACTAACCATGGTCGAAGCGCTCAACCTGGCACTGAAACAGGAAATGGAAAAAGATGACCGCGTGATTGTGCTGGGTGAAGACGTGGGTGTAGATGGCGGGGTTTTTCGCGTCACAGATGGGCTTTATAACCAGTTCGGTGCCGAGCGAGTGATGGACACCCCCCTGGCGGAAGCGGGTATTGTCGGTTTTTCTGTTGGCATGGCAATTGCCGGATTGAGACCGGTGGCAGAGATGCAGTTCTCTGGTTTCTCGTACCTTGCCATGCATCAAATCGAATCGCACACCGCACGCATGCGCTGGCGCACACGCGGCGGGTATACCATCCCGATGGTCATCCGTATGCCCTACGGAGCCGGCATCCGGGCATTGGAACATCATTCGGAAAGCCGCGAGGCTTATTACACTCACACACCCGGGCTTAAAGTGGTCATCCCATCCGGACCGCGCAACGCACGCTCTTTGTTAGTAAGCGCTATGCGTGACCCCGACCCGGTCATTTTTTATGAACCCAAAGCAGTTTACCGTGCTTTTCGTGAGGAAGTTCCGGAACAAGAAGAGACAAAAGAAATTGGCAAGGCGGAGATTGTCCGCCCTGGTGAAGACCTGACGATGATTGCATACGGCGCTATGATGCGCCCCACCCTTGAAGCAGCAGAAAAACTGCACGATGAAGACGGAGTTAATGCGGAAGTAATTGACTTACTGACGATTTCCCCATTGGATCATCAGACGTTCATCCAATCGGTCAACAAGACCGGCAGAGTGCTGATTATCCACGAAGCACATCGTAGTTTTGGACCAGGTGCTGAGGTTGCTGCACGAATCATCGAGAAATCTTTCTGGTTCCTGGAAGCCCCAATTCGCCGTGTGACCGGTTTTGACACCATCGTCCCGCTGTTTGCCTACGAAAAAGCCTATTTGCCGGGGGTACAGCGCATCCTCAGCGCAGCACGAGAAACCCTGGCAGTATGAAAGAAGGTGAATGATGTTGAAAAATTTTGAACTTCCCGATTTGGGTGAAGGTCTGCACGAAGCCGAAATCACCGAAGTATTGGTCTCAAAAGGAGCAAGCGTTTCCGAAGGGGATCTGATTTTGATGGTTGAAACCGATAAGGCTGCCGTTGAAATTCCCTCTCCTTATACCGGTGTAATCACAGAAATCCATGTGCAGCCGGGGCAACGCGTGGAAGTAGGCAGCGTTTTAATCTCTTTCGAAACAGCAGGCGAAGAGCAAACCCGTCCGCAGCCTGTAGAAAAAGAGGTTACCCCGGTAAAACAAAAACCGGTTGTGGAGAAGCAAATGCCAACAGCAGCACCTGTTGCTAACATCACGCAGCAGGGACCGGTTGCAGCAGCCCCTTCTACCCGGCGCCTGGCGCGTGAGTTGGGTATCAATATCAAACTCGTCCAGGGCAGTGGTCCTGGAAGGCGTATCACAGATGAAGATGTTCACCAGTTCGCGGCGGGAAAGACCCCCCCTCCAACAACCCAAAAGCCCACAACCGCGTCTACTGCGCCCGTTTCTACCGCGCCTGCTTTGACTGCCTCTACCGGTGGAACAGAGGTGAGCCTACCCGCATTGATTTCATCGGACGACCTGGCGCTTCCGGATTTTTCCACGTGGGGTGAAACGGAACGTCTTCCCCTCAAATCCATTCGCAGGGCAGTTGCCCGCCGCATGGCGCTTTCCTGGGCTCAAATTCCACATGTCAGCCACCATGATGTCGTTGACATCACCGAACTGGAGAACCTGCGGAAAAACCTCAAAAATGTGCCAGAAGGTGAAAACCTGACCCTGACTGCAATCGCCGTCAAAGCAGTGGTAGC
>CAYRRA010000010.1:0-38195 GCA_964426355.1 uncultured Anaerolineaceae bacterium
TCGCTGGTTAACCGTTGGCGGACGGCATTGGATATGCCACCCCAGTCGCTGCAAGGACCTATCGATGACCTGCTGCGCCGCCGCCTGCCCTGCCTGTATGGGTTCAGCCCGCATGTGATCCCGCGCCCGTCTGAATGGGGTGATGAGGTTTATATCAACGGATACTGGATGCTGGAGGAAGAAGAGGACTGGAGTCCGCCCGAAGACTTGCTGCGTTTTCTGGACCGCGGTCCTCAGCCGGTCTATATTGGGTTTGGCAGCATGCACACACGCAATGCCATTGGCACGGCTTGTGTTGCCCTTGAAGCGTTGCAAATAACGGGGCAGCGCGGCGTACTGATGAATGGCTGGAGCGGTATTGCGGATGGACTGTCTCAATACGGCGATGCGAGCCGGGTTTTTGGGATTGATTTTGCGCCACATGAGTGGTTGTTTCCCCGGATGGCGCTGGTTGTGCATCATGGCGGTTCTGGCACCACAGCTGCAGGTCTTAAAGCCGGCAAACCGTCGGTACTGGTGCCATTTTTTGCCGACCAGCCGTATTGGGGCTGGCATGTGCAGCGTTTGAAAGTGGGACCACGTCCCATCCCCAGCAATTCCTTCAATGTACAGCGCCTTGTTGAAGCATTGGAAACCGTGATGAGTGATCCGCAAATGCAGGAGCGCGCTGCCCAAATGGGCGAAAAACTGTGCCAGGAAAACGGTGTACAAAACGCCGTTCATGCAGTTCAAAAAATCCTTTGGTGATGATTTCGAGATTGCTCCCAGAAGCATTTCAACAGAACAGCGTTCTGTAATTTGCCTGAAAATTTTTAAGAATTTCCCATCCAGGCGCGTTACAAAAAGCAACCAGTTGGCTTGAAAGGCGTAAGCACAAGATTTTTCAGCCGGTCGCACAGCACATTTTTTGCAACGATAAACTATAATAATGAAAAGTTTTCAAGTGAAGGAGCAGCATGCCCTTAATTCGATCATTTAAACAATTGGTGTCCATTGTTTTGGTTTTTGTTACCCTTTCTTCTAATTTGATGTTCTTTGGGCAGACTGCGCAGGCTGCTTCTTTTCCTCTTACCCAACCCCCGCATTTTTCAGCGCGCCAGGCGCAAACCTTCGATTTACCGGCAGACCTGAATAAATCCTTCTCACCGATCTCGATCACAGCCGGTGGGATTTCTACACTCAGCGTTTCCATCTTCAATTCGAATTCTTTTGATCTGACGTTGTCCAGTTCCCCGCCAGCCTGGATTGATATCCTGCCATCCGGGATGTATTTTGCAGATCCGCCCAACGCCACCACCACCTGCGGCGGAACGGTGACCACGGTGGGGAATGAACTGGCATTGATCGGCGGAACGGTTCCTGCCAAGGTGGAATCGACGCCGGGGGCTTGCACGGTCACCGTTCATGTGACCTCCAAAACCCCCGGCAACCTGATTAACGCCATCGCTGCTGAAACACTGCGCGCCACTGACCCAACCGGTACGCTGACGATCAGCAACCCAACCCAGGCAGAAGCCACATTGGGCGTCAATTCGGTGCAACCTCCCAGCCTGAGCAAAACTTTCGCACCCAATACCATCTGGGTTTCACAGACCAGCACCCTCACAATCACCCTGCGAAATACCGATACGGCTACCAACCTGACCCATGTTTCTGTCACCGATAACCTGCCTGCCAATTTGACCGTCGCTGCGCCGCCTGCTGAATCTCAGTGTGGTGGCACGGTGACCAGCACTGCCACGTCAATCACCTTGAGCGGCGGTACGGTTCCCAAGCAGGTCGGCAGTACCCCCGGCACGTGTACGATTGTTGCCAGCATCACCTCCGTTACCCCGGGTATCTATACCAATATCATCCCCGCCAGCGCCATCCAGACGCAACAGGGGGTCACCAACACCTCCACCGCTTCTGCGCCACTGAATGTTCAATCGATTGGCATCCGGAAAGCGTTTTCGCCATCCAACTTTCAGGTTGGCGGATCGAGCACCCTGACCATTACCTTAGAAAACCCGACCGGCTCTGACTTTACCGGTGCGGCGTTTACAGACAACTTACCTACCGGTTTAACGCTTCTTTCTGCGCCAGCCTCACCGCAGTGCGGGGGCACTGTTACCAGCACCGCCAGTTCATTGACGTTGGCAGACGGGGTTATTCCAGCGGGCAGCCCTTCCAGCCCGGGTTCTTGTACGATTACCGCGTTGGTGACGTCTTCAACACCGGCAACGTATACCAATACCATCCCTGTGGGAGCCCTCACTACCGATCAGTTGGTCAGCAACATCATCGCAGCCAGCGCTAATATTGGCGTTTATGCTTCTGGATTGGGTATTACCGGTAGCAAGGCGTTTTCACCCGCTATCATTGCGGTAGGCGGTACCTCAACCCTGACCATTCGCATTACGGCGCCCGCAGATTCCTCGCTAACCAACTTCTCCATCAGCGATGCCCTGCCTGCCGGTGTGCAGGTGGCTGCCGCGCCAGCCGTGAGCAAAAACAGCTACTGCCAGGGCGGAACCTTTGCCCCGGCTGTCGGGGCAACACTGATCACATATACCGGCGGAACCATCCCCGCCGGGCGGGAATGTCGCTTGTATGTCAATGTCACCAGCAGCAGTACGGGTGTGTTTACCAACACCATCTCCCCCGCCAATATTTCCAATGCAGAGAACCGCACCGTTGGCGGTAATTTTTCGGCAAACCTGACGGTGAGCGGGATTGCGGTTTCCAAATCGTTCTCGCCGGACAGTGTAAACGTAAACGGCATTTCCACGCTGACGATTGTGCTAACCAATACCAACGCCAGCCAACTTGAAGATGTGTCCCTGTCTGATACACTGCCATCTGCAATACAGATCGCAGCCGACCCCAATGAAAGCACAACCTGCCCTGGGGGAGCGGTGACGTCTGAAGCAGGTGAGCAGACGATCTCTTTGAGCAGCGCTGTAGTCCCTGCACAGGTGGCGGGTGTGCCCGGTATTTGCACCATCAGCGTCGATGTAGCCGGCGTGGGCAGCGCTAACACCTACACAAATACCATCCCTATCGGAGGTGTTACAGGAAAAATCGCTGGAACCTCCGTGACGGTATCAAGCCCGCAAGCTGCGAGCGCTACATTAACCATCCGCACACTGACGATCAATGTTGTCAAAGGGTTTTCGCCGGAATCGGTGTTTGGCGGTTCGGCTTCCACCCTGACCATACAGTTATCCAACCCCAACAACCAGGCTCTGGCTGGTATTGCATTTACAGATAATCTGCCGCAGCTTGCTGCAGGCAAAGGTATGAAGGTGGCTGACCCACCCAACCTTTCCGTGGGCTCGTGCGGTGGTTCATTTACTGCGTCTCCAGGGGATACCACATTTTCATACAGCGGCGGCTACCTGGAAGCCAATACCTCTTGCGCCTTGACGATTAGCGTGACGATGAATGTAAACAGCAACCTGACCAATACGATCCCAGCAGGTGCAGTGACCTCGACCAGCGGTGCAACCAGCCAACAGGATACCAGTGCAAGCTTAACCAACCAACCAGGGGCAAGCGTCGGCAAGGCTTTTCTCACCAATCCTATCCTTCCGGGCGGAGTTTCGGTTCTGCGCATCACCATTTCAAACACGGGCAATATCGATTTGATAGAAATGGGTCTGACCGATGAACTCCCTGAAGGGTTGTTGATTGCAGATACACCTGCGCCGAGCACCACGTGCGGCGGCACGCTGACGGCTGTTGCCGGTGAACGCCAGGTTCAATTGGCGAATGGTGCGTTAGATGGCATTGAAAATGAAGGCGACCCCGCGGTTACCTGTACGATTGATGTGGGGGTTGTCGCGGCGGCGGCTGGGAGTTATGAGAACTGCATACCGGTCAATGCATTAACCAACACGCAGAATGCACAAAATCAAACCCCCGCATGTGATACGATCAAAGTGGTATCTCCTCCAACCATTGCCAAATCTTTTTCTCCCAATCCAATCGCAGCCGGGGCAACCTCGATTTTGACCTTTACGCTCGGCAACCCGGCAGCCAATACGGTTGCGCTGACCGGCGTCGCCTTTACAGATACATTTCCAGCAGGTTTAACGGTGGCAAGTGTTCCCAACCCTTCACAATGCGGGGGCGCGGTAAGCAGTACGACCAATTCGATTTCACTGGCAGGAGGGACGATCCCGGTCAGTGGTACGTGCACGGTGACCGTTAGCGTAACGGCTGCCACAGGCGGCAGTTATGTGAATAACAGCGATGCAGTCACCTCTACAAACGGTGGCACAGGGAATACTGCTTCCGCTACGTTGAATGTTATTTCTCCCCCGCAAATCACCAAGAGTTTTTCCCCCAACCCGATTGCTGCCAATGGCGTTACCACACTGACCTTCACAATCACCAACCCCAACGCCGACACGACCTTGACCGGTGTGGGTTTTGGCGACGCCTTTCCGACGGGCATGCGCGTGGCTTCTTCGCCGAATACCAACCTTTCCGGCTGTAACACATCCAGCACGCCGGTTTTTGTCCCTCTGTCAGGTGACACCGAAATCTTCCTCAGTTCAGCATCCATCGCTGGTGGCGGGGTCTGTACGGTCAGCGTGGATGTGACCGCCCCCGGCGGAACCTATGAGAACGTCACTGCTGCGGTTACTTCAACAAACGGCGGGACGGGTAATACTGCCTCTGATACATTGTCTGTGACCGGGATGGGATTATCGCTGGAAAAGACGACGAGCAACGCAAGCTTTCAGGCGGGCGGCATCATCGATTACACGTATACATTGAAGAATACAGGCGATGGGATTTTGTATGCCCCATTCCTGGTTTCCGATGATCATATCAATGGCGGTGAAGCCTTTAGTTGTAGTGTTGCAGCAAGCCTGGCACCCGGCGCAAATTTGCAATGCACCAATAGCTATGCAGTGCAGTCGCAAGATGTGACGAACAGGGTGGTAACCAATACCGCCACAGCCTCGGCGATGGATATGGAAACCGGCGGGAGTCTCGTCGTATCCAATCAGGACAGCGTGACCGTGCGCCTGGCTGGTTTGATACTGGATAAGAGCACAACGACCACCAGCTACCGCAGCGTTGGAAACACCATCACTTACAACTACACCATCACCAACAGCGGTGATGTGACCCTGGCAGGCAGTGGGACTGGCGGCGTGTTCCTGATTACAGATGACCATATCGGCAGCCCGCCGGGCACGCCATTTGCCTGCGGCACTGCCACAAGCCTTGCGCCTGGCGGCAACCTCACCTGTTCTAAAACCTATACGGTCACGGCGGATGATATCACCCATCAATCGGTCACCAATACGGCATCGGCTGAAGCTTTGGATGCTTTTGGCGATATCGTGTTGTCCAATCAAGATAGCGTTCAGGTGTACCTGGTGATTGCACCAGTGATCAGTAAGGCGTTTTCACCCAACCCGGCGGCTGTTGGCACGAACGCCACGCTTACTTTTACGATCACCAATCCATCCAGCAATGTAATCCCGTTGACGGGTGTGGCTTTCTCCGATACCTTCCCAAGTGGCATGACGGTTGCACTTACACCAGCCGCAGCACAATGTGGCGGAACGGTGAGCGCCCCTGCCAGCAACCGGATTACATTGGCAAACGGCACCATCCTGCCCAACAGCTCTTGCAGCGTCACTGTCCTGGTCACCACCGCATCTGCGGGTTCTTACGTTAACACCAGCGGGCAGGTGACCTCTACCAACGGTGGCAATGGCAATACCGCCTCAGCGACGCTGAATGTGGTATCCCCGCCATTGATCAGCAAAGCTTTTGCGCCCACCATGATCCTGGTGGGTGAAACCAGCACGATTACCTTTACCATCACCAACCCGAATGCGAGCACGCCTTTAACCGGTGTGGCGTTCAGCGATTTACTGCCAGAAGGTTTGGAAGTGGCGGAGACGCCCAACGCCAGCCTGGCAGGTTGCAGTGCGTCCAGCACACCGGTTTTCTTGCCTCAAGCAGGAGATACCAGCCTGTCTTTCAGTGCTGGATCGATTGCTGGTGGGGGCACTTGCACCATTCAGGTTGACCTGCTGGCTACCTCGCAGGGCTTGAAGAATAACACGACGGATGTGGTGAGTTCGACAGAGGGCGGCACAGGGTCTGTATCGAACACCGCCACGCTGAACGTAGATGCCCCATCTCTCTCTCTGGAGAAAAGCATTTCTTCTGGCAACCCGTATTCCACGCTGGGCGGTACGATTGCATATCAGTATGTGCTGACGAACAGCGGGAATGTAACCTTGATTGGAAATGGTGTGGGCGGTTTGTTTACCGTGAGTGATGATAAAGTCAGCGTGACCTGCCCGGTTACTCCAACCGGTCTTGCACCGGGAGCTTCGATCACCTGTACCGCCAGTTATACGGTCATCCAGGACGACCTGGATGATGGCAGCGTGACAAATACCGCCACCGGACACGGTCTGTACGGCTCAACCCCCATCGATTCCAATGAGGATTCCGCCACAGCAACGGCAACCCAGACACCTCAGCTTGAACTGACCAAAACCATCACATCGGGCGACCCCTACGATAAGGTAAATGACACCCTCGCATATACGTATCTTCTCCGGAACAGCGGGAACGTGACCCTGACGGGTGCAGGTGACGGCAATGTCTTTGTCGTAAGCGATGACAAGACGAGTGTCGATTGTCCTGCCACACCTACCAGCCTGGCACCTGGCGATACCATCACCTGCACATCTGTTTATTCGATCACCCAGGCAGACCTGGATGACGGCAGCGTGACAAATACCGCCACAGGGCATGCGCTCTTTGGCAGTACGACGGTAGATTCAAACACCGATACCCAGACGGCGGATGCCGTTCAGGACACGGGTTTGATTCTGGTGAAGACCATCGTATCAGGCAACCTTTATGTCCAGGCGGGTGATGTGGTTGAATACAGCTATCATCTGACGAACAGCGAAAACGTGACGCTCACGGGAGCCGGTCCAGGCGGGTTGTTCACCATCACAGACGATCATATCGGCAGCCCGCCGGGAAGCGCGTTTACCTGCGGCTCATTGACCAGCCTGGCGCCTGGCGATTCGGTGTCCTGCAGGGCAAGCTATACCATCACTGAAGCCGATATCAGCGCTGAAAGTGTTACCAACACGGCAAGCGGGCATGCTTTGTTCGGAGCGACACCCATAGATTCAAATGAAGATACCGCCACGGCTGATGTTAAGAGGGGCTCTATCCGTGGGCTTGTCTTTCATGATAAGAACCTTGACAGGCTGGCAAACAGCGGAGAGAACGGCATCAGCGGAGTGACCATCAAGGTCTATGACAGCACCGGCGCCACCCTGATTGCAACGACAACGACAGGTTCGGATGGTCGTTACCAGGTGACCGATTTGCTTCCACGCACTTATATTGTCATCGAACAAGACCCATTGAAATATGTCAGCAGCACACCCAACACTGTCACTGTTACCGTAACGCCCGGTGGCAGCGCGACTGCTGATTTTGGCGATTATCAAATCACCGGCGCAAATGTGAACAGCATTCGAGGCATTGTTTATGAGGATCTCAACAATAATGGGCAGCGTGATGAGGGCGAACCCCCTTTTCATGGCGTTGATATCACCCTGTTCAATCGGGATGGGCTCACCGTCAGTGCTACGCAAACGGCATCGGATGGCAGTTATCTCTTTACCAACCTGTCTCCGGGTATCTACGTTGTGCGAGAAACCAATCTTGCTGGATATCTGAGCACCACGTTGGATCAAGTTAGCGTTGTGCTGGGCTCGCAAACCAATGCCGTGGTGGATTACGGCGATCTGCAAAGCGAGGCAACTGTTGTTGACCCCGCGGTGACCAAGTACGGCGATCCCGCTTCTGCCAGGGTGGGCGACACTGTTGTGTACACCATCACGGTGGGCAATAACGGCAATGTGGATGCACTGGATGTGACCCTGACCGATACCAAACCCGCCTTTTTGGATATCATCAGCATCCTGGTTTCGCCGGATGAATCCTTCCCAATCAACACCACGGGGAATACTTTTACCATCGATTTTGGTACGTTGGCACCCGGTGATATTTATATGGTCACGGTTGTCACCAAAGTGAACGGACTGGGACGCCCGCCTGGGGGTGAAAATACGGTCTCGGTTCAAACCAGTTCGCTGGGGGACCCCATCTTCAACAACAACAGTGCGTTATCGCTGGGGATTGTCCAAATGGAAACCCCCCAGACAGGATTTTCACCTGGTATCGTTACACAACTTCCGGCGATGCCTGAAGGTCTTTATGGTGTGAACGGTGGGATGTGGATAGAAATACCCGCATTAGCGATTGATACATCTCTCGTGGGTATTCCGATGAAAGGGAATAGCTGGGATATCACCTGGTTGGGTAACCGGCTGGGTTATTTGGAAGGCACTGCGTTTCCAACCTGGTCTGGAAACAGCGTGATCACCGGTCATGTATACAATTCAAACGGGTTGCCCGGACCCTTAATAAAGCTGGATACCCTGCGATGGGGTGACCAGGTCATTATTCACGCTTTTGGGCAAAGATATATCTACGAAGTGCGTTCCGTGGAGATTGTTCAACCGGATGATAAAACCATTTATGCCCACGAAGACCTGCCGTGGGTTACGCTGGTTACGTGCAAGGATTACAATGTTGAGAAAGGCACCTATGAACGCCGGGCGGTTGTGCGGGCGGTTCTGGTAAAGGTAGAAGCCGAATAGGGTGAATGGTCAGGGTATTTACACCAGTTTGAAACGCTCCGGGACCGGGTGTTTTTGCACCATTTTGCGGGCAATTTCATTATGCTGGGCGATGTGCTCCTCCAGGTCGAGCGTGAGCAGCTTTCCGCCGCGCACGATAACCTGTCCGTTGATGATGGATAGATCGACGCCCTGTACAGTGCAGAGCAGCAGAGCGCCCAAGGGGTCGTGAACGGCTGCACCGGAAAGGCTGAGCGTATCCAGGCGTACGCCGATCAGGTCGGCGGCTTTTCCTGGCGCAAGCAGCCCCAGTTCAGGGCGACCCAACACAGCCGCGCTGCCGCGCGTGGCCAGTCTAAAGTTTTCGCTGGTTGAAAGCGCCGCCGCGCCGCCTTTGACGCGTTGCAACAGCAGTGCGGTGCGTGCCTCGTTGAACAGGTGGCTCGAATCGTTGCTGGCGGAGCCATCTACCCCCAGCCCTACATTGACGCCGGCATCCAGCATCTCGCGCACCTGGCAAATGCCGGAGCCCAGGCGCATGTTGGATGAGGGGCAGTGTGCCACACCGGTTCCGGTTTCCGCCATCATTTTAATTTCATCTGAATTGACAAAAATAGAGTGCGCCCACCATACATCCGGTCCCACCCAGCCCAGTGACTGCATCAGCGCAGCCGGGCGCATGCCAAACTGCTGCACGCAGAAGGTCTCTTCGTCGCGGGTTTCAGCCACGTGCGTGTGCAGCATAACTTTTTCATACGAACGTGCCAGTTTTGCTGCCTGGTGCATGAGATCAGGCGTCACCGAGAAGGGCGAGCAGGGAGCCAGCGCCACGCGCAGCATCGCGTTTGGCTTAGGGTCGTGGTAGGTCTCGATCATACGCTGGCAGTCTTTCAGGATGGCATCTTCTTCCTGAACCACGTGATCGGGTGGCAGACCGCCTTTGCTGCGTCCCAATGACATGGAGCCGCGTGTCAGGTGAAAACGCAGACCAATTTTTTGTGCGGCGCGCGCCTGGTCATCAAAGGTTGAGTTATTGGGGATCAGGTACAGGTGGTCGCTGCTGGTGGTGCAGCCGGAGAGGATTAACTCTGCCATGGCGGTCAGCGAGCTGGTGTAGACCGCATCGGAATCCATCTCGCCCCAGATCGGGTACAGGCGCACCAGCCAATCGAATAATTCTTGATCTTGTGCGCCGGGCACCGCGCGCGTCAATGTCTGGTAGAAATGATGATGGGTGTTGATCAGTCCGGGCATCACTGCCATGCTGCTTGCATCAATGATCTCATCCGCATCCGCAGGCATGTCTTTTGCCAGCCCGACTTTTTCGATCAAGTTGTCACGCACGAACAAGCTTCCGCCGCTGATTTGCCCCAATGCTTCGTCGTTTGTGATCACGGTTTGTGCGTTTTTTATCAATAAAGTGCCCATCGTTCGTTCCTCCAGGTCTGATACGGATAATTATAATCATTTTACCCGTATTTGGGAAAAGAACGTTTCTTCACAAAAAGGAATTGACACGCATAAGGACTGTGCCGCGGCGAGATTGCTTAAAAGCGCCGGATTTGACATTATTTTGGATCGTAACCATCTTTAAAGAGCGGTGTTTTATCCTCAAATTAGTGATCAATCCCATTTAATGAGTTGACATGGAAGTTTGCAGGATTGATAGCTGTTTTTGAAAAGACCAACTTTACCAATTTGACCTGAGATGTTACAATGCCTTTTACCAATACATCGGAAAGACAACATTTTTTGTTAGTTATTGAATCATTTCATCCTTTTCAAAACACAATTCGTTTGTTCTGCCTGTTTTCACCTGCGCAGAGCACAAAACAGGCGTCTCCTTTGGGGTGTCGAACAGCCTGTTCTTTATCCCGTTGGAGAAAATAAATGTTTCAAAAATTATGGTACCGTATAGGACGTTTTTTGGTCAGCGTGGTAGCGCGCGGCATACTGGATCTCAGCATCCAATGGAAAGCCCCATTACCAGAAGGACCGGTTATTCTTGCAGCCAACCATCCCTGCACCTTTGACCCCGCCCTGTTGACCACGCTGATTCGTGAGCAGGTCAGCGTTCTGATTCACGGACCCATATTCAAACTGCCGATTTTTGGAAAATCACTGCGTTACTGCGGTCATGTCGCCGTGGTGCGGGGCAGCGGGGGACAATCCTTGAAGGAAGCCGAAGCCTTGCTGAAAGCCGGGCGCATTGTTGCTATTTTCCCAGAGGGTGCTATCAGCCCGGATGACGGTTTCCACGATCCTCGTAGTGGTGTAGGACGGCTGGCGTTGAGCAGCGGTGCACCGGTAGTGCCCATCGGTATTCACCTTGATCAGAAGCGGCTTTATCGTGTTGAACAAACCATCGACGGGATTACCGATGCCGGAGCTTACTACTTGCATGGTCCATATTCGATGACAGTGGGAAGCCCTCTGCGTTTCAGCGGCGATGTAGAAGACCGCGAAATGGTACAGCATGTGGGTTCTCAGGTAATGGAAGATATCGTCCACCTTGCCAAAGAGAGCGCCCGCCGTGTGCGTGCTTACCGCGGGAGGAACTGGTGGTTTACGGCGCGCTGGTGGATGTATTCACCGATCCGCCTGATTCGCTCCTGGAACGCATACGTAAACGCCAGGATTCAGTAACGCGTCCTTTCCGGCTTATTCTTCGGTGATATTGACTGTTTCAACCAGGTAAATACCCCGAACTGTCGAAAACATATTCAACGCTTCTCCGTTACAATAGAGGCATGTCCACACCGGAAATATCACTGCCATCACATGGGCTGACCATCAGCGAAGCGATTACCGATTACCTGCTGGGTGTTGAGATGACGCGCGCTCGCAAAACCTGCCTGACCTATCAGACGGGTATGAACCAGTTTGTCGCGTTTCTGCGAGACAGCGACTTTGAGCCCAACAGCGATGATATTCGCACGCTTACCGAGCAGACCGCCGGTGTTTTTGCACAGGCGCTGTCGGATCGACGTTTTTCACCCGCCACGATCAAGCTCTATCTCACAGCCGTGAGCGGTTTCTATGAATATCTTTCCCTGGAACTCAAATTGCCGCTCAATCTTGACCTGGTGCGCCGCATCATCAAGAGCAAATCACCGCGCCAGCATCGCCGCCTGCCGCAGTTTTCCTGGGAGGATATCGAGCAGGTAATTGCCTATTGCCAGCAGCCCCTGACCGTTGGAATGGATATGGACGAAAGGCTGCGCACACTGCGCGACCGCGCCTTCATCCTTACCCTTGCCGATACAGGTCTGCGCGTGCACGAGGCGTGCGGGTTGGTGCGCGGGGACTTTGACTGGAACCGCAATGCTGCTTTGATTATTGGCAAGGGCGATAAACAAGCTTTGGTGCGCTTTTCACGACGCGCCATGTCCGCCATCCGGCAGTATCTTTCGGCGCGCGCAGCCAAAGACGGCGCCTCCAACCAGCCGTTATCTTCCATACCTGTATTTGCCAGGCACGACCGGGCTGCCGGAAAACGATTGCTCGCAATTTCAACCGTCAGCGGCGAGCAGATTGTCTCCCGGCTGGCAGGCTTGGCGCTGCAAGAACCAGAAAGCGCAGCGCGGGTCACGCCGCATTCCTTCCGGCATTATTTCGTCACGCGCGTGGTCAAGGCAACCAACAACATCAAAGTGGCGCAGGAACTTGCCCGGCACGAGAACATTGCCACGACTGAAATCTACACCCATCTGGTCGATCAAGACCTGGATGATTACTATCAACAGGCGATTGAGGAAGAATAGAAACGGACCGGAAACTGCTGACCGGTCAAACTGGCAGTGACCTGAAGAAAAAAGCCATCCCGCAATTCCAGGGATGGCTTTCGAATACCGATATAGAGTTGAAGAACGTTGTGTCGATTACCCGACACCGTCTTTTTTGGCAATCTGGCGCATGGCGTGCAGCGCAACGCGGATGGCGTTTTCTTCACCCTGGTAGAATTTCTCCCAACCCCAATCCGGTTTTGTCTCGGTGGGGGTGCCATCGGAAGTATAGACAGCGCCGGCACGCCAGCCGCGGTATGCGCCGATGATGAAGAGCGTATCGCTTTCCATCTCCGCCGAAACCACACCACTTTCAATGAAAACCTTGCGGGAATCGGGTGTGCGCGGTGCATAGAAGCTGTCACCGGCGGTGCCAACCCCAACCGTGCTGGGGATGTTCAACGCCTCGGCTGAACTCACCAGGCTGTGCAGCACTTCATAGGTGGGTACGGCAGGGTAAGCCAGCGGCAGATAAGACAGTGATGTGCCGCCCGCCCGGAAGGTCCCGCTGGCGATGATGACATCGCCGGGCATCTGCCCTTCCTGGAAGACGCCGCAGGAACCAACGCGTATGAAAGTATCGGCGCCCATGTGCGCCAGTTCTTCCAGCGCAATGGCAACAGCCGGACCGCCCATACCCGTGCCGCATGAGGTCATAAACACGCCTTCGTAGTATCCTGAATAAACAACGATCCCGCGGTTGTCTGCAGCCAGGTAGGCATTTTCAAAGTGGTCGGCAATTTTCTTAGCGCGTGCCTGGTCACCGGGGCAAAAAACATAACGGCTGACATCTTTAGGTTCACATTTCACATGAAATTCCATAACTATACTCCTTGATCAATGATGTTAAAGTCGTTCCGCCTGGATCGAATCATTGATGCGCCTGGGCATCGGATTTATTGGATGTCTGGCGGTAAATCATCTTGCATGCCAGGCAGGGTTGCTTTGGCGGTACTCATGGCAGCGTGCGCCGCTCTACCTACCAGCCCGGCACGGATTTTGGCAATCGAGCGGTTGCGCACCAATGCACGCGAGATTCTTCCTTGTAGTGCCACAATCACCAGCACCAGCAGCGTGGTAAAGTGCGGCAGAATCTGGATCAGGTTGGGCGGAAGGTCGGTTACTGTTTGCAGGCGCACAGCGAGGGCATCTGCAAAACCAAAAAACAACCCGGTAAACAATACCCCGATTGGATGGTTGAAGCCAAAGAGTGCCGCAGTAATACCCGTCCAACCGCGACCGTTGCTCATGTTGCGGGTGAACATGGTCAGGTGACCTACGGAAAGGAAAGCGCCTCCCAGCGCTGCCAGTGCGCCGCTGATGACCAGGGCAAAGAGTTTGACGCGCCGCGAGTTGATGCCCACCGTTTCGGCTGCACTCTGGTTTTCACCTACAGCACGTACATGTCGTCCGAACTTGGTGTGGAATAGGATAATGTAACCGGCAAGGACCGAGAACCACGCCAGGTAAACGATGATGTTGTACCCGCTGAGAATTTCGCCCAGAACAGGGATGTTCTTAATAATCGGTATGTGAATATCCGGCAACTTTTGGATGCTGGGGTCTGTCCAGGTTCCCACCTGACCAAAGAGGATGCGCATGAAATACACCGTTAGCTCCAGGATGAGCATATTGAGCGCAATCGCCAGGATGATCAGGTCAACGCTGTAGCGCAGGTAAAGAAAGGCAAAGAGAGCTCCCAAAAGGGCACCCGCTGCCACGGCAACGAGTAAACCGAGATAGGTGTTTCCCAGGTAGTAAGCCCCCAGGATGCCCAGGAAGGCACCCAGAAGCATTTTGCCTTCCAGCGCGAAGTTAAGCACACCGGCGCGGTTGCAGATTGCACCGCCCAGGGCAGCCAGGATAATGGGGGTTGCCAGGCGGATACCGCTTTGAACCAATGATAAATTGAAAATGCTGAAGAACTCTTCCATCAGATATTCCCTCCATCCGCCCCCGGACCGCCTAATGTTTCCGGTTTTGGTTTACGCAAACGGATAATGAGTTTGCGTACTCTTTCAATGATGTCCGTGTAGAAATTACCGGCAGCCACAGAGAGAATCATCAGGGCGATGACGCTGCCACCCAGTTCGCGCGGGATACTAAAGGAGAGCTGTAACCCCAATTGCGCCCCCAGCCGCAGCCCGGCAAAAAGGATGGACACAATAAAGACACCCAGCGGATGAGATTGCCCCAGGATGGCTACGCTCAACCCGTCAAAACCCAGTCCTTGCGAATAACCGGTCATGATGCGGCGATTGACACCGAGAATCTCGATAGCACCTGCCAAACCGCAAATTGCACCGCTGATAAACATGCTGCGGATGGCAACCTTTTCGTTTTTGATGCCGCCAAATTTGGCAAAAAAAGGTGATTGCCCTGCCATGCGCTGTTCATATCCGCTGGTGGAGCGCCACAGGAAGAAATACACCGCAATGGCTACCAGCACTGCCAGCACAAAACCCACACCCCATTTTGAGCCGGGCAGAAAGGCTTGCAGTTGTGCGGTCACATCGATCACCGGTGAGTGGGCAGTTGAACTGCGATCACCGCGCAGCGGGAAGTTGACCAGGTACTCCACGGTCAGAATGGCGATGGTGTTCATCACGATAGTAGAGATGATCTCATTCACCCCCAGGCGCACTTTAAGCACGCCAGGGATCCAGCCATAGAGACCACCGATGAGCATGGAAGCCATGATAATCACGATAGGGTGTATCACTGCGGGCAGGTGGATGGTATAACCCAGCCAGGCAGCCATCACAGCGCCCATCAATAACTGACCTTCCTGCCCGATACTGAACATACCCGAGCGGAAAGCAATCACTGCGCCCAATCCGGTCAGGATGATTGGAGTGGCGCGTTCCAGCGTGGTTAGAAAAGCACAGTTGGTCACCGAACGGCAGCCAAAACTGGCAGAGAATAATTCCTTGAACGCGACCAATGGCGGGGTGTCGGTGAAGAGAATCAAGATGGCTGCGAAGATTAAACCGGTGAGAATGGCAAGGAATGGAACCAGTAGAGTGTTGAAAAATTGTTTTTGGCGTTCTTTTTGCATGCAAACCTCGATTTTCCTTATAATTCTCAGCCTGCTGCCTGTTCGGCTGCGGGTGTTTTGGGGGCATCATTCAATGATTCCAATGTGCCGCCTGCCATCAGAATGCCCACCTCTTCCTCAACGGCTGTGGCAGCATCAAGTTCACCAACGATCTCACCGCGGTACAAGACACCAATGCGGTCGCTGAGCGACATAATTTCATCCAGTTCTACAGATACCAGCAGGATAGCCGCGCCTTTTTCGCGCGCATCCAACAGGGTGCGGTGGACGAATTCGATGCTGCCCACGTCCAGACCGCGAGTGGGTTGGTTGGCGATGATGAACTTGGGATCACCTGAAAGTTCACGCCCGACAACGATTTTTTGCATGTTTCCGCCGGAAAGGGTGGAAACACCACCGCCTGGTACAGTGCCGTAAACATTGAAGGCTTTGATGATAGTCTTTGCAAAATTCTGAATTGCATCGCGCACCATAAAGCCAAATTTTTGGAATTCGGACTGTTTATAACGATTGATGATGACATTTTCATCTAACGTGGTGCCCATGTTCAATCCAACGCGAATACGGTCCTCGGGAATATGTGCCAGACCGTTGTCACGCCGGGTGCGTACATCAGTCTGGGTGATATCTTTTCCCTGAATAAAGATTTTGCCGTAATCCACAGTACGCATACCGCTGATGGCTTCAACCAGTTCGGTCTGTCCGTTGCCGCTTACACCGGCAATGCCGTAAATCTCGCCACCGCGCACATTGAAAGAGGTTTTAATCACTGCGGGTATACCGGTCTGGCTGGTGACCGACAGGTCTTTAGCCTCAAAAATCACTTCGCGTGGTTGGACTTTTGTCTTTTGAACACGCAAAAGAACTTCACGCCCAACCATCATACGCGCCATTTCCGGTATGCTGGTCTCGCTGACTATCTTGGTACCCACCATGACGCCCCCGCGCATCACGCTGACACGATCAGCAACGTTGACCACCTCAACCAGCTTGTGTGTGATGAAAATGACGGTACAGCCGCGTTTTGCCAGTCCTCTGACCACTTCCAGGAATTCATGTACTTCTTGCGGGGTCAGCACCGCGGTTGGTTCGTCGAGGATCAATAGTTTTACATTGCGCTGCAGCGTTTTAAGGATCTCGACGCGCTGCTGCATGCCAACTGGCAAATCGCGGATGCGCGCTCGCGGATCAACCGGAAGCCCGAACGATTCGGCTAATTTTTGAACAGTTTCGTTTTCGTCCCGCTGGCGGAGAACACCCAGCGTATTGGGTTCCATGCCTAACATAATGTTTTGAGCGATGGTGAATGAGGGCACCAACTTAAAATGCTGATGCACCATGCCTATCCCCAGGCGGATGGCATCATCGGGATGATTGATTTCAGCTTTTTCACCATGGAAATGGATCTCACCGGAATCTTTCTTCTCCAGCCCATATAAGATGTTCATCATAGTGGTCTTGCCCGCCCCGTTCTCTCCCACCAGGGCGTGCACTTCCCCTTCTTCTACGCTAAAATTGACATTGTTGTTTGCCAAGACTTCGGTAGAAGCGAAGTACTTGGTGATACCCTTCATCTCGAGTGCAACGGTCATGGTAAATCCTCAAAACCGGCAGGAGAGGATGATGTTCATCATCTTCCCCAAGCCGGTTTCTTTATTCTCTAGTTTTTACTTGACTATTTAAGCGGGTCGCAGATCGCCGCGTCTTCGTGCAGTGCATCGCAGACTTTGTATTCGCCGTTGAGTATCTTGGTGCGGTATTCTTCCACTTTGGCTTTCACATCTGCCAGTTTAGCGGTCATGTTTTCCGGACCTTTATCAGCAAAGGTGGTTGAACCCCAGTCCCATGAGAGACCGGCGCCGCCGTCAGAAAGACCGAGCTCGTTGAAGCCCTGTTTAAACTCACCAGTGACAGCCATTTCGCCCAGTTTGTAGGTGCTCACGTCAACGCTCTTGATCATGGAGACGATCACGTTACCGGGTTGGGTGTCATCCTGGTTGGAGTCGACACCGATGGCATACAGTCCGCGTTCTTTAGCTGCGGAGATCACACCTTCACCGGAGCGTCCGGCGATCTGGAAGATGATGTCTGCGCCCTGGTCATACTGCGCCAGCGCGGTTTCCAGACCCAGGGTCGGGTTGGAGAATTCGAAGCCGAGATAGCTGACCAGAACGGTGCAGTCCGGGCAGGCTTCCAGCACACCCTGTTTGTAGCCATAAGTGAACTGGTTCATGCCGGGGGAATCACCGCCGACCACTGCGCCAACGATCTTGGTTTCGGTCATCAGTCCAGCGACCACGCCTACCAGGAAGCTAGATTCATGCACGTTGACCACATAAGCTGCCATGTTCGCGGGCAGGGTTTCGGCATAAATCTCGGAAGCGGAGCCGAATTTCTGATCGGGAAATTCTTCACACAGGCTGAACATCAATTCTGCATCAATGGCAAGACCGATGATCATGTCGTAGCCTTTGGCAATGGCGCCGCGTAGGGCGGCTTCATGCTCGGCAACACCTTTGGTCTCGATGATGTCAGCCTTCACATCCGGGTAAGCTTCTCGGAACTGCTCGATACCGCGCACGGATGCGTCAATGAAAGAGCGGTCGCCCCGCGGGTTGGGGGTGATCAATACGATACTGACTTTATCTGTTTCCTCCGCCTCGGTTTTGCCCGCTGGTTGGCAGGATGTCAACACCAGGGACAAAATGGCAACGATGGAAAGCAACAACCACATACGACGTTTCATGTTTTTCTATCTCCTTTTGTCTATTTTTGAAAACAACTGGGGAATCTTGGTTTAGAGGTCAGAAAATATCGTTTTACTGATACCTCCTTTCAAAATGCATTTCTCGTGTTTAACACCATGTGCATATACTTTCTGGTGTGCCGGGTATAAACCCAGAATGGGTGATTATAAGCAGGTTTTTCGCACCGATAAGAATTAAACAACGATAGAGGCTATTATAGCAGAACTTTTGTACACGGCAAGGAAGAGCATCAACCCGTTTTTAACGGGTAAAATGTATGAGAGAATAGGATTGATATTGGGTTGACGGAGAGGAATCAGTCATTTTCATGAGTTTTGAGGAGAAGATGTGAAGATGGAAAGCGAAAAACATGATATTGTCGTGGTCGGCAGCAACATGATGGATATGATTACCAAAATATCGCGCCTGCCCAAGATGGGTGAAACGCTGGCAGGCAGTGCCTTCAGCATGGGTTTTGGCGGCAAAGGCGCCAACCAGGCGGTAATGGCGGCTCGTTTAAAGGCACGCGTGGCGATGGTTTGCAAGGTGGGGCATGATTCCTTTGGTCCTATGGTGCGGCAGAATTTTCTCGATCATGGCATCACTGCCTGCATTTTTGAGGACGAAAAGCTGGCTTCCGGTGTTGCGCCCATCACGGTGGATGATGAAGGACGAAACCTGGTTATCATCGTTCCGGGCGCCAACGCAACGCTCAGCGCAGAGGAAGTACAGCAGGCAAAAGATTTAATCCTGAGTGCAAAGATATTGATTTGTCAGCTTGAAATCCCCGATGAAGCCATCCTTGCGGCTTTTGAAATTGCCCGGAAAGGTGGATTAAAGATCATCCTCAATCCGGCTCCGGCGCGCGCCGTGCCGGAACGCATGATTGGCATGGCGGATGTGGTTGTGCCCAATGAAACCGAGGCGGAACTGCTCACCGGCTTGAGCGTAAAGGGGCTGCAAGGTGCATCAGAGGCTGCGCGCAGGCTGAAAGAGATGGGTGCCCGCAATGTCATCATTACACTGGGTGCAGAAGGTGCACTGCTTTGGGATGGACAGACAGAACAGCATTTCCTGCCGCCCACGGTGAACGCGGTCGATACCACCGGTTCGGGCGATGCCTTTATTGGCAGCCTGGCGTATGCGCTGGTGCAGGGGAAGAGCCTGCCGGAAGCCATCCGTTTTGCCAATGTAGCGGCGGCTATTTCCGTTACCCGCATCGGGACGCAGATTTCATTCCCCACCATGGAGGAAATTATCAAAATACTGGGTTGAGCGCAGATTTTTTATTGAGACTATGGGCACAGCGTCTCGAAGATGTACCCTTCGGCGCTCAAGGTGCTCAGGATCAGCTTCAACGCCCGCACTGTCTGTGAGCGGTCACCGCCGCCGTCATGAAAAAGCACGATATCTCCCGGCTGTACCTCGCTGAGTACATTGTTTGCAATCTCGGTTATGCCGGGTCGCCGCCAATCCTGGCTGTCCACATCCCAGAGAATTACCCGGTAACCCAGTTCTGCAGCATAGGTGCGCGTCATGGCGTCTGTGGCGCCGTAGGGTGGGCGCAGGCAGAACGATTCTTCCCCTTTCAGCAACACACCTGTGCTCAACACCTCACGTTGAAACCCCTGGCGGGTCATTCCGTCGAAGGATAGATGGTTGTAACTGTGGTTTCCTACTCCGTGCCCATCTGCCAGCACCGCATCTACGATCTCCGGGTATTGGCTTACCTGTTCACCCAGCATAAAAAACGTCGCCAGCGCATCGTGCTGTGCCAGCACCTCAAGGATTTGAGGGGTCCATTTTAAGGTTGGTCCATCGTCGAAGGTCAGGTAGAGCACTTTGCGTTCCACCGCTGGAGACGGCAGGTACTCCGGTAAATCGCCTGCCTGCATATTCTGTACGGAGGGGGTGATTCTGACCGTAAGGACGTAGGGCGATGCCGTGCTTGCAGCAATCACGCCAATACGGTAATCTTGCGAGAGCGGCGCAATACCCGCCCAGGACTGGCTGTTCTTCAGCACCGATGTTAAGACCTCGCCGGTGGTGTCGCCGGAAATGGACAGTAGCACATCGGGATGCGGTGACGAGATTTCAACCTGCATGGTCTGACCTTTTTCAACGTACAACAGATACTGGTTGATCTGGTTGAAACCGATTTCAGCGGTGAGGGTGGTGGAAAGTGCGCCGTTAACGAAGATAATGCGCCGTGGTGATAGCTCCAGCCGCCCAGCCACCTGTGGGTCAATCAAATCAACCTGGTCGATCAACTGAAATTTCTCATCATCCAGGCGGTAAGAGTATTTCCTGCTGTCTGTTGGACAGCAAGAGTAATCTTCCTCGCCTACGCTGTCCATGACCAGTTCAATGATCCCGTCCGCTGCGGATAGAGAACGCAAAAAGATTTGCTCACCCAGGCGGAGCGATGCCGCCGGGCGAGGGGAGCCGCCGCGGTTGAGCACGGCGTTCAGGTAGTAAACCGTGCCGGGACCGCCGCTGTCGACCATTAAGAACACCAGGGCATCTTCCGATTTGTCGCCATCCAGGTCGACAAAAAGCCGCAGATGTGAAAGTTGGAAATAAACCTTTCTATCGCCGGGTAAAAACTGCTGGGAAACACCGTCTGTAAGTTGCACCATACCGTTTGCTGCCTGCTCATTGGGATATGCGGCATTCATAAGTTCAGCCCATTCCAGCAAGGGCAGGGCTGTACCGGGTACAGCCGTTTGCGGTTCTATGGCGGGTTCATGGGTTGATGTTGGAGGCTGCGAGGTAAATTGCGCTGTGCGGCTGGGAACTGGTACGCTGTATTGCGTGCTCTCGGTGATTGCCGGCTGTGCATACACCATTTCGCCGCTGCAAGCGCTGAGGGCAGCCAGCAGCAGAAGGATGGCAGCATACGTGAGCAAAACCCTGTTCTTGAAGTTCATCCTGGTACACTCTAAAGCATCCGGTACCAGTACAGTGCGATTTCCTGGCTTTCCGGGTTAAGACCGGTGTACAGGCGAGTATCGAAACCGCACAGTTCGAAACCACAGCTTTGGTACAGTTTGCAGGCTGCCGCGTTGACGTTTTGTGTTTCGAGCATGATGCCAGGCAGCCCTTGCTGGCGCGCCCAGTTTTCTGCACAGGCTAACAACCGGCGCCCAATTCCCTTGCCCCGCCAGGCGGCATCGACGCAAAGATCGTCGATATAGGCATAGTTATTCCAGCTTTTGCGCAGTACAATCCGCCCGGCTCTTTGCCCGTTTGAATAAGCCACAAAAGCGGTCATCTGTACATCACCGGGGTAAAGAGAGCTGATTTCCCAGTCGTTTGTATAGCATTTGCTGTACGGCGTTACGGCTTCAAACGTATACGTGATGCGATTGTTCTCGGTGTGCAGCACCAGTACCCGGTCTACGGTAAAGCTTTCATCGTTGAGCGCCAGGTCATCAGCGCCTGGCTGGTTGATTTCGCGGGTGTCGATTTCCAATCTTATATCCAATCCAGGCTTTCCACCGTGCGCTCGTTTTTGATGTTTCCGGTGTGCAGGGTGGATTTGGGTTCGATCAAAAGGACATGAACTTCTTCCTCAGCGACAGGGCAGTGCTCTACCCCCTTAGGGATGATCGCCACATCGCCCGGATGCAGGCTCAATTCCCTGTCGGGAAGCCGGATCACCAGGTGCCCCTTGACGACGAGGAATAGCTCATCTTCGTCCGCATGGTGATGCCAGATAAATTCTCCGTGAAGTTTTCCCAGCTTGACGAAGGAGTCGTTCACTTCACCCACAATGCGCGGATGCCAGTAGTCTGTAAACAGGTTAAATTTTTCATCTAAATGAATGACTTGCATGGTGTTGACCTCGTTTTCTTTTATTGCATTGCGTTCCTGATATGATACAGGTAACGACGGACGGGGGGATTGTGAGCGTCGAAAGGCGCATCAGAGGCGACTGATTCGGTCATCAGGTTTTCCCAAATAAAACGGTTTCCCTCTGCTTCAAACTCAGCCTGTAATGCTTTTGCCGTGCGATGCTTGTGCTGCAGGTGTTCATAATGCGCCTGGCTCAAATCGAAACATTCGTATTTTAGATTCATTTTCTTCAGCAAGTCGCAAAGGTCTTCCTCGCAAAAAATTTCCAGGTTTCCACTTTGCGAAAGACATCCTTGCAGACGCCGGATGGTATTTTCAAGGTTTTCGCCAAAGAAGATCGAATCGATGGCAAGGATGGCGTCAAACGTGCCACTGATCTGATCCAGGTTGTTTATATCACATACTTCAAACTGCATTCTCTTTTTCTTCTTTACCGTTCGTCGGCGAGCCTGGTCAATGGTTTCGGGAATGTAATCGATGCCGGTCACCTTTGCCCCGGTGTGGTCGCTGATGTATTCGGCAATCTTTCCGTTCCCGCAGCCGATATCCAGGAGATGCTTCCCTGCGTCTGGTCGGATCAGGTTCAGCATTTGATGGATCTGCTGCATATCGCTGAAACCATGCTGTGCCAGGTCTTTCCCAAAGGTACGTTGACAGTAGATGGAAAAAGCTTTGCTGTTTTCTGTGGCGATGTAAAACTCTTTGTACCAATACCAGATGGGTGGTCGGGCGTGGCGCAGCGCTTTTGCGGTTTCTCGCCCTTGCGGTGAAAGAAGGCAAAGGTCTCTTTCCCGGCAAAGCAAGCCTTTTTGCGCCAGGCTTTCAAACGCAGCATTCAGGTCAAGGGCAAAACAACGAAAGTAAGCCCTGGCAGCCTGTAAAGTTGTGGGGTGGAAGGTGTAGAAATTGTTGTTGGGTGTTTCAACAGGCTCGCTTAACTCAATGAGTGCGATCAATGCCTGGATCTCATCCTCTCTACAAGCTTCATGAAGGTTCATGGTCATTTTTGCCTTTGCGTGTGTCCGCCTGGAAAGATGCGCCTGCTGAAAAAAACTGGATGCGCAATTACAGTTTCAGCATAATCATACCCCTGTTTTCTGTTTTTCTTCAATGCGTGCCGGTGCGCCGCTGACCTCATGGTGCAAAACTGATCCGTCCCAACGGCTATTTCATATAACCCACCCCAAAACCTATCACTGGATAGGTGACAGAAACTGCTGTGAGGAGTAAACTGAGGAGAAAACTAAACCTCATAAAAAGGAATTTTATTTAATGAACACCCTCCTTGTTGTTTCGCTTGTTATGGTTTTCCTTCTCATTGTCTCTCTGGTCTGGCGACTGGTTTCCAATCGCCAGTCACTTCCCTGTCCATCCTGGCTGAGTTGGATGGTCGAAATGGATAACCCATTTACTGAAACGAACCGAGCCGCTGTCATCATTAAGCTGCTGGATTTGCAGCCTGATATGAAGGTGTTGGACGCTGGCTGTGGACCAGGGCGCCTGTCCATTCCCGCTGCGCAAGCCATTGGCTCGCAGGGTGAGTTGACCGCCCTCGATATCCAGCCTGGCATGCTGGCGCGCGTGCAAGCAAAAGCTCAAGCAGCCGCCTTATCCAATATCCGCTTTGTACAGTCTGGGCTGGGTGAAGGCAAACTGGAAAAAGACTATTACGACCGGGTTATGCTGGTCACGGTGTTGGGGGAAATCCCCGAACAAGGAGCAGCTTTGAAGGAAATTTACGAAGCACTAAAACCTGGTGGAATTCTCTCGGTGACGGAAGTCATTTTTGATCCCCATTTTCAAAATCGCGAAATGGTGAGGGAGGTAGCAGGTAAATCTGGCTTCCGTGAGATTGGTTTCTTCGGGAAGCGCCTGGCTTATACCATGCACTTTGAAAAAATGGAGAATTTGTAACGCAGCGTAGATGCTGTGATCGGAAAGCGACAGGCACATCGAATAAAAAGTTTTATAGATGAATATTGAATCAACCCACCCAACCTCGCCCCCACTCGGTAAACCTACCCCAAAACCTATCGCCAGATAGGGGACACAGAGCCAATACCGGACTAAACTACGCACATGATCAGATACAACGGAAAAGGTTCTTCCACCATGAAACCAATCACCGTATTTTCAAGTAAAGCGCAAACTTATGACAAATATCGCTGGGATTATGCGCCTGAAGCTGTTCAGGCGATCCGGAAAATCACGCAATTATCCAGGCAATCTTCCCTGGCTGATCTGGGCGCTGGCACTGGGATGTTGACCCAACATTTTTTGGGGATCGCCGGGCATGTGTATGCTGTTGAGCCCAACCCGGAGATGCGAGCAATTCTGGCGCAAAAACTGGGCAGCCAGCCGTCAGTAACCGTGTTGGATGCCAACGCAGAACATACCACCCTGCCAGATCGTTGTGTGAATGTCATCACGGTTGCCCAGGCTCTCCATTGGTTCGAGCCGGAAGCAGCTAAAACGGAAATACAGCGCGTCTTGAAGCCAAATGGTTGGCTGGCGGTGCTTGAAAATATCCGCACGAACGAACAACTGACGCAGGAAACTGAGAGCCTGATGACCGAAGCCTATGGGGCTGATTTTTCAGCCACCCGGAAGTACCGAAAGGATAAACCGCTTTCGTTTTATTTTGGGCATGAATCTTACCAGTGTTTGACTTATCCTTTTGCCTTCAAGCAGGATTGGGATGGGTTCATCGGGGCGATTTTGTCAGCTTCGTTTATGCCGGATGAACATCATCCTCTGTATACCAGATTAGTGGAGGATGCCAGGAAGGTTTTTGAGCGCCACAGCCAGGGAAATTTCCTTACTGTGAATGGCACGACACAATTGTTCATTGATAAAATTTTTAATTCCCGAAAGGATTTCGATAAATGAAAACAAAATATGCAAACCTGTCCATACTTTTGGGGGTGGCGTTTTTTCTGATTGGAACGGTTACCTTCTTTTTAGGACGATTGGAAGTGCCACTCAATTATGTTTTGCCTGCCCTGGGTTTGATTTTGATTGGGTTCGGCGCTGCTGGTAAGCGGCATTCCATAAAGGAGCGCTAATGAATCACAGAGATCGTTCCATAAATTACCAAATCCGGGTTGATGGGCATGTCCGCGAGAGCTGGTTCGAGGGACTGATCGTTACCTCCTGCCCGGAAGGTGAGACCATCATCAGCGGATTAATGGATCAGGCTGCCTTGCACGGCATACTCAACCGCATTCGTGACCTGGGGCTTGTGCTTCTCTCTGTCCAAAGTGATCCCAACGAAAAAGGAATTTCTCATGAATAAACCGAACAGACTCGGAGGTTGTATGATCTATCTACTCATTCCCGTGTTTCTGCTGGTCGCGTATGTGCTTTACTCTCAATGGACTGCACACACCCCTGCGATCCTCGGCGCAGACGGGAAACCCCTTCCTGGCAGTATTGCATCGCTTGAAAAAATCAAGCTCGGTGGTGTTGATCAATGGCTTATCCTTCGCGGGTATGATGTTAATAAACCTGTCTTGCTCTTTCTCTCCGGCGGACCCGGCGCGAGCGAGGCAGCGCGTGTGTTGCGATTCAATAGCGAACTGGAGAAGCATTTTGTGGTGGTCATCTGGGAGCAGCGCGGCTGCGGTAAATCGTATCCATCCAGCCATCCTAAATCCGACCTGACGGTTGACCAATACGTTGCGGACATCATCGAACTGACCAACATTCTGCGTGCTCGTTTCGATGAGCAAAAAATCTACATGGTGGGTCATTCTTGGGGAACCATTATCGGCGTGCTCGCTGCCCAACAGCGCCCCGACCTGTACCATGCTTACATCGGCACGGCACAGATGGTGGATGTGCTCGAAACCGACCAGATGATTTATGACCTGGTGTTGGAGCATTCCCTCCAAACCGGCGACGCTGACTTTGTGAAAAAGCTCGAAAAACAAGGCTTGCCACCATACTTCGGTAAAAGCCCCATCCAGCCTTACTCCACACTGTTCGGGCGCGAGTATCAACTCTTTGAAGTGCCCAACATCAAAGATGAGACGTACCGCCGCGAGGGCGATGCAATTATGCTGATGCTCAAGCAACCCGAATACGGCTGGCTCGACCGGGTCTATTACCTGCTTGGTTTGATGAACACCTTTAATGTCGTTTACCCTCAATTGCAGGAGATGGATTTCCGCGAGACCGCTACTCGCATCGACCTGCCGGTTTTCATTGTGCTGGGACGGCACGACATGAACAACCCGTCGCGCATCCCCGAAGAATACTTCAACTTGCTTGAAGCGCCAAAAAAGGAATTGATTTTCTTTGAAAACTCCGGGCACGGTATGATTTGGGAGGAATCCTGCCTGTTCCACCGCCTGCTGGTGGATACCATCCTCCCAGAGACCTATCGCTAAACAGGAGTATTTCATGACAAACATCCTTCAAACGGCTGCGGTTACCCGAACACAGATTCAACGACCATTTTCACTCGGACTCTACCTGCTGATTGTGTTTGCCCTGTCCTTGCCGCCGCAAATCGCCTATGCCCTTTGGGGCAACGACCCGACCAGCGGTTACTTGCTCAGTTCACTCTCGATGGTGATGGTTACGGTTGGTACCTTTATCGTCGGACGTTGGGTTTTCCGTGATGGTTCCAAGAACATGGGTTGGCGCTGGGGCAAGCCGAAGCATTACCTGCTCTTTCTTTCCACTGAACTGGTGGAATGAACCTGAGGGGTGGCGGCTTTGAACATAGTAAGCCTGTTTTGCAAAGCATTCACAAATTCTTAAACGAGTCCATGACCGCCATAAGCTCGGCGGTCATGGACTTTTTTGGATTGAACAAAGCCTGGAACGGGTTAGCTGTTATCCATTGACGTATAATAATGTAAGAGAAAAGGGTCTAACCAGAAAAATCATGAATCTTCGACTTGTCACTTTGCTGATCGTCATCATCACTTTTGCTGGCTTGTCTCTGGTGCTTTCCGTGACCACGCGAGAGGTGCTGATGCGTCATTTCGATGGGATGGAACAGCAAAGCGTGTTGTTGAACCTGGATCGGGCTGAAGGAATCATTGAGAATGAGTTGGAAAATTTATCACATCTCAATAAGCATTGGTCACAGAATGGAGACACTGAACAGCTTTTTGACCAGGAAGCCGAGACCTTATCGTCGCTCAATGTAGAGCTGTTACTGTTGCTTGATTCCCAGGGACAAATCGTTAACAGCCTGTTCGTGGAGGATGGCAGTACAACACCGTTGCCGAATGACCTGGCGCAGAGTTTGTTGCCGGGGGCAGGTGTGCTGCCACACGATGTAACCCGGGTATCTGCGCAAGGTGTGGTTCTATATGGCGGGATGCCGCTTTTGCTTGCCGGGCAGCCGGTGTCGGCAGCGGATGGTCAATCAGCCGCGGTGCTGATAACAGGCAGTTGGATTGGTGATGATAAGTTGAAAAGGCTGGGAAATATCTTGCAGTTCCCGCTTGCCCTGATCCCGTTCAATGATCCCGGTGCAGGCGTGGAGCGCGCTGCTTATTATGCTATTTTGGCTGGTCAACCCAATTTTACTTATGCGCTTGATGAAACCAATATCGCCGGTTTTACGCGGCTGAATGCACCCGATGGCAGTCCTTCCTTTCTACTGCGTATCGAGCAGTCACGCCAGTTTTATCTGAGCGGACAGAGGGTGCTGGCTTTAATCAATGTTGCGTTGATTACCGTGGGGTTGGTTTTCGCTGTCATCACGGTATTGTTCCTGGAGTTGATGGTATTTTCCCGGCTCACCCGGTTGAGCAAAGAAGTCAATGAAATCCGTGCAGGTGAATACCTGTCCAGGGTGAGCGTAAATCGCAGCGATGAGCTTTCGCAGTTGGGGCGCAATATCAATGCCATGCTCAACTCGCTTGAGCAGGCTCAATCCCGCCGGATTGAGGCACAAAACGAACTGCGTTCACATGTGGACGACTTGCTGGCTTTGAACGATTCATCTGTGCAGCTTGTCAGCCGGTTGGATGCTCCTAATACGCTTGAAGAGGTGTGCCGGCTGGCAGTGGAGAAATTTGATATCGATATTTCCTGGATTGGCACCCCGAACCGCGAATATACCTGGCTTTTGCCTGTAGCTGCTTTTGGATGCGCAATGGAACAGGTCACACCGCTGTCCCTTGAAGGTTCTGCCGGAAAAGACGACCTTGCTGTACAGGCGCTGCAATCCTTTCGGGCTGTGGTCAAAGAAGATCCGCTTGAATTCGCCGGTCTCAAATTACGGGCACAGGCTGCCATTCCTTTACCGGTCGAAGCGGAATATCTTTCAGTGCTCAACCTGTACAGCGAGCGTGACCGATTTTTTACCCCCAACCGGCTGAAAGTGCTGGAGGCTTTTTCAAACCTGGCGGGAATTGCCTTGCAAAATGTCAATCTTTTCCATGAGGTTCAGGAGGGTCGCCGCCGTCAGGAGATGCTCTCACGTCGCCTGGTGGAATTGCAGGAAGAGGAACGAAAATTGATTGCGCTTGAACTGCATGATGAAATTGGACAAATCCTCACAGGTTTGAACCTGATGTTGGGCGCCGACATGTCCTCTTTCTCGCCCGAACAGCGCTCTCGATTGGAAAACGCGCATAAGCTGGTCAACGATCTGATTGGGCGTGTTCGCCAGATGTCATTGACACTGAGACCAGCGATGTTGGATGACCTGGGATTGCTGCCCACGTTGTTGTGGCATTTTGGAAACTACACGCGCCAAACCGGTATCCAGGTCAATTTTCATCACAGCGATTTGGAGGGGCATCGCTTCTCTCAGGAAATCGAAACAACGGTCTATCGCGTGGTGCAAGAAGCATTGACCAATGTGGCGCGCCATGCATCTGTATCTGCTGCATTGGTGCAAATCTGGGTCTCGGATGAGACCTTGAACGTCCAGGTGGAAGATGAAGGTGTTGGTTTTGATATGGAGCGGACTGCACAGGCGGGAAGTACGTTTGGTTTGTTGGGAATGCAGGAGCGGGCAATACTGTTGAATGGCAGCCTGGCGATTGATTCGCAGCCTGGCAGCGGGACGAATTTGCACATGCAATTGCCGTTAGACCAGTATGTTCGTGACCTGCGCAATCAGCAGGGAGGGTGAAGGTGACTGTAACCATATTGCTTGCGGATGACCATCATGTTGTCAGGCAGGGGCTGCGCTCCTTGCTGGAGTTGGAGGCAGGTTTTAAGGTGATTGGCGAAGCCAGCAGCGGCGTGGAAGCGATACAAATGGTGGAGCAATATCACCCACAGGTGTTGGTGCTGGATTTGATGATGCCGGCGCTCAATGGTCTGGAGGTGACACGCCAGGTAAAAGACCAGACGAAGATTTTAATCCTTTCAATGCATGCCGATGAAAGTTATGTGTTGGAAGCGCTCAACAATGGCGCGTATGGATACCTGTTAAAAGATTCCACCGGCACCGAGCTGGTACAGGCAGTTCGGGCAGTATCCGAGGGGCGGCGTTACCTGGGGCGACCTTTTTCCGAGCAGGCGATTTCCACCTATGCTCAACGCTCAAGTTCGATACCGGAGGACCCTTTTGAAACGCTAACCTCGCGTGAGCGTGAAGTATTGCAACTTGTGGTAGAGGGGTTCAGTACAAATGACATCTCTTCTCTGCTTTCAATCAGCTCGCGCACCGTTGAGACGCATCGTGCAAACCTGATGCGTAAACTGAAGCTGAATTCACAAATTGAACTGGTGCGGTTTGCGATTAAACGAGGTTTACTCCCTTTGGAGGATTGATCAGAGTTATCTTTTTTGTCAGGTTTCTTAATGATAAAAAATAGGCTTCTACATGTACAATTTATATGAGCCGCAAAGCCTCTGTATGTGTAGGCGAAGAGAAATGAGACTGGATATGATGAAAAATCAAATACAAAAACTTAGGCGTCGAGCGGCAACTCGCCTTTCGTTGAAACGTGGGCAGGGACTGGTTGAGTTTGCGTTGGTTCTGCCGGTTCTGGTTTTATTGTTGATCGCCGTGATGGAGTTTGGTTACTTTTTCTTCGTCTATAGCACGGTAAATAATGCTGCGCGTGAGGCAGTGCGTTACGGTTCTGCTGTGGGGCAGAGTGCTAACGGTGTGCCTTTTTACCAGGACTGCGCCGGTATCCGTGAAGTAGTCACCCGGATCGGCAGGTACGCCAATATACAGGATGATGATGTCACCATCTCCTTTGATAGTGGTCCAGGCACCACATCAACAATCGTATGCCAATCGATGGAAGCATCTCATTCGAATGAGCTGGTTCTTAACCAGCGCATTATTGTTGAAGTGGATGTGAATTATTACCCAATCATCCTGCGCCCAAATATGCCAACGATTCCCATTCACGCGCTGTCAGCACGTACGCTGCTGATCAGCCTGGAGTTGGATAGTTGAATCGATTTATACAAAATGATTTGAGCGAATTGTGAAAATCAACCGACTGGACTCTATATTCCATTCATACCTGTTGCAGCGGTCGGTCGGGAAGGTGATTTTTTATGTTGAATGATAAAGATGTTGAATTTCTTTTAAAAGAAAAAAGAGGCGCAAAGGGTCAGAGCCTGGTGGAATTTGCCGTCAGCCTGGTTGTATTGCTGATCATTCTGTCTGGGGTGGTTGACCTGGGTCGTCTATTCTTCTATTATATTGCCATGCGTGATGCCGCCCAGGAAGGCGTGGTGTATGGGATAGTGAACCCCAATCATTGCTCACAGATTACAGACCGCACCATTGGCATTCTTTCCGATGATTCACGTATTATGGTTGAGATCACAGTTAATGGTCAAGATTGTGCGGATGCCGAGGCTTCCGATGCCTGTGCGGGAAACACGCTCGAGGTAACGGTTACGGATCCGGAATTTCCACTTTCTATGCCGTTTTTAGGTGTGTTTCTAGGCAGGAACTCCTTGAATGTGGAGGCATCGGTGACGGGGACGATTCTGCGCCCGCAGTGCCCAGGTTCACCTTGATCGCTTTGTGGGCGGTTTTTTTATTTACGTAAACAGGTTGATCGCTATATTCCCTGTATCGAATATGGCAATGACCTTGCAACCTGTGTGTTTGTTGTTGCAAGGTATTGTTTCTCCGATGACAAAAATGATGAATTGGTGCGGGAAAGCTTTTCGCACAGGGATAGCAGGAGATGTCTGAGCAGGCATTGAAAAAAGCAGTTGCATTGATCCGGGCGGGGCAGAAAGAGGCTGCCCGCCAGGTTCTCAGCGGTTTGCTGCGACAGGAGCCGGACAACGAGCTTGCCTGGTTGTGGATTTCCAAGTGCTTTGATGAGCCGGAGCGAAAAAAATATTGTTTCGAGCGAGCCCTCAAGGCGAACCCGGAAAACCCTATTGCGCGTAAAGCATTGAAAGCATTGCAAGCAGATTCTGTACCTGAGCAACCTCTGGTAAAGAGAGAAGAACCCCAGACAAAGCCTCAAAAAAAACCTCTTCGCCGTAAGCGGAACAATCTTTTGAGCTATCTGCTGGGTTTGCTGGCGGTGGTTGTGATTGGAGCGGCTGTCTGGATGGGTTTAAATTACTTGCTGCCAAAAGATATCCCTATCACACATGCCCAATTGAAATCTCACCTGACGGCTGTGAATGTGTTTTGCAGTACGGTTGAAAGCACGCAGCGGGCTGCCAGCTATGCATACGTAATGCGCTGTAACGGCTATACTGCGAACGGCAGCGTACAGGTGATGGTGGATGTCTACAGCGAAAAAGACCCGCAGAAAATCGATTTGATCCTGGCTTATGTCTCCCAGCAAAATGAGCAATCCGGACGGGTTGAAATGAGGCAAATTCTTTCGCATGTAGCAGCTTTGCCGTATAAGAACGCTGCTCCTGCTCAGGCAAGTGCCTGGGTGGAACGAAATTTCCCCTTACTGTTCGAGGTGTCCACCGTTGAAGACCTGGTTACGCAGTTCGGACGCGTGCGTTTTCATCTTGCCAGCCTGACACCCACCAGGAAGTACCTGGCAATTGGTGAAGGTAGCAACTGAGTTGTTATTCCCCTTCGAAAAATTTAGTCCTTTTTTCTTTCTATTGACTGTAAACAGCGCTCCTGCGGTGTGTGGCAAATCGATCTGGATTGCCCCGGCGTTATTGATCAGCCTGCTATGGGGGTGAAGGCAGCAACCTTTCAAAAATGTTATGATTTAAGTAAATATATGGTTATATTTTGGTAAAAAATCAGTAGTAATACGGATTGTTGCAATAATTCGTTCTGCGTATCCTATAAGCATGTCTGGTCAAGGTCTCTATTTGACCGTTGAAGAGGAGCGCAGTGTGTTGAAAACAAAACCTGAAATCAATCGGAAAGGACGTTCAAGAGCACAAGGGCTGATGGAATTTGCCCTGGTCATCCCGTTGTTGATGGCAGTGATCCTGGGCGTTATCGAATTTGGCTTCTTCTTCTTCGTCTACAGTTCAGTCAACAGCGCTGCCCGCGAAGCGGTGCGTTATGGTTCCGGTGCAGGTATGAGTGAAATGTCTGTGCCGTATTTTCAGGATTGCCAGGGTATCAGGGCAGCGGCTCAGCGGATTGGGCGTTACGCCGGTATGAGCAGTGCCCAAATCAGCATCGGGTTGGATCAAGGACCAGATACTGCCGTGGACTGGAGCCATTGCCCGGTTGGTGAAGCCACCACCAGCAACGATGCTGCATTGGGGGACCGCATCGTCGTCCGTATTGTCGTTCCGTATGACCCCATCGTCAGCATGTTGGGTTTCCCATCGATTTCGGTTCGTGCACAATCGGCACGCACGATTTTACGCGGTATGGAATTGCAAGGAACTCCAGGTGCTACCCGGACTTCTCAGTACACCCGCACGCCCACACAGGTCATATTTGGGGAAACGCCAATTCCCACAACGACACAGAGTGGCGGCGGTGGAAGCGGAACTGAAGAAACCCCCGAGGTTTACCCGACAGCTACACAGAAAACACCGGAGCCACCGCCAGTTTGCCTGACACCCATTGAGTTGGGCGGTTGTGAATAATTCGTCGCAAAAGAAAGTTTTTTTGCGGAAAGCTATAAGCAAAAGTTTTTATGGATCGGAGGTATGAGATGAAATTTCAGAGACGTGAGAAAGAAAGTGGACAGGTTTTGGTCATTTTGACACTGGGTATTGTGGTACTGCTTGGTTTTGCAGCACTGGCAATCGACCAGGGCAGCGTGCAGATTGACCGGCGCCAGGCGCAAAATGCAGCCGACACAGCCGCGTTAGCTGGTGCGCTGGCAAAATATGAAGGTGGAAACTGCATGACCGCGGCTACAAACCGCGCTGCCAGTAACGGGTACGTCGACAGCGATGAAATCGATGTTGTGGTGGACTGCAACTACGGCGAGAACGGCTCTTATGTGCATGTGAGCATCAATTCCACCACCACCACGTTCCTTGCCAGCATGCTCGGTCATGATACGGTGACCAACACCGTGGAAGCAGTGGCGCTCTACAATTCCGGCGGCGGCACCAGTTCTTCAGCTTTCAACGGCAGCGCCATTATTGCGCTCAAGCCGAATGGCAACAATACCTTTGAAGTCAGTGGCAATGCCACCTTGACCACCCAGGGCGGAGGTGCTTTTGTCAACTCAACCGGTGATAGAGCTTTTTACGGCAATGGCAATCTCACCTTCAACACCGATACGGGCATCAACATTGTGGGTGGAGGGCGCATTCTCGGTAATGTCACCATTAACAGCGATATGAAAGCGGGTTCAGATATTGACCTGGTTGGCAATGTGAATGTCAATGGCGATATTGTAAAGAATACACCGGTTACAGCCATTCCCTATCCGCCATCTGAGCTGGAGATTGCTGCCCCGGTAGTTGCCGCACCAAATTGCTCTGGCAGCGGCACGATGTCGACCGAAGGCGGTGTGGTGCGCCTGACCCCAGGAACGCACCCGGCACGCAGCATCAGCGGCAACAATAACGTGATTTTTGAACCGGGTAACTACTGCTTTACGGATAGCCTCTCAATCAACGGCAATTACACCGTTACCGCCAACAATGTGCAGTTCAACATGTCTTCGAACAAGAACATTTCCTTGAACGGCAACCTGACCTTTAACGGCGGAAACTCACTCTTCTATCTGCACAGCGGCACCTTTATCATGGATGGCAACGCCAAAATTGATATCCCCGGCAGCACGGTTTATATCGAATCGGGTGATTTCAAAATCAACGGCAATATGAACCCAAAGATCATCTCTTCACAGACCTCCATAGTCTACCTGGGTTCGGGCAAGCTGCATTTCAACGGCAACAGTACGCTGAACAGCTCCAACACTGTCTTCTATTTGAATTCCGGCAGCATGAGATGGAACGGCAACACCAAGCTGGTTATGGACCCACCCGATGATGGCGCTTATGCCGGGTTGCTGATTTACATGCCCGTCACCAACACTTCTGATTTGACCATCAACGGTAACTCTGGAGCCTCCTTAACGGGTAGCATCATTGCCCCAGGAGCGGGTGTGAATATCATCGGCAACAGCGGCACCACCACACTACACAGCCGCATCATTGGCTACACCATCGATATCAGCGGTAACTCCAACACCACCATCATTTTCAATGACGACGAAAACTATGACCTCAACCTCGGCGGAGCACCGTATATCGAATTGACCAAGTAGAACCTCTGAAATTTCTTCTCCTTTTGGGGAGCTGTCTCGAAGATAAAGACAGCTCCCTTTTTTTATCTGCAACTCCGGGACTTTATCGCATCATGAGTAAATACGGGATGTTTACGCGTTTTTTACGTAGTCATACGGATATCGGCTGGCAGGTGATTTTGTTAGCATAGAGGGGGTCGGATTTCCTTAACGGATGGGTGCTTAAAGGTTTTTTTCACGAATTTGGTCTTTTTTTGTCAATAAGATAGGGAGCAGTTCAAATGTTTACAAAATTTCATACGCATGAAAGGGGTCAGGTATTGGTGATCCTGACCATCGGGATTGTTGTGCTGCTGGCATTTGCCGGGCTGGCAATAGACCAGGGCAGCATCCAGGTAGACCGCCGCCGGGCGCAAAACGCAGCGGATACGGCTGCGCTGGCAGGGGCATTCGCACGCTATGCAGGGCAAGATTGTGCGGACGTTGCTGCGAAGCGGGCGGAAAGCAACGGTTATATCAACGGTGACGATGTCGCGGTAGATGTGGATTGCTACTATGACTTCGGTGAAGGCGATGATTACGTGCGTGTAACCATAGAAACCACCTCTTCCACGTTTTTCTCCAGCCTGATTGGTTGGGATTCGGTGACGAGTAACGTGGAAGCAGTGGTGCGTATCGATGAGGGCGCTGCTCAGATTTCTGAAGCCTTTAACGGTGGGGCGATTATGGCGATGAAGGCAGATGGTGACCAAACTTTTAAACTGACTGGGTCTGCCAGTTTGAATGTGGAGGGCGGTGGTGCCTTTGTCAATTCAAATGACGACGCAGCCTTTTTTTGCCAGGGGAATCATACTGTTTCCACGGATGATGGGATTGTAATTGTCGGGGGAGCAAAGATTGGAAAAAATGTCACTTTGAACAGTGACATCACTGCCGGCGGAACAGTTACAATCGGCGGCGCGGTCAAACCAGATCTAAGTGGGTATGTAGAAGCAATCGCTTACCCACCGCCTGAATTAGAGATTGCCGCACCGGTCGTCATCGAACCTTCCTGCTCAGCCAGTGGAACCCTGTCAACCGAGGGTGGTGTGGTGCGTTTGACACCGGGCAACCATCCTGGACGGAACATAACTGGCAACAATACTGTGGTTTTTGAACCGGGAAATTACTGCTTTAGCGGCAATTTGCAAATGGACGGAAATTTTACGGTCACGGCGAATAACGCGCAGTTTAATATGAAAGACGGTTATGACATCAGCCTGGATGGGAACATGACCTTCAATGCAGCCAATTCCTTATTTTATTTACACGCGGGTTCGTTTTTGCAGGAAGGGAATGCCGTGGTTAATATCTCCAACTTTATCTTTTACCTGGAGAGCGGTGACCTGACGTTTAACGGCAACGATAACCCGACCATCAATTCCAACCAAACCTCCATAGTCTACCTGGGTTCAGGCAACCTGCACTTCAACGGTAACAGTAATCTGACAAGTACGAATACGCTGTTTTATCTTAACGAAGGCTCGTTGACGTGGAATGGGAATGCAGATTTGATCATGGATGCACCCGATGAAGGCGATTATGCCGGTCTTCTCATTTATATGCCTGCATCGAACGCTTCCACATTGCGGATCAATGGCAACGCCGATACCGACTTGACCGGCAGCATTATTGTTCCTGGCGCATCGGTGGTCATCAACGGCAATGAAGATTCAGCCATGTATAACAGCCGGATCATTGGCTATACCATCACACTCAGCGGAAACTCCACAACCAATATTACCTTTAACGAGAGTGAAAACTATGATATCACTGAGGGCGGTACTCCGATCATAGAATTGACCAGATAAAAATTCATATCAAAACTTCTTTCCTATGCCTGGGCTGTGTCGAAAAATGGACACAGCCTTTTTCTATCTCGTCGTAAAATCTGCTCTCGCTGCCATAACGCCTTCCCTTTGAATACCTGTAACAAAACCGGATTGAGTACGTCTCAATTAAATAATAATGTCTGGTTTACCGTACTTGTAAAGGGAGGCG
This sequence comes from uncultured Anaerolineaceae bacterium, assembly GCA_964426355.1. Lineage (GTDB taxonomy): Bacteria > Chloroflexota > Anaerolineae > Anaerolineales > Anaerolineaceae > JAJFTV01. The sequence continues at coordinate 36,799 of CAYRRA010000010.1, forward strand.
GTATGTTGAATATTTCACAAAGGGAAAGAGGACAGGTGATGATTCTTCTTACGGTGGGAATTATCGCCTTGTTGGGTTTTGCTGCGCTGGCGATTGACAGCGGGATGTATTACGTGGACAGGCGTTATGACCAGAATGCAGCCGATGCGGCTGCTCTGGCGGCGGCTGGCGCAGCGGGCAACTATCTGGAAACTAACGGCATCCTGCAGCCTGATTTTGACTGTGAAGATGAGGCAGTGCTGGAAGCCATTAGCCTGGCTGAGCAGGCGGCTATTCAGAACGCGGCAGTCAACCTGTTTACGATTGATACTGACATTAACGATGGGCATGGCGTGGAAATCATTTGCGTTGACGATGGGGGAGGAGAAAACAGCAAATACCTGGATGCGCGCGTGAAGATCACTTCACAGACGCGCTCCACCTTTATCCACCTGGTTTTTAGCGGTCCATTGCAAAATACCGTAGAAGCTATTTCGCGCGTCCACCCTGGCAATAAATTGCCGTTTGCAGATGGGTTGGCATTGGTGGCGTTGAACACCTCCTGCCCGGCAAACCCGAACTGCGGTGTGGGGCAAAACCAGGGCGGTGGCATCACGTCTTGCGGCGGTACCAATGTTACCATCACCACCGGCGGTGCCTGGTCAAACGCCTGTCTTGCCATGAACGGCTCCGGCAATATTTACGCCAATGCCGGCTCTTACTATCTCACCACGTATGTAAAGTCCGGCAACTCCGGCAGCTTCCTGCCCGAACCACAGAAGGGAGACGCTGTCATGACCCTGGAAGTGGATCCGCCGAATTGCGGTGCGTTGGGTGCAGGATACACCGAAACACACCATGAAGGTTCGCCACCGAACAGGATTAATTACCTGGAAACCTGGCCCGGGAATTATTCCGGTTTGCGCATCCAGGGCAACCTGAATGAGATCCGCATGCATCCGGGTCTCTACTGCCTGAGTGGTGATTTTTCTGCCAACAACGGCAAGATATCCATTATCGGAACAGCAAGCGAAGGTGTAACGCTATATTTTACGGACGGCGATTTTGACCTTGCCGGTAGCGTCACTGTGAACCTTCGCGCCCCGACCGAAGGTTCAACCGGCACACCACCGGCGATACCCGGTATGCTCATCTTTTTTGCCGAGGGGCACGATGGCGGTATCTTTTTACGCGGCACCTCCGATTCGAGTTACGAAGGTACGGTATTTGCACCCGATGGGTCGGTCGACCTGGGCGGCAACAGTTCTACAATTGGTGGTTTTTTCACCCAGGTGATCGCTGATACGGTTCGAATTTTTGGCGATCCCGGGCTGGTGGTCAATTTTACCGAGGGTCAAATTTACAATGTGGAATTGCCCGCTGTCATGGACATGCACAAGTGACTGGGTGAGGGATGG
>CAYRRA010000010.1:38295-43686 GCA_964426355.1 uncultured Anaerolineaceae bacterium
CAGGCTATGTTGGATTGCGGGATTTGCGCGCTGAGAATGCGGTAAATCCTAAACCCTTCCATCTGATCAAAACCTGATTTTTCCCCAGGTCAGGTGGAAAGCGGAGGGTACGCAGGTTGCCTGTTGTGCATGGGGCTGCCCGCAATTCAACGGTATTATCCTTCTTATTTTCCAGTTCTTTTCATTGCAGATAAAGGTGAATAACACCTGCTGAATAGCTCTATTTTATGGGATGGAGCGATACCCATCCAGGCGTTTGAGACCGGCTTTCAGCACGGCTTTCAATGCCTGGTTGTACTCCTGACGGTTGATTGGGCGGTTAATTTCTGAATATTGACCGGCATGATATGCCGGGCGGTATTGATCCATCAGGTTCAAGTAAGTATCAGTGGAAATTTCATTCGCCAGGAATGTGGCGTTTTTTTCTGTTCCGGCAAAATCATTGGGCAGCACCAGGTGCCGCACGAGCAGCCCGCGTTGTGCCAACCCATCTTCATCCAGCCGTAAATCCCCCACCTGGCGGTGCATTTCTCGCACGGCTTCCTGGTTTACCTGTGGGTAGCGAGGGATTTTTGAATAGCGCAGAGCGGTGCTTTCATCTGCATACTTCATATCGGGCATGTAAATGTCGATGATGCCATCCAGTAGTTTGAGCGCAGAGGGTGAATCATACCCGCCGGTGTTGTACACCAGCGGCAAATGTAAGCCTGCCTGCGCCGCCGGGACCAGCGCAGCGATAATTTGCGGCACCACGTGGCTGGGTGAAACAAAATTGATGTTGTGGCAGCCCCGGCGCTGCAAAATCAGCATGATAGTCGCCAGTTCTTCGGCATCCACTTCTCTGCCGGCATCCGCCTGGCTGATGTCGTGGTTCTGGCAGAACTGGCAGTTGAGGTTGCAGCGTGAAAAGAAGATGGTGCCCGACCCGTTCCATCCGCGCAACGGATCTTCTTCTCCCAGGTGTGCGCCGTAGCTGCTCACACGCGCCAACCTGCCGGTACGGCAGTGACCGGTTTCGCCCAGGCTGCGATTGACGCGGCATTCCCAGGCACAACCGGTGCAGCAGGTGAGTATGTGCAACGCGCTTTTTGCGCGTTTTTCCAATTCTCCCTTTTCCAGCAGGCGCAGATAAGCCGGAGAGAATCGAGTCATGGCATCTCCTTACTCTATCAGTATAACGAATTTGACAGAGGAAGGCATCTGTTTTTTTAGCGGGCATTGCAATACCGCCTGCTTGGCAGAGCCAATGGTGATCCCTCGCTTGCGCTTCGGGATGACAAACCGGGTGTACTGTCATCCTGAATAAGATGACCTAGTCAAGGGGTTAAGTAGATTTCTGTTGGGTTGCGTGGGAATTCAGGATTGTAAAGGCTTGTGAACTTCATCCCCCCTTCACCACAACCTACCAGACTCTGGTAACTTGTGATTTAGTAATGTGTGATTTGTGATGGACAGTTCGTTCTACTGCGCGTTCGATTTCACTGCTCTGATTGGGCATCAGGTAATGGGTCAAGCCCCAGCGGGGCTAAGATAATTGAATGCGCAACGAAACCCTCGCGAGCGGCTCTTTGTGATTGCAGAGGTTATTCTAGCTTTTGGGACAGCCTCGGATGAGGATGCGAACCACTGCGGAATAAATCTCTTGATTTTTGGTGCTGGATGAAAGAGGCTATCCCAACTTCCGGGATAGCCTCTTCGATGCAAAAGATCAAGGCGGAGGATAGTAAAAGGACTACTCCTCTTTTGTCTCGCCTTTCACAAAGCGGTTGAACCAATCCAGCATGGCGTTGTTTGCGTATTGGCGCACGATGGGAGCGCCGCTGATGCTGCCGCCGTGAGGGCTGCCGGGCAACCGGATCATCTCGGTGATGCAGCCGTTGGCTTTTAAGATGGTATAGAACTGTTCACTTTGCTCGGCGGGGCAGCGGTAGTCGGCTTCGCCCTGGATCATCAGCGTGGGTGTGGTGGCTTTATGCGCATAGGTCACAGGTGATAAATCCCTGTACACATCGGGGATTTCGTGCGGTAGCCCGCCCATTTCCATTTCCAGGAAGAGCGGACCGATATCCGAGGTGCCGTAGAAGGAGACCAGGTTGCTGACCGGGTTTTCAGGGATGGAAGCTTTAAAGCGGTCGGTGTGCCCAACAATCCAGCAGGACATGTAGCCGCCGTAGGAAAGACCATAGCAGCCCAGCTTTTCGGGGTCAGCCACGCCCTTTTCGATGGCAAGGTCAACCCCACTCATCAGGTCGTCAAAGACCAGATCGCCCCAGTTTGCGATGATGCTGGTGGCGAAATCGTCGCCGTAGCCCGAAGAACCGTGTGGATTGATATAGAGAACGGCATAACCGGCGCCCGCCAACATCTGATAATCAAAGGAGAACATGTTGCCGTATGCGGAGTGCGGACCGCCGTGGATGTAAAGGATGGTCGGGAAAGGCGCCTGTCCTTCGGGCGGCGCCATCAGCCAACCCTCGATCTGTGAGCCATCTTTGGCGGAGTAGAGAATACGCTCTGGGCTGGCGAGTTTCCAACCATCCAGGAGTTCATCGTTGAGGCTGGTGAGCCGGCGCTCGTTCTTGCCATCCATGTCAGAGACGAACAGGTCGCAGGGAAGCTGCGGTGTGCTGACGCCGTAGAGCAGCTTTTTCTCATCGGTGCCCATCAGCACGGTGGGGTGTTCAGGCAGGGCGACCAACGCTTTACAGCTTTCGGCGCCAGTCAGAGCCACTTTGTAAATGTGGATCGAACCGGCAACATGGACGGTGCTGTAAACGGATTTGCCATCCTTACTGAACAAAAGCAGCGGTGCGCCCATTGCCCGCCATGATTTGGGAAGGTCTGAGCGCAATGCACCGCAGAAGCTGTGTTCCAGGCTCGCGGAACGGGACTTTGGCTTGCTGGTCTTGCCGTCCCCGGCGTGAGCGTCGAGCAGCCACATTTCATTTTTTGCACCAATTTTGCGGTCTGCCGGGGTGCCTACAAAGAGGATTTGTTTGCCGTCTGGTGTCCAGTCGGCTGCGTCAACGCCGCCCCATTCTTCGCCGAGGACGCAGCGCAGATTGCCTTCCATATCGACCGCTTTCAAGCTGGGGAAGAAAGCGAAGGTATCGGGGTTCATGATGGTGGTAAAGAGGATCTCTTTGCCATCGGGTGACCAGCGCGGCGCGGTGTTGTGGAAGCGGTCATTGGTGAGTTGTTTGGTTTCGCCGCCCTCTGCCGGGATGGTGTAAATATCCTGCACGATGGGGTCGAGATAGCCTGCACCGTCAAAACGGTAAACGTTGCGGGTAATCCGGTAAGGTTTTTTGGGGTCAGGCGGTTCCGCAGGGAGGGGACCGGCAGTAAAAGCGACGGATGTGTTATCGGGTGACCATACCGGTCCACCGCCAACGCCCTGTTTCATGTCGGTAAGTGGCTGCGCTTCGCCGCCATCGGGGGAGATCAAAAAGACTTGCGGTTTACCTTCCTGGCGGGTGGAAAGAAAAGCGATTTGTTTGCCATCCGATGACCAGGCTGGTGAGCCATCTCGCCATTTGCCGCGCGTGAGCTGGCGGCTTTTGCCACTGTTGATATCGACCAGCCACAAATTGGTAAATTCTTCCATTTTTTCGGTTTCTACCCAGGAGACGCCATATACGGCTCGCTGTCCATCTGGTGAAAGCAGGGCATCCTGCAGAATTTTTAATTTGAACAGGTCATCCGGTTGAATGCAGTGTTTCTCGTTTGTTTCAGGCATGTGCGTGATCCTCCATCAGGAAAATTGTGTATGACTGTATTATACTTGTCTCGGAATGAGAAGAGAGAGGAGATCAGGAAGAGGCGCGAGGAACTGAAACCGGTATCCTTTCTCCGTGATTCCATATAAGACCATCTTTAGGAGCCATTCATGAGCGAATATCGTCCTTACCCGACATGGATCGAGATAAATCTCTCGGCAATTGAAAACAATACCCGTTTTGTGCTACAGAAGACCGGCGTGGATGCACTGGCTGTGGTGAAGACAAATGCCTATGGGCATGGGGCGGTGCAGACTGCACAGGCAGCGCTGCGAGCTGGAGCAAAATGGCTGGCGGTGGTTCGACTGAGTGAGCTGGCAGAGCTGCGCCAGGCGGGGATTACCGCGCCGGTGATGGTGTTTGGCGGGGCAATGCCCGGCGAGCTCGATATGGCGATTGCGTATGGGGCTACGCTGCCTGCTTATGACCGCGAGCTGGCACAGATGTATTCACAGCGTGCATTGGCGTTGGGGCGAAAGCTGCATGTGCACCTTAAGGTGGATACGGGTATGGGGCGCCTGGGCGTTTTTCCGGAAGAAGCGTTGGATTTTGCACGTTTTTTGCATACGCTCGAAGGTCTGGAAGTGGAAGGTTTGATGAGTCACATGGCTGTTACCGGTGATGAAGGCGCACTGAACGGCGATACTCAGATTGAACGATTTAGCACGGTTGTAGAGACGCTGCGCGAGGCTGGCATCCTTCCGTGCTGGGTGCACATGGCAAGCTCATCGGCGATTTTGGAAAAACCCTCCTCCTATTTCAACCTGGTGCGTGCTGGCGGTGTGTTGTATGGTTTAGGCGATGCATCGGATGCACAAGGCAACATGCTGCCGGGTTTGCGGCGTGCATTTTGCTGGAAGTCACAGCTTATCTCGGTGAAGCGTTTCCCAGCGGGTTGGACGGTTGGGTATGGCGCAACGTATACCACAAAGGCGGATGAGATCATCGGTGTTTTGCCAGTAGGGCACGGTGATGGATATTTACGCATCCCCGGCGGTTCCGTTCTGGTGGAGGGACAGCGAGCCCCGATTGTGGGCAAGATTTGCATGGACCAAATGATGGTCAGCTTGCCAAAGCCGTATCCGTTGGGCACAGAAGTGGTCTTGGTGGGCGAACAAAACGGGGCGGTGATACCGCCACAGGAATTAGCCCGCCGTTGGGGAAGTGCCACCACGGCGGTTACCAATGTCAACAAGCGAATCCCGCGCGTGTATGTGCAGGATTGACCCTGATAAATTGAAATAAGATTTGTTTTAACCTTAATTACTCCACACAGGTCTGGCTGCCCTTAAATATATAGATGATTTTGGGGCAGCTTCTTTTTTTGTTTTTTGTTGAAAAACTTTTTACAGAGTAAAAAAACTATAAAAATATGGTAAAATCTAACTAACTTTACTCGGTTTTTATTGGTCTATGAACTCATCTTTTTATGTGTCGATTTGTGTAATCGTATACATTCCTTGATTTCCCCGGTTGTGTCTTCATGCTATCTGCCCTGACTTATTCTGAATTTTTTACGAGATATCTTTTGATAGAAGGCGCAGATTTTGGATTGGTTAATAACACCCATCATTTGACCCAATATCTTCCTATTGATTTGGGTGTTATTTAA
>CAYRRA010000011.1:0-40917 GCA_964426355.1 uncultured Anaerolineaceae bacterium
GCGACAGTATATGCCTGCAAGGGATTGCTCTGGCTGCCACATCATTGCGAAAAGTATGCACGGACGGCAAGAATCTGGCTGAACGCGAGAAGATGTCTTTAGCCAGCCTGATGGGCGGTCTTGCTTTAGCCAATTCCGGGTTGGGGGCTGTACACGGTTTTGCAGGAACAATTGGCGGCATGTTTTCCGCCCCGCATGGGGGCATTTGTGCCCGGCTGTTACCGCATGTCTGCCGGGTAAACATCTGCGCTTTGAAAGAACGCGATCCGGGGTCATACTTCCTGGAGCGATATCGACAGATTTCTAAAATTTTTACGGGGAATGAGTCATCAGAAATCGATGATTGTGTAGATTGGCTGCAAGAATTGGTGGATGAGTTACAAATCTCTCCGTTGAGCGAATACGGTTTACATGCAGAACATTTTGTCACGGTGATGGAGAAAGCCAGGCAGTCGAGCAGCATGAAAGGTAATCCGATTGTGTTGAAAGATGACGAATTGTTAAAAATTCTCTCATTGGAAAGCCTAGCGGGAAGATGAGCGATGACTCTGCTTTGTTGATGGGAGTGGATTTAGGCACTACCGGTATCAAAGTGGTGTTGATGGGTCTGGATGGAAACCAGGCTGCAGGTGCAGGAAAGGAATATCCCAGCCTTACACCCCGCCCCGGTTGGGTGGAGCAGGAGCCACAGACCTGGCTGGAGACTTGTGAGGAAGTGATACGCCAGGTGCTTCATGCGGATCCAGGCTTGGCTCAGAGAGTGAAGGCGATTGGTTTTTCAGGACAAATGCATGGTACGGTTGTCCTGGATGAGGGAAAAAAGCCGCTTCGACCCGCTATCATCTGGGCAGATCAGCGCAGCCAGCCGCAAGTGGATCGGTTAAAGGCAGAGGTAGGTTCCGAAGAAATGGTTCAATTCAGCGGAAACCCATTGTTTCCGGGGTTTATGCTGGCAACCTGTTTATGGCTGCAGGAAAATGAACCTGAGGTATGGGCGAGATGCCGTCATTTGCTTTTGCCGAAGGATTATCTACGGTTTTGTTTCACCGGTGAAATTTGCACTGAACCGAGCGATGCTTCTTCCACCGCAATGTTTCACATAGTCGAACGGAAATGGAATAACCCTTTTTTGGAGAAATTGAATATTAACCCTGCCCGATTGCCGCAGGTTCGTGAATCGACAGGTCAGGCTGGGGTGTTACAGCATGGTGAAGCCGAAAAACTTGGATTACATATGGGAATACCCGTATTTTGTGGCGGGAGTGACCAGGCTTGCCAGGCTGTGGGGAATGGGTTGCTCAATCCGGGCAACGTTTCCTGTACAATTGGAACTGGCGGTCAGATTTTTGCGCCGGTCGATACCCCGTGTTATGACCTTCAGCAAAGAGTACATCTGTTTTGCCATGTCTTGCCTGCACGTTGGCATCTTGAATCAGCCACATTGGCTGCCGGGTTATCCTTAAAATGGTTCCGTGACAGTTTTGAAGGTTATACCTATCAACAATGGGCAGATATGGCATCTTTGGTGGAACCGGGAGCCGAGGGGTTGTTGTATGCCCCTTACCTGTTGGGCGAAAGGACACCCTATATGGATTCGTCTGTGAGAGGAGCATTTTTGGGTATCTCGATCCGTCATCGCCGTGAGCATTTTGCCAGGGCTTTGATGGAAGGAGTTGTTCTCTCGCTTCGTATGGGGTTGGAACTCATCTTTGAAAAAGGAGTAAAGACACAGCAGATTGTTGCTTCCGGCGGGGCAAACGAACATCCTTTGTGGATGCAAATACAAGCTGATATTTTCAACCTTCCGATACTGCGGTCAGTTACTCGTGAACCCGCAGCAGTGGGAGCCGCATTACTGGCGGGTGCAGGCGCAGGGTTCTTTTCCGATTTGCATGACGCAGTTCGGCAAACCGTTCGGTATGATGCGCCAGTGGAACCAAAGCCGGAGAATGGCGCGGTGTATCATCCGATTTTCGAAAAACACCAACGTCTCTATAGTGTTCTTAAACAACTCGGATAGTTTGTGTTATATTGACTTAGAATGCCACACATTGATTACCCAAACGGAGAAAAGTGATGAACAAAAGTGAATTGAACGAAGAAATGACATCCAGTATCGATTTGCTTTCAGCCTGGATTGAAGCTCAGATGGCTTACAAAGGTTTGCCTGGGCTTTCCATCGGCATCGTTTACGACCAGCAATTGGTCTGGGCGAAAGGTTATGGATTTGCAAATATCGATAAGAAAATCCCCGCTACACCAAAAACCCTTTACAGAATTGCCTCAATATCCAAGCTGTTTACCAGCACTGCCCTTCTGCACTTGCGGGATGCGGGAAAACTACAATTGGATGACCCTGTGAACAAGTATTTGCCCTGGTTTTCAATCCGTGTGAAAATGGATGATACGCCTCCGATTTTGTTGCGGCATCTGATTACTCATACGTCGGGACTGCCTCGGGAAGCCGCTTTTCCCTATTGGGATACCGCTGCATTTCCCACGTATGAGGAAATCCGGGAGACTCTTCCATCTCAACAACTGGTGCTGCGACCCGATACACGGTGGAAGTATTCTAACCTGGCAGTATCTCTGGCGGGAAGCGTTGTGGCAGCTGTTTCGGGGATGAGCTATGAGGATTATGTTGAGCAGAATATCCTTCAGCCTTTGGGAATGCTGGACACTTTTGTCCGAACCGTACCTCAGGATCACCCCGACTTTGCGGTTGGGTATGGACGGCGTATGCCAGACCTCTCGCGCGAGCTGCGACCATTTGGTGACTGCAAGGGAATCACACCTGCAGCCAACCTGACCACCAATGTGCAAGACCTGGCGAAGTTTGCCATGCTGCAATTCCGTGATGGCGCTGCGGGTGATGCACAAATCTTATCCGGTCACACCCTCAGGGAGATGCACGCGGTTCACTGGCTGGATGAGAGCTGGCAAACCGGGTGGGGATGGGGGTTTATGGTGATGCGGATAAAGGGAAAAACCTTCATTGGGCATGGTGGATCATTGATGGGGTTTAGAACCAACTTGATGCTCTGTCCCCAGGAGAAGGTCGGTGTCATTGTGCTCACCAATGCCGACGATGGCGACCCGTCTTTTTACGCTGAAAAAGCTTATGAATGGGTAGCGCCTGCATTGTTGAAGATGTACGCTCCTGCACCGGAAAAAGAAAAAGCTGAGGAGGGCTGGAGGAGATACGTAGGGAAGTATCGTAATCCTTGGGGTGATATGCAAATCTTGATTCGGGATGGAAAATTGATTGCAATTGATCCTTCGTCGCCGGATCCGACAGTCGATATTATTCACCTTAAACCCACAGCAGAACATACTTTCATTGTGGAAATGAAAAGCGGTTTTGGCGATATTGGCGAGCCAGTGGTGTTTGACGTAGACGCGTCTGGCAAAGTAACCCAAATCATATTTGGAGGAAACCACTTTCTTCCAGTAGAAACATGGTAATATTCTTGTATATGCAATAAAAGGTGAGCATTTACATTTGTCGATTTTACAGAAATGACATAAAATTAGTAAAGTCAGTTGATATGTGAGGGCAAATGAAGCGGTTATTAATCGTAGATGATGATGTGAACCTCCTGACCTTTTTTGAAGAAGAGCTAACGCAAGCAGGTTTCTCTGTGACGATTAGAGATAACGGCGCGGATGCCATTATAGCAGCAGCCGAGGAAGAATATGACCTGATATTGCTGGATATGCTTATGCCAGGGTTGGACGGGATAAAAGTGACAAAAGTGTTACGAAAAATAACCCCAGGTATTCCAATCATCGGTTTGACTGGATATGTTGGGCGAGGTTACCTGTCTCAAGCGATGGAATTGGGTGTACCGATTTTAACCAAACCGGTTGTAATGACCGATTTGATTCTTGAAATCAACCAGGCATTGGCAAAAACCGAAGCATAAAATTCCCCGTATGAAATGGAAAGAGGCTATCCCTGACGGTTGGGATTGTCTCTTTTTTTAACTTCGCTTAAAGTGAGCGATATGATCTGCGATTCTGTTTTTATGGTAAACAAAACGTTAGAACGAGGCTGTTTATAGTACAACCTCGTTCTATGACATTTCTTGATTGATTTTTGAACAAATCGGGTGACGGTATTTGATGTTTGTAATCAACTTGTGCCAGGTGAAGGTGCTTCCTGGAACAGGTTGTAATGTTGCTCCATCTGGTTGCGGAATTGTTTTGTATAGAGATGGTAATATTTTCCTTTTCGGCGCAGTAATTCAGCATGTGAACCTGCTTCCATAATCTCACCGCCTTCAATCACCAGGATGCGATTGGCTTCTCGAATGGTTGACAACCGGTGTGCGATAACGAAGCTGGTACGCCCTTCCATCAGTACTGACATACCACGCTGAATCATCATTTCTGAGATAGTATCCACCGAACTGGTGGCTTCATCCATGACGAAAACTTCCGGGTCTGCAAGTATGGCGCGAGCCAGGCTGATGAGCTGTTTTTGCCCCACAGAGAGCAGGCTTCCGCCTTCACCCACTTCTTCATCGTAACCATTCTTGAACCGCATAATAAAATCGTGTGCTCCTACCAGACGGGCGGCATTTTCAATTTCCTCCTGGGTGGCGTTTAACCGTCCATAGGTGATATTCTCGCGAATCGTGCCAGAAAAAAGATGTGGTGTCTGCGGCACCATGCCGATGCGAGACTGGATGGCATGTAGCGATAAACTGGTGTAATCTTTGCCGCCGATGCAGATGGTGCCTTGCTTTGGCTCATAGAATCGACAAAGCAAATTTACAATGGTAGATTTACCTCCACCCGTTGGACCCACCAATGCAATGGTTTCTCCGCGTTTCACCTTCAGGCTGAAATTTTTAAGGACTGGTTTGTCATCTTCATAATAGAAGGTGACATTTTCAAAGTCGATATCCCCTTCAATTGTGCCAGGATCGATGGAACCGGGGCGGTCAGTAACTTCAGGGACTGAATCGACCAGGGAAAAAATGCGCTCTGCCGATGCAATGGCGCGTTGGAGCTCAGCATACACACGTGCGAGATCCTGGATGGGCCACATCATGAATGTGATATATGAGACGAAGGCTTGAATGCTCCCAATGGTCATGCTGCCAAAGATGACCGGGTTGCCACTGTACCAGACGATGCCAGCCATGACGGCAGCTGAAACGATTTGTACCGAGGGAAGAAACAATGCACTCAACCAGGCGGCTTTATAGCCGGCGTCATACATCTGGCTGGTCAGGGTTTTGAATTCTTCAAGATTTGCTTCTTCGCGGTTCAGCGCTTTCACCACCTTCACGCCGGTGATATTTTCGTTGTATGCGCCGGTGATTTGCGAATTCAAGCGGCGTACGCGCCTGAACTGGGTTAAGATTCTTTTCCGGAATTCGATGGAAATATAAAGGAGCAGCGGCAGTGAGAGAAATACGATCAATGCCAGTTTCCAGTTGATATACAACATGAAACCCATGGAGGTAATGATGCCCACCACTGCCCAGGTAACATCGAGAAGCCCCCAGGTAACCAGTTCCGACACCCTTACAGAATCTGATGTCACGCGCGACATGATCCAGCCGACCGGTGTTCTCGAATAATATGAGAGTGACAGCTCCTGTAAATGATTGAACATTTTCTGTGACAGATCGTAGCGGATATGCTGTCCAAGGATACCGGTCAGGTAAATAAATAGGAAAACAGCGATTGCCTGAAAAATGGTGAGCGCGGTGTAAACAATCAATACACGGGTCAGTGCGCTCATATCGTTTGCCAGGATGCCATCGTCCACGATCAGCTTGCTTAAGTAGGTAAAAATGGAATCGAGACCTGACACCACGACAATGGATATCAAGAAACCGATCACCTTTTTTTTGTGGGCTTTGGTTAAAGAGAGAATCCTGCGGAGGGTATTCCCGCTGAATTTCGTCTCGAATTCTTCTTCTTCAAAATAATGCTCAGACACCGTCAATCTCCTTTTGCAATTCCGACTCAATTTGAGATTGGATCAGGTAAATACGTCGATAGATGCCTTCTTTGTCGATCAAATCTTGATGCGTTCCATGCTGAACGATTTTTCCGTTATCCATGACCAGAATCAGGTCTGCATTCATGATCGATTGGATGCGATGTGCAATGATGAACGTGGTGCGATCTTTCATCAGGTTGTGCAGGGCGGTTTGGATTTCTGCTTCTGTCTCTGTATCAACCGATGAAGTGGAATCATCGAGGATCAGGATGCCGGGTTGTTTTAGGATTGCCCTCGCGATTGCTACACGTTGTTTTTGACCGCCGGAAAGGGTGGTTCCGCGTTCACCTACGATAGTGTTGTACCCGCCAAGTACATTGATGATGACATCGTGGATTGCAGCAGACCTGGCTGCCTGCTCGACCTTTTCTTGGGATATTTCTTTGCCAACCCCATAGGTGATGTTTTCATAGAGACTGCGAGAAAACAAGAAAGGTTCTTGCTCGACGATGCCGATGTTCTGTCTTAAGAAGCGTCTGGGATAGCGGTTCAACTCGATCCCATCCAATAGAATACTGCCTTGTGTGTATTCAAAGAAACGTGGAAGCAAATTGACCAGCGTGGTCTTCCCCGAACCGGTGGAGCCCAGTAAAGCAACTACCTGTCCTGGTTTCACCTTGAGATTGATGTCATTAAGGATTTGGTTGTCTTTTTCGTATGCAAACGAGACATTACGAAATTCGATCTCTCCGCGTAAAGGGTGTTCAGGGATGTAGTCGCCTGTATCCAGGGGTTCCTGTTCTTCTTTGATGATGGTTTCAACACGTTTGAAGCTGACCATGCCGGTTGACATATCCACAATCAGGCGACCCAGGTTGCGCATGGGGAAGATGATCCAGACCAGAATACCCGCGTAAGCAAGGTAATCGCCGATGGTGATCTCCCCGTTGATTGCCATGATGGCTGCTGCCAGGTAACCACCCAGCATTTGCAGACCACAAAGCACATCCGACATGGGCCAGAAAAGAGAGTGCATGGTGGTTAACTTTTTCCCGCGGATCAAGTTTTCCCAGTTGTCTTTTTCGAATTTAGTTATCTCGTATTGCTGCCTTGCAAATGCTTTCACCACTCGTACACCGGTGAGATTTTCTTGCAAAGTGGTAGAGAGCACCGCTTCTTGTTCCTGAAATGATTCGTAAGCAGCCGAGACCTTGCGGAAAAAGAACATGGAAACCAGGACGATCAATGGGATCACCACGATGGATAAGAAGGCGAGGCGGGTGTTAATCGTCAATAAAGCGATAAAATTGACCAGGAAGAGGAACGAAATACGCCCCACGCTGATTGCCTGGTCACCCAGGAATCGTCGAATGGCATCCACATCGGAGGTAACGCGCTGGATGAGCTCGCCCGTATCGGTCTGGTTGTGATAAGCAAATGTCAGGCGCTGAATGTGGTCAAATAAAAAGTTCCGCAAGCGGCGAATCACGCCTTCGGATGTTTCTGCTGCCAGTTTCCCACTGAGGAATGTAAAACCGCCCTGCACAGCAGCGAGTATGACAAAACCGAGTGCGATGATCAAGATATCGTATTGGCGGTTCCCTGCACCGATATAATCATCCACGAAATATCGTAGCAGGAAATAGGTTGCTGTCCGGGCGATTGCGGAAACTCCCAGGCTCAGATTGGCAATGAGAAATTTTAACAGATACCCATGTGCCAAACGCAGCATGCCCGCCAGTTTGTTCGGTGCAGTAATGATGTTTTTCAGATCATATTGACCTGTTTGTTTTTCCATCTCCCTGACAAACGCCTTTCATAAGTGATTTAGAGCAAAGAATCCATTATAACTGAAAGCCTGTTTATTGTATATGGAGCGAATTGCCTCAAAAACAGATGTTACTGAATTATGCCCCACAAGACACGAACAACAAATCATAATGAATACGTAAAAAGACTTGACTTGTTGAACAAATGTACTATAATAAACTTATTCTACCATAGAAAAGTAGTTCGCCAAATGTTTCTTTTCAAACTTGAGAGTTTACTGGCGAATTACTTCAAGTAATCGGTTTTTTTTCAATCTCTTTGTAAAAAGACTTTCAACCGATTACAAAAGCCATATAAATCGAAAAGCAAGCACACTGAGCAGGAGGAATATTGATGGCAAAAAAAGCAAAAAGTGACAGCGATAACCCCGAACTACCCGCTTCTTATGACGATGGAAAAAGAGTGGTTTTGGATAGAGCAGTAGGGGATATTCTAAAACGTTATGGTGAAGGGGCAATCATGCGGTTGGGTGAAGCCAAACATTTGAATGTTGCCGCCATACCTACCGGCTCATTGTCTTTGGATATCGCACTGGGAGTGGGCGGTATACCTCGAGCACGTATCACCGAAATATTTGGTCCTGAATCCTCCGGAAAGACGACATTATGTCTGCATCTGGTTGCAGAAGCACAACGGATGGGGGGGACTGCGGCGTATGTGGATATGGAACATGCTCTTGACCCGGCTTATGCAGCCCGCCTGGGTGTGAATATCGACGAGCTGTTTGTTTCGCAACCGGATATGGGCGAGCAGGCTTTAGAAATCACCGAAACACTGGTTCGCTCCGGTGCTATCGATATTATCGTCATCGACTCGGTAGCTGCTCTGGTGCCACGCGCTGAAATCGAAGGCGATATGGGGGATTCGCCAATGGGTATGCAGGCACGGTTGATGTCCCAAGCGCTTCGCAAGCTGTCCGGCAGCATCAATCAAACGCGTACCGCTGTCATCTTCACGAACCAGCTTCGCCAGAAAATTGGGGTCATGTTTGGCAACCCTGAAACGACACCTGGCGGATTGGCTTTGAAGTTCTACTCATCCATACGACTGGATATTCGCCGAATCCAATCCATTAAAGTCGGACCGGAAATCATCGGTAACCGGGTACGAGTGCGCGTAGTAAAAAACAAGGTTGCTGCCCCATTCCGCACAGCCGAGTTCGATATCATGTACAATGAAGGTATCTCCAAAGTCGGTGATATTATCGATTTGGGTGCACAACTGGATATCATTACCAAACGCGGTGCATTTTATTCCTATGGCGATATTCGTCTTGGGCAGGGACGAGAAAACGCAAAAGAATTCTTGCGTCAAAACCCAGACCTGAGCAATGAGATTGAAAATGCTATCAGGGAACGCGCAATGGGTGGTGAGGTGCTGAACGTTGCTGCGGAAGATGAGGAAGGTACAGAAAGTTACGACGACTAATTCGATTTTTTGGAGACATGATCTGGTGAAACCCCAGGCACGGTTCTTCTCTTTGTTAAAAACGGTTTTACTTTTGACAGGCTTGACCCTGGCGAGTGGTTGTTCTTTTGGCGCTCGCCAGGATATGTCTGATTCGCGTGGATACGCTCCATTCATCCCACCGACACTGGTTCCCACAGCCTTACCGACGCCAACGACATCACCAACTCAAGCAGGATCTGAGATCGAAGGGGAACAACAAGATACAGAAAGTGTCCAGGGAGAATCCCCGGAGTCTCAGTGCATCGATCAGTTAACGTTTATCTCCGACATCACCATTCCAGACGGAACAACGGTTGTGCCTGGTTCGACTCTGGATAAACAATGGGAAGTCGAAAATAGCGGTACATGTAATTGGAACGAATCATATCAATTACGCCTGATTTCAGGTCCTGCCATGGGCGCAGAACCCGAACAGAATTTAATCCCTGCTCGATCCGGCAGCCGGGTTACATTGCGGATTGTTTTCACTGCACCAGAAGAGCCTGGAACTTATCGAAGCGCATGGCAGGCATATAACCCACAAAGTATCGCTTTTGGTGACCTGTTTTTCATTGACATTGTCGTTGAATAACTGGGTGGTTGTTTTACATGTGAATAACGGGGGTGAGAAATGAGCTGGTAAACCGGTGGTTGGACTCCAAAACAAGGCGGGATTTAACGGGCTGCGGCAAATAGGCACACACCCAATCGTCTTTTTGCACCAATCAGGTTACAATACATCCATGCTGCGGTATGGTGTTTTTCGTCATCACAGTCTCCACAACGGTGATCTATCTTGAGAAAAAAGTTTTCCGGGTTCATCATACTCTTTTTCGGAGCATCACTTTCCATTCTTGTCCTGGCAGTTTTATGCTGGTTTTCTCAACCTTTTTATCTCCCTTATGTTCTCAGTTATTTGTACCCGGCAACTGAGACCGCGTCTCTGACGCCTACTATGCCGCAGGAAACGCTAACCCCTTTTCAGCCGCTGCCCAGCCATACAATCACCCCAACGCCAACCCAGACATTTACCCCGACAATCACCTTCACGCCTACACTGACTGAAACAGCCATTCCTTCCGATACACCGTCCCCCACACATACATCCACTCTCATCCCCTCTGCAACTTTACAAGGAGAACTGCCCGAGCAGGCGATGATCGAAGGTTTTTATGGACATGCACAGCTCTTTTCTCTGGATTGCGAGGCGCGTTCTGCTGTTGATTTTGCTGCATATTTTGGTGTAGTGATCGATGAAATTGAGTTTCTAAATCGTCTTCCAGTTTCAGATGACCCCAACGAAGGTTTTGTTGGGATGTTAGATGGCATTAGAGGGCAAATCCCTCCCGAATCCTACGGGGTTCATGCGGAGCCAATCGCCTGGCTGCTGAGAGAATACGGGGTGAATGCGTATGCGCGGACTGGAATGGTGATGGGGGATTTATTACAGGAGATTGCATCCGGTAAACCAGTAATGGTATGGGTCGTTGGGCAGGTAGAACGAGGGACTCCAGTTATTTATACCCCATCCAATGGCAGGCAGACCATCGTTGCTTATTATGAACACACTGTCGTGGTGGTTGGTTATGACCGGGATTATATTTATGTTGTCGACCCCACTTTAAACCAGTTTTATATTCGTACAAAAGACCGTTTTTTGGAATCCTGGAGTGTGCTTAATACCATGGCAGTCGTTGTTGAGTGAGGTTGTTCTGAAGTGATAAAAAAAGCTGCCCATGATTGGACAGCTTTTTTTTAACAAGGATTATGTACCGTGTGTCCAGGAATTTAGATATTCTATCTGTTCAGGTGTGAGTGCATCAATGTTGACATTCATCGCTTCCAATTTAATCCTGGCTATTTCGCGGTCGATCTCTGAAGGGACCCCATAAACGCTGTTCTTTAGAGTGTTGCCATTTTTCACCAGGTATTCAGCACTCAATGCCTGGTTGGCGAATGACATATCCATCACGCTGGCGGGGTGTCCCTCGGCAGATGCCAGGTTTATCAGACGCCCTTCACCGAGGATGTGAATCATACGACCATCTTCCATCTCATATTGGTCAACATAGGGTCGAACCAGGCGTTTCTCTTTTGCCATCTCTTCGAGAGCGGGGATGTTGATTTCGACATTGAAATGACCGGAATTACTCACGATAGCGCCATCTTTCATCACTTCAAAATGATGCCGGTCAATCACATTCAGGTCGCCGGTCAAGGTGCAGAAGATGTCTCCAATTTTTGCAGCTTCGATCATGGGCATCACGCGGAAACCATCCATCACTGCTTCGAGAGCGGGCAATGGGTCAACTTCTGTTACGATGACATTGGCACCCATCCCGCGGGCACGCATGGCGAGACCTCGTCCGCACCATCCGTAACCAGCCACGACAAAGGTTTTTCCTGCCAACAAAATATTGGTGGCACGAATGATTCCATCGATGGTGGATTGTCCGGTTCCATAGCGGTTATCGAAGAAATGCTTGGTTTTTGCATCGTTGACGGCAATCACCGGAAAAGCCAGTGCATTATCTGCAGCCATGGCGCGCAAACGAATTACGCCTGTGGTGGTTTCTTCGGTGCCGCCAATCATCTTGTCGAGTAAATCGCGCCGGTCTTTATGCAGACTGGAAACAAGGTCCGCGCCGTCATCCATTGTGATGATCGGGTTGTGGTTTAATGCGGCTGAAATGTGTTTGTAATAAGTTACGTTGTCTTCGCCTTTGATGGCAAACACGGGGATCTCATACTGGCTGACAAGGGCAGCCGCAACATCATCCTGTGTAGACAGCGGGTTTGAAGCGGTAAGGACCACATCTGCACCACCCACTTGCAGTGTTCGCATGAGGTTGGCGGTTTCAGTGGTAACGTGAAGGCACGCTGAAATGCGCAGACCTTCTAATGGACGCTCTTTTTCAAACCGTTCGCGAATCAGGCGAAGTACGGGCATTTCTCTTTCAGCCCATGTAATTCGGCGTCGTCCGCCTTCCGCCAGCTTGATATCTTTGATATCATAATTATCCATAACTTCCTCCAGAATGTACCAAAATAAAAAATGGGATCAAACCCGATGAGATGAGCAGGCTTGATTACAGCATACCATCCAGTCTGCCGTTATCGTCAAAATGACGGCGGTAGCGCTGGACAAATTCAGCAGTGGAATATGAGTGGTTTTGAGTTCCCCGCTGCTCAAGGCAGTAAGTTGCTGCCAGAGCCCCCATTTGCCCACAGGTCTGCCAATCCAAACCCAGGGCATACCCTTTTAGAAATCCACCCCTGAAAGCATCACCGACACCGGTTGGATCAAGTATCTTTTCAGGCGAGACAACCGGAACAGAATAGGTGTTTTCCTTTGTGTAGATGGTCGCACCATCTTTTCCGCGGGTAACGACAAGGAAATTGACATAATCAATGAGCTGCTGAAGGGAGAACCCAGTGTGTTTTTGCAACAACTCGATTTCGTAATCATTGACAAAAAGGCTGTGGGCTCCTTCAACACCTAACCGGATTGAGTCACTGTCGATGCGGGCAAGCTGCTGGCTGGGATCATATAAATAATCTATTCCGTTCTCTCGACATTCCTGCACGTATTTGAGCATGGCTTTTGGATCGTTGGGAGAAATCAGGATCAGGTCTACCTGCTCATCTTGCAGCATAGTCAGGGAAAGCTGGGATGCATACGCCATGGCACCGGTATAGAAACTGGCGATCTGCGCATTTGAAAGGTCTGTATTTGCAAAAAAGCTGGCGGTGTATTCGCCTTCGATAACGTGAATGTAGCGGGTATCGACTCCTTTACTCTCCAACCAGGTGCGATATTCTTCAAAATCCTGACCTACAGTTGCCAAGACGAGAGGATTTTCGCCGAGCAGTGCCAGATTGTAAGCAATATTGGTCGCTACACCCCCGCGCTGCCGCACCATTGAATCGACCAGGAAAGAAAGCGATATTGAATCTAAATGCTCTGGCAATATCTGGTCTTTAAAATAACCTGGGAATGTCATCAAGTAATCAAATGCGATTGAACCAGTACAAACAAAATTCATGTCCTGTCCTTGTTATTGTGCCAGTATCCTGGCAATATTTTGTGTATAAGGTGGGTAAATCACGCCTTTTTCCGTGATAATTCCGCTGATCAAGCGGTTTGGTGTGACATCAAAAGCCGGGTTGCGTGCGGATGCACCATTTGGGGCGACCTGCTGTCCTTGATACGATATCCCCAACACTTCTTGTTGATCGCGTTCTTCTATGGGTATCTGGCTACCATTTGTGAGTGAAACGTCGATGGTTGAGGTTGGAACTGTAGCAAATGCTGGGACGTCATTATCTTTTGCGGCAAGAGACAACATATAGGTGCCAATCTTGTTTGCAACATCTCCATTGGCTGCCACGCGGTCGGCACCGAAGATGACTTTTTGAACTTTTCCGGTTTTCAAAAAGAAACCGGCTGCGTTATCGCTGATGATATCAAAAGGGACACCATATTGGGTGAGCTCCCACGCGGTTAGGCGGGCGCCTTGCAGCCTGGGGCGCGTTTCATCGACCAATACGTGAATGCGTTTGCCCATTTCATATGCCATGCGGATCACCCCAAGTGCGGTTCCCCAATCGACGGTTGCCAGTGCACCAGTATTGCAGTGATGAATGATTGTATCTCCATCCTCAATCAAAGCAGCGCCGTTTTCTGCCATTTTTTTGTTTATTTGCACATCTTCATCGGCGATCTGGTTGGCTTCGGCAATGATCAACCCCTGTAATTGTTCAACAGTGCCTTGATATGAGACTACCAACTTTTGCATCCGTTCAATCGCCCAAAACAGGTTAACAGCAGTTGGGCGAGAAGCGCGCAGTGTCTCTGCAGCAGTTTGAAATTCCTTACGGAACGAATCTATTTGCTTTGTTTTGCTGTTGATGGCTGCAAGCGCAAGACCAAACGCTGCTGCAGCGCCAATTGCGGGCGCGCCTCTCACCACCATATCTCGGATTGCCTGGGCAACCTGGTGATGTGTTTGATACTCAACAAATCTAAGCTCTCCAGGCAGCAGACGCTGGTCAATCATGACGAGCAGTTTTTTTTCATTATTCCATTCAAGTGTTCTCATTTTTTTTAAACGGTAATCTGATTGATTGAGAATGTTATCTCAGAAGATAACCGTGGCAAAGTTTAACATGCAAAAGGAACTTTGTCAAAGAAGTTTGAATACCTGTGAAACAGATCATAGCCGTACGGATTTTTGGAAATTTGCTGATATCCTATGTTATCATAATGTCCACAATTGTCTGGATCAGGGTATGGGTTATTGAACTGTCCCTTTTCCATTAAGATAGAGCTTGAGGTTGCGATTTTCTTTTTGATTGAGGGAAGATTATTGAACGATATGATGATCAAACGAAAGAGGTTCCTTACCTGGGTGCCCCTTTTATTTCTGATATTGGCTTCTGCTTGCAGCCTTACCACACAACCGTGGTCTGCGACACCGACACCGGATCCTTCTTCAACTGCGACACCATTACCCACCCTGACGCCTTTGCCTACAGCTACGCCGACACCCACACCTATACCAGAAGTCCGGATTGACCAGGCGGATCATTTCATATTTATTGGGAATTATGAACGGGCTTTGGTTGAGTATCAGCAGGCATTTTTGCAGGCAAACACGGACGAAGTAAGAGCTGCTTCATTAACCGGGATGGGTTACAGCCATTATTTAATGGGGAACTATCAGTTATCGCTGGATGCATTTAACACTGTGATGGAGGTCTATCCTGAAGGTTACCACTTGTTGAAATGTTATTATTACATGGCTCAAGCAGCCATTGGGTTAGGAGACTATCTGGGTGCAGCGGGTTATCTTGAACGGTATATACAGGTGAAGCCCGGTGTTTTGGATTTTTACATCCAGGAACTACGGGGTGATGTTTTACTCCAGGCAGGTGAAGTTCCAGCAGCGATCAGTGCATATCAATCCGCAATTGATGCATCTTCGTATGGCGAGGCAATTTCTGTCCAGGTTAAACTAGCCCGAACGTACGCAGATTCGGGCGACTATGAAACTGCGATCCAAATGTATGCCGATATCTATGCTCGATCGGAGAATTACTATATTAAAGCGCAAATGAATTTTCTTTCCGGGCAGGCATACTTGTATTTGGGGCAACCTGAACGTGCATATCCTTATTTTTTGGATTCCGTACAAAATTTTCCCAGAGCGTATGATACTTATTCCGGTTTGCAAGCATTGGTACAGGCAGGTCAGGAAGTGGGAAAGCTGGAAAGCGGCTTGGTCTATTATTTCGCAGGGCAATACGGCAGTGCAGTAGATGCTTTTCGAGAATATATGAAATCGACCCCTGAACATAATGGAACAGCACATCATTACCTGGCATTCAGCCTGATTGTGTTAAGGGATATTGAAGGTGCTATTGAGGAGTGGAAAGCGATTATCAATGACCATCCTGGCGACGAATATTGGGAAGAAGCGTGGGATGAGTGGGCGTATACCCTTTGGGCATACATGGATCGGTATGACCAGGCTGCCGAAACCTATCTCGACTTTGTCAATAGAGTACCCGATGCTGCTGAAGCACCTCAATATTTGTATTGGGCAGCTCGCCTTTATGAACAGAACCAGAAACTTGAACTGGCAGCCCAAACCTGGGAGAGGTTGATTGTTGAATATCCATCGAATGATCTGAGCATGCGTGGGATGTTCCTGGCGGGTATTTGCTATTACCGGATGGGTGATTACGCCAGGGCGCTGACCGCATTTCAACGGCTGATAATCTTGGCAAGCGACACTGAAAACCTTTCGGCAGCACATTTATGGTCAGGAAAAATTTATGCCAAACAAGGGAATATTGAAAAAGCCCAAAATGAGTGGATCACGGCGTCTGGTCTGGATCCAACTGGCTACTATAGTGAGCGTGCCCTTGAACTACTGGAAGGAAAACAACCACTAGAAATCAATGCTGATTCTTATAGCTTTGAATTTGACATGGAGAAAGAAAAGGAACTTGCTGAGGCATGGCTTCGATCAGTATTTGCCATTCCAGAGGAAACCGACCTGCATTCGTTGGGTATTCTGCTGGATAACATTCATATTCGGCGGGGCAATGCGTTTTGGGAATTGGGTCTTTATAATCTGGCGGGTGCAGAATTTGATATAGCCAGGAAGGAGATCACCGAAGACCCGGTCAGTAATTATCGTTTGATGGATCATTTACTAGGACTGGGTTTCTATAAACATGCGATCTATCTCAGCCGGCAGATACTGGACCTGGCACATTTTGATGATGCCGCAACCATGTTGGCACCTGTCTATTTCAATCGGATACGTTTTGGGACCTATTTTGATGACCTGATCTTGCCTGCCGCCGAAAGAATAGGCGTTGATCCATTGATTCTTTTCAGCCAGGTTCGGTTGGAGAGTATATTTGAGTGGTATATTGGGTCAACAGCAGGGGCACAAGGGTTAATGCAGTTGATGCCAGGTACTGCCAGGCAGATGTCTACCGCAGTAGATTGGCTGACCAATTATTCTGATGCAGATATTTATCGCCCTAATGTGAATATTGAGCTGGGGACGCGATATTTACAGCAACAACTAAAGAAATTTGGCAGTGATAATTTGTATGTTGCCCTGGCAGCGTACAATGCCGGACCTTCGCCAGCGGATAATTGGTACCGGATCTCAGGGGATGACATGGATTTGTTTCTCGAAGTAATCCGATTTGCTGAAACACGAAACTACATCCTCTATGTTGCTGAATTTGTTCATCTTTATGAGCAAATTTATGCTCGTTGATCGAGATATGGATAGTTCATACTGGTGATTTGAGCGGTTATAGAAAGAACCATCACTCAAGGTGCGGCAGACCTGACAGGAGTTCCTTGAATTTCGTGAATCAAAAAAGACCCTGGAAAAGTGCCAGAGTCTTTTTATGATTAAACCTTGTTGCTTTCCAGGGTTTACCCGGCTTTGTGCTTAAGAGCTGCGTGAGCAGCAGCAAGGCGAGCGACGGGTACACGGAATGGTGAGCAGCTTACATAGTTGTTGCCAATTATGTGGCAGAATTCGATAGACGATGGATCGCCACCATGTTCACCGCAAATACCAACCTCGAGATTGACACGTTGGGTTCTTCCGTCTTTTACTGCAATATCCATCAATCTTCCAACACCGTCGCGGTCGATGGTCTGGAAAGGATTCGTCGTCAGCACGCCATCTTCCACGTATTTCACCAGGAAGTTGCGCTCTGCATCATCACGGCTATAACCAAAGGTCATTTGAGTCAGGTCATTGGTGCCGAAGGAGAAGAATTCTGCGATTGAAGCAATTTCATTAGCTGTCACTGCCGCGCGCGGAATCTCGATCATCGTACCGAATTTGTATTCAAAGTTAACCTTTTTCGTTTGCATTACGTTTTGAGCAATCTCGACCAGGCGTGGCTGGATGACCTTGAGCTCGTTGATGTGCCCTGTGAGAGGAATCATGACCTCGGGTTTGGCGTTGATACCGCGCAAAGTACAATCGGCAGCAGCTTCAAAGATAGCACGGACCTGCATTTCGACGATTTCAGGCATGACGATACTGAGACGGACACCGCGCAGACCCATCATTGGGTTGCTTTCGTGCATGCTTTCAACTTTGCTGAGAAGCTCTTCCTTTTCTGCCAAGCCGGTCGAAATACCCTTTACCCGCATGGTGATGACTTCTTCGAGCAATTCACGTTCTGAGGGCAGGAACTCGTGCAATGGCGGGTCGATCAGGCGGATGATAACCGGATAGCCGTCCATTGCTTCAAAGAGACCATCGAAATCCTTTCGCTGATAAGGTAAAAGTTCGTTGAGGGCTTCGGTTCGTTCTTTTGAGCTATCCGCCAGGATCATGCGCTGAACGATGGGTAACCTTTCCTGTTCAAAGAACATGTGCTCCGTTCGGCAGAGACCGATACCCACTGCGCCATAACTTCGAGCGCGTTTTGCGTCGGCAGGGTAGTCGGCATTTGCCCAGACCTGCAAACCTCTTGTGGGCCAACCCTGGGGTACCTGACGGATTCCAGGGGTGGCGCAGATTTCGTCTGCCCAATGCAAAAGGGTGAGCAAATCGGTTTGTTCTTCGAGCGAAGGAGAAGTCAGTTCAAGTTGACCCACGAATGCTTCACCTGTTCCGCCATCAACAGAAATCCAATCACCTTCTACCAGGGTGATGCCGTTCGATTCCAGTTTACGTTTTTCCAGATCAATGCGAACGGCGGAAGCTCCAACGATACATGGAACACCAAATTGGCGAGCAACCACGGCTGCGTGCGATGTAGCCCCGCCTTCGCTGGTCAGAATGCCTTTAGCAGCCAGCATACCGTGAACATCATCAGGTTTTGTGAAGGGGCGAACCATGATGACATCTTGCTTTTCATCCTTGGCTTTCTTTTCGGCGGTATCTGCGTCGAAGTAAATTCGTCCGACCGCTGCGCCTGGCGAGGCATTCACGCCGGTGCACAAGAGTTTGCCGGTTTGTAATGCTTTCTTTTTGGCTTCGTGGTTGAACTGGGGGTGAAGAAGGGCATCCACCTGGTCGGGTGAGACGCGCTTGATCGCTTCTTCTTTCGTAATCAAGCCTTCATTTACCATGTCCACGGCAGCTTTGGTTGCAGCTTTTGCGGTTCGTTTCCCATTACGGGTTTGCAGCATCCATAATTTACCACGTTCGATGGTGAACTCGACATCCTGCAAATCTCTATAGTGCAGTTCCAGCTTTTTGCAAATTTCAAGAAATTCTGCATAGGCTTCGGGCAGGTCTTTTCCGAGATCCTGGATTTTCTGAGTGTTGCGAATGCCTGCGACGACATCCTCGCCCTGTGCGTTTAATAGATAATCGCCATACAAAACCTTTTCGCCATTGGCAGGGTTGCGTGTAAAAGCGACACCTGTTCCCGAATCGTTGCCCATGTTGCCAAAGACCATGGTAACGATATTGACTGCTGTTCCGAGGTCATCAGCGATATGGGACGCACGTCGGTAATCGATAGCGCGTTTTCCGTTCCATGATTTGAAAACGGCTTCAGTTGCCAGTTTCATCTGTTCAACTGGTTCCTGTGGGAAATCGAACCCTTTTTCTTTCTTCACAACCGATTTGAAGAGCTCTGTAAGCTCTTTTAGATGGTCAGCAGTCAAATCGGTATCGAATTTCGCACCTTTTGCGTGTTTATAATCTTCCAATACATCTTCAAAGGCTTCATCAGGGATTTGCAGCACGACAGAACCGAACATCTGGAGCAAACGACGATATGAGTCGTAAACAAAACGCTCATTTTGGGTCAGTTCAACCATACCTTTCGCAGTCAGGTCGTTTAAACCGATGTTCAGTACTGTATCCATCATGCCTGGCATGGAAAATTTTGCGCCTGAACGACAGGATACCAGCAGAGGATTTTTGGTGTCGCCAAATTTCTTCCCGGTTGCTTCTTCGGTAGCTTTTAGAGCAGCCAAAATTTGATCCCACGCGCCTTCTGGGAATTGATTCCCAGCTTTGAGGTAGGCATTACAAGTTTCAGTGGTAACTGTAAAACCAGGGGGAACTGGAACGCCGATACGGGTCATATCCGCAAGGTTTGCGCCTTTGCCGCCTAAGAGGGCACGCACTTCTTCCCAATCACCATTGACATATTCTTCAGCCTGTTTCACTTCACTGAATAAATACACCCATTTTTTTGACATCAAAACCTCCTTGAGGAAAATTTAAAAAATTTCTTCACTAAATATTCGATTTTACCATACTCTGGAGCTTGTTTTCAGGATTTTTTCCGAAAGTGAATATTGGTTATTTTTACAGGAAGAATTACGAGTTTTCATGTGACAAGCTGTCGATATTTTGAGAAAAGTATGCTGAAAGGTTATCCGTTATAATATCGAGGTTGAGCTTCTTGGTTCAAGAAGCATTCCGTTAGAAAAAAATTTCTACTTGAAAGAGGGAAAAATGGGAAATCCGATCCAGTATTTCTTTACCCCACGCGGAGTAGCTCTGATTGGCGCTTCCTCCAGCCCTGACAAACTGAGTTACGGGGTTATGGAAAACATGACCAAATATGGTTTTCAAGGTGCTGTTTATCCGGTCAATCCCAAAGGTGGTGAAATCTTGGGACATACCTGTTATACAGATATTTCAAATGTCCCAGACCCGGTGGATCTGGCTGTGGTGATGATACCTGCGCCCTATGTTCCTGCAACGCTTGAGGCATGTGGGAAACGAGGCGTGAAGGCGGTTATCATCATTTCGGGCGGATTTAAAGAAGTTGGAAAAGATGGAGCTGCTCTGGAAGCAAAATGCCTTGATATTGCACATCATTACGGGATGCGCATCATTGGTCCGAATTGTGTTGGAGCGATGGATCTTTACAGTGGATTGAACACCACCTTTATCCGTGGTGTGCCGGAGACAGGTCATATCGGGTTTATCTCTCAGTCGGGTGCGGTATGCGGTGCGGTGATTGACCTGGTCAAAGACAAAGGTGTTGGTTTCTCGCATTTTGTCAGCATGGGCAATGAAATGGATGTTGATGAAACTGATTTGATCGATTTTCTAAAAGATGATCCCAATGTGCGTGTAATTGCAGCTTATGTCGAAGCAATCCGTAACGGACCGCGGTTTATTGAGACAGCAAAACGTGTCTCTCGAGAAAAACCAATTGTGTTGTTAAAAGCAGGTCGTTCAGAGGCAGGTGAAAAAGCAGTTTCTTCGCATACGGGATCTCTTGCTGGAACATATACTGCTTACCAATCGGCATTTAAGCAAGCAGGGGTTATTGAAGCAAATTCTGCTCAGGAATTATTCGATATTGCAGCTGCTTTTGCCAGCCAACCACTCCCAAAAGGGAAGCATGCTGTAATCGTCACCAATGCAGGCGGACCTGCTGCATTAGTATCAGATAGCATTTCAAAATACGGGTTCAAACTGGTGGATTTACAAGAACAAACCAAAAACTTCTTGCGAGAACGTTTGAACCCCAGCGCACAGGTGGAAAATCCTGTGGATATGCTGGGAGGAGCTACACCTCAAGAATACGGCATGGCTTTGGAGAAGGTAATGGAAGATGAGTTTGTGGATGTGGTGTTACCGGTAAATGTCCCTACTTCATTGGTAGATCCTGTCCAGATTGCCGAAGCATTTGCAGATGCGGCAGCAAAAACCAATAAAACTGTTATATCCTGTGTAATGGGTGAAGCAAGTATCCATGAGGCACGAAGAATTTTACAGAAAAAGGGTGTGCCTATCTACACATTCCCGGAGCAGGTGGGGGTTGTTCTGAATTCAATGGAAAATTACAGCAACTGGCTGACTGTATCCAGCGCAGAGGAAGAGGAAACAAAAATTCAGGTTGATGCTGAACTCGCCCAAAAAACTGTTGAATCAAACAAGGCTGAGAAACACTGGGGTGAAGCGGTTGTTCGCCCTCTACTTGAGGCATATCAGATTCCAGTGGTTCAAGGAAAATCAGCAAGCAATTCTGAAGAAGCGGTAAGCGCAGCAGAAACATTGGGTTTCCCTGTCGCGATGAAGGTTATTTCTCCTGATATTTTGCATAAATCTGATGCCGGTGCTCTGCGACTGAACTTGAAGTCTTCTGAAGAAGTTCAAAAAGCGTATGAAACGGTTCTTGAAAACAGCCTGAAATATAAACCAGATGCGAAAATTGAAGGTGTCCTGATTGAAATGATGGCGCCGAAAGGCATTGAGATCATTGTAGGGATGCGACGAGATGCCCAGTTTGGACCCTTAATGATGTTCGGTCTGGGTGGGATTTATGTTGAATTGTTCACCGATATTGCCTTTAGAATTGCGCCATTCAGCCGACGCACTGCCCGTGAGATGATCCGGGAGACAAAAGCGGGAACCTTATTGGCTGGTTTACGCGGTCAAAAGCCGACGGATGAGGATGCGGTGGTGGATGTGATTTTGCGCCTGGCGCAATTGTCTATGGATTATCCACAGATTGAAGAAATTGAGATTAACCCTTTAATGGTTTTAGAAAAAGGGAAAGGTGCTGTGGCATTGGACGCACGGGCAATCCTTAAATCCTGACAGGGTGAGCCAGACTCTGGGCATCGGTTGAACTGGATATTGCACAGAGCACATGCAAGCCAACCGATTGCCTCTTTTGGTTCGCCTGGAAGGGGTAATTCATGATAGGTTTTCATGGCGAATTGAAAACAGAGGGCAGCTTGCGAATTTTTGAATAACAAAAATGATAGGGTCTTTGTAAACAGGTTGTAAGGTACAAAGACCCTATTATTTGCGATAATTAGGCAAGGCAATGACCCCAAACATGGAGGAAATGGATGAAGATACTTGTCATCGATGATGACAGCGCAATGACTGATTTACTCGAAATATTACTGGAACCGATATCAATAGAGGTGATTACAGCTAATTCAGGAATGAATGGTGTGGATGAGGCGAAAGCCTGTGATCCCGATATGATTATTCTTGACCTGATGATGCCGGATGTGGACGGATGGCATATTTGTAAAGAAATCAGAACATTCAGTAATGTTCCAATTCTAATTCTTTCTGCATTAGACAGCCCTGGTCTTATTGCTGAAGCTTTAAATGCTGGTGCAGATGACTATTTGATTAAACCTGTCACAAAGAACATGTTAATTGCTCGCGTGAATCGGCTGGCAACACGTATTTCGAAAAATGGGAGAAATGCAAGTACTTTGGTTATACCGGATTCGTCTGTTCAACGATAAAGAATCATTCAGGAAAACCCATTCATAGTAAAATTAAATGATAAAGAAATCTCGATGTTCTATCCTTTTTTTGAAGATGGAGGAATAGCGTGCAGACCTGTACGAAATGTGGTAAGAATAATCCGGATACAATCCGTTTTTGTGTTCAATGCAAGGCTGATTTGCTGGAATTTTCTCATTTTGCAGTAGCATTAAAAAACCTCCGCAGCAATCCACGTGTACGGGCGGTCAGGATATCGGTGAATGAAGATGCATGCCCGGTTTGTCAGCAGGCGCGGGGAAACTATCCCATTGATCAGGTGCCGGTATTGCCGATCAAAGGTTGTTCCAACCCGAATGGCTGCCACTGTTCGTATGAACCCTGGTTGAGCTCAATTTATCCCTGATTACACGAGTAATTGATCGCGGTGGTAAAAACCCTTGATTATTTTTCCCCTTCTCCGAATGAGCCAGTATTAAAGTCTGTGATTATCATCTTTGCCAGGTGAAAAGCCTCATCCTTATTGGTGACGTCTCCGGTTACCTGGGCTTCTTTAATCTTTTCCAGCAGCAACCCAACAATTGGGCTGGGTTTTAAAGATAATTTATCGCATAACTCCGTTCCGTTCACCACGAGATCAGGATTAATCACTTCATAATATTGGTTCCACCAGGCATGGAGAAGGCTGCTAACGATCTCCATTTGCTGTACCCATTGCATTTGCTCAACCTGGAAACCACGAAATGCCCAGTATTCTGCTAATTTAAGTAAGCAGATATCAATGCCAGCTTCCGAGTTCTTTTTGAAATACCGGTGAATTTGCAGCTGGTCTGGTTGAGTATTCGCTTCAAATAATGGGTCACAAAGTGCATAATTCGCCAGGATTTGGCGCGCACGGAGAATTTCCTGGTTTGAGAAAGCCAATGCTTTACAACGATCGATAAACCTTTTGAGATATTCATCTTGAGGCAAACTTTGGCAATACTGGCTGAATGATTTCCTGGAAAATGAAAAGAGAGCAGCGAACAGGATAAGTGCTCTTAACGGGCGGTACGGATTCAGCGACTGTGCATAGTGATTTCGAAATTGGTTTCGATATTTACCAAGAACCAAAACAACCAGCCCTGCCATCAAATTCTCATGCTTTTCTTGTGGCGTCCCTAGCAATATATCCAACAGCACATCGGTTTTCTCTATGGCAGAAAGCACGTTTTCTGTAGCTTGACGGGTCAGGTTAGATGGTGTAACTGGGTTAAACAGAGGGTTTAACTCGGGCAAGATGAACGGGAGAACGCGAAAATGTTGCATCAGGCGAAGAGCCTGGGCTGATTTTCCTTCTCCCAGAATTCGAAATAATTCATCACGAATTCGTTCCCCGGAGACATTCTGTAACAAATGGGAGGCAGTTTCCATTTGTTTGCGAGTTTCCTGATGAATTTTTAATTGAAGCAATAATGAAAATCGAATACCACGTAAGATGCGCAATGGGTCGGAAAGGAGACTGTATTCTGAGCAGCCACGAAGAATTCCTTCTTTCAGGTCGGAAGCTCCCTTAAGAGGGTCAATCAGCATGCCTTTTTCTAGATCGAAAGCCAGGGCATTGATTGTAAAGTCACGGTCGAGTAAATCGGTTTCCAGTGACCCACCCCGGGCAGAAGCAAAATCGATATTGGTTGGGTGCCCTTGTGCGTCATGGATGATGACGCGGGCGGTATTTCGCCGGTCATCGAGCATGAAGAATGCACCACCAGAACGGTTCGCGATGGTTCTGGCAACACGGCTAGCGTCTCCGACGACAACAAAATCGAGGTCATGAGTTATTTTGTTAAGAAGCAAATCACGAACTGCTCCACCCACCAGATAAGCGGGCGTTTTATCTTGTTCAATCGCACTAAGAATTGTTGGATAGTTAGAGAGTAATTGTTGCAACATCTTTCACATGTCAGGGCTCATGATCGGGCGCGTACTTTTCAAGGTCAACCACACCGATAAACGGCAGGTTGCGGAAATAATCATCCAGGTCAAGCCCGTAACCGAAAACGAATTTATTTTCAATGACAAATCCGGTGTAGCGGATGGGTACATCCACTTCACGCCGCTCAAATTTATCCAAAAGAGTGCAGACGTAAAGGCTCTTTGGTTTTCTTGTTGCTAATAATTCAATTACGGAAGAAAGGGTATAACCACTGTCAATGATATCTTCTACTAGTAAAACATCTTTATCGAATATCTCAGTGTTAAGATCCAGGGAAATTCTCACATGCCCCGTGGATTCGCGCTTGCCAGCCCCGTAGGAGGCGACAGCCATGAACTCGATTGCGTGGGGGATAGTAATACGGCGCATCAGGTCAGTCAGAAACATAACCCCGCCGCGCAGAATGCAAATCAACAGCAAGTTTTTCCCGGCATAGTCTTTTGAAATCTCGGCGCCAAGTTGGGAAATCCGTTCTTGCAAGAGATCCTCTGGGATCAAGATTTCTTTAAGGAAAGAATGGTAGTCCTTCATCAATCACCAGTCCTGAAAAATGTTACGTTGGTTTGTTAATCGCGGGGGACAATATGATGCTTTCTGCAACGTGCTTCATACATTTCAGAAGCGCCAACAATCACGATGGGGTCATTGTAGTGTGCTGGTTTGCCGTTAACAAGTCTTTGGGTGCGGGACGCTTCTTCGCCGCAAACCATGCAGATGGCGTGCAGTTTAACTACATCTTCAGCCAATGCTAGAAATGCAGGCATGCAACCAAACGGCTCCCCTCTAAAATCACAATCCAAACCGGTAATGATGACGCGCAAGCCACGATCTGCCAGTATCTGTGCAACCTGGACGATTTCTTCATCGAAAAACTGTGCTTCATCAATGCCAACAACTGTGGTATCGTCTTCCAGATTCGTAAGAATATCTGTTGATTTCTTAAGCGGTAAAGCAGCAAAATCCGCTCCGGAATGGGATGTTACCCTTTCGATATTATAGCGGTTATCAATGATGGGTTTAAATACCTGGACTTTTTTCTTAGCGATTGTTGCTCGGCGAAGCCGACGGATCAACTCTTCAGTTTTACCGCTAAACATTGAACCACAAATCACTTCCAATGAACCGGTGTGATGTTTCATGCTTCTCCTTTTTGATTAATGGATAATCAGATTTTACACCAACTTGAAGGGGATAAAGAATAATCTTCTCTACTATTTGCCATGAATTAGGGAAAAGGTTTTTTTACCCACCCGAATTGTGCGTATTATACGATTAAAAGTAACGGGTGGGATTAGATATGGTTATCCCGAAAGGCTATTCATGATATGAGCTGGTTTCTATGTGTTCAAGCAGAAAAAACGGGAGTGTTATGCACTCCCGTTAAAAGGGACCAATTTACAAAACTGAAGACGTTACAATCGCAGGCTTATTTCTGCTCGCTGGCTTTTGCCAACTGCTTCATCAAACGGCTTTTCCGTCGAGCAGCATTATTTTTATGCAGAATGCCTTTTTCAGCAGCTTTATCCAGTGCGCTGATCGCAACTTTGACTGCAGCCAGGGCTTCAGTGATTTCATTGGTTTCGATAGCTGATTTTGCTCGCTTGACGAAGGTGCGAGCACGTCCACGGTAAACGCGGTTGCGCAAGCGACTTTTCTCGTTCTGTTTATTCCTTTTGATTGCAGACTTAATGTTTGCCAAAATTTGCCTCCGATATCCTAACTAAACGCAAGGACTAATTTTACACGACTCTTTTAAAATTGTCCAGTATTTCATTTATCTAATAGTGCAGCCAGACCGGGCAATATTTGACCCTCAAGCATTTCAAGTGAAGCGCCGCCGCCGGTAGAAATATGGGTGATTTGATCAGCGAGACCGGATTTTTGGATTGCTGCGACGGATTCTCCGCCGCCAATCACGCTGACAGCATCGGATTTTGCAACTGCTTTAGCGATACCATAAGTACCCTCAGCGAACCGAGGAAATTCAAAAACGCCCATTGGTCCATTCCATACCACGGTTTTTGCATCAGCGATGATAGCTGAATATGATTTCACTGTCTCCGGTCCGATATCCAGTATACGCCAACCAGCTTCAACATTGCCAACTGGCACAATTCGTAAATTAGCCTCTTCACTGAATTGGTCCGCGATTGCCATATCTACCGGTAAAGCAATTTTCCCCTGGCTATCCTGGAGCAAGGATCGGGCTGTATCAAGGACATCGTCCTCCACAAGCGAATCAGCAGTATCCAGTCCCTGGGCTTTCAGGAAAGTGTTTGCCATACCGCCGCCAATGAGGATACGATCGGCTTTATCTAAAAGATTGCGGATGACGCTAATTTTGTCGCTAATTTTTGCACCGCCTAAAATCGCGACAAATGGTTTTTGAGGGTTGGTGATAGCTTCGCCCAGGTAGCGAATCTCTTTTTCCATCAGAAAGCCGGCAACAGCGGGTAGATGTTGGGCAACGCCCTCTGTAGAAGCGTGTGCACGGTGTGCTGCGCCAAATGCATCATTGACATAAATATCTGCCAGGCTGGCGAGTTTTGCAGCCATTTCTGGGTCGTTTTTTTCTTCTCCCGCGTGGTACCGGGTGTTTTCCAGCAGGAGTACGTCCCCTGGTTTGAGCCTGGCGGATGCCGCGACAGCCGAATCACCTATGCAATCCTCTGCAAAACCAACCGATTTCCCTAAAAGGGTTCCTAAATGGTCTGCAACCGGGCGGAGAGAATACTGAGGGTCTACTTTCCCTTTGGGTCGTCCAAGATGGGAACACAAGAGGACAGACGCATTCTTTTCTAACAGATATTGAATGGTGGGAAGTGCTGCCCGGATGCGCGTATCATCACCAATCTTACCCTCTTTAATGGGTACATTAAAATCGACTCTGACGAGTACTTTTTTCCCGTCGACATCGATATCTTTGATGGTTTTTTTATTAAACATATTGATCTCCCGTCTGTTAGCAATTCGCCAATAGTTTATTCACAAATTTATGGGTTTCTCTGGTGAATTACTTCAGGTAATCGGCTGATTTTTCAACCACTATGTAAAAGGACTTCCAGCAGATTACAGCTTAATCACATGGTGCGTAACCCGTTTTCAGGATTACGCACACATTGTGTTACAGGATTGACTTAGAGGCTTTTTGCCATCAATGCCGCAAGGTCTGCGACGCGGCAGGAGTAACCCCATTCATTGTCATACCAGGCTAAAATCTTGATCATGTTTCCAGAAATCACCATTGTGTTGCCTGCATCAATAATGGATGAACGGGAATCGCCTTTGAAGTCCATCGAAACCAACGGTTCATCTGAGTAGCCTAAAATGCCCGCCAGAGGTCCTTCAGCGGCTGCTTTTAGCGCAGCATTGACTTCCTCGGTGGTGGTGGGTTTTTCAACCTGGGCGACAAAATCAACCACGGAGACGGTGGGGGTTGGAACCCGCAGTGAAATACCGTCGAATTTCCCCTTCAGTTCTGGGATGACCAGCGCGAGTGCTTTAGCCGCACCAGTTGTTGTGGGGATGATATTGAGTCCTGCTGCTCTTGCGCGGCGGAGGTCTTTGTGTGCCAAATCCAGGATTTGTTGGTCATTGGTGTAGGAGTGGATTGTATTCATCAAACCGTGCTGAATTGTGAAAATATCATGGATCACTTTTGCTGCAGGGGCAAGACAGTTTGTGGTGCAGGACGCATTGGAAACGATATGATGCTGTTTGGGATCATATTTGTCTTCGTTGACACCGAGCACGATAGTGAGGTCTTCATTCGTTGCAGGAGAGGTAATAATTACCTTTTTTGCTCCGCCGGTTTCAATATGAACATTTGCTCCAGCTTTGCCTTTCTCGGGGTTGCCGTATTTATCGCGAAATACGCCAGTGCTTTCGATGACGATATCTACACCCAGGTCTTTCCAGGGTAATTTGGCGGGGTCTTTTTCACCAAACACTTTGATAACGTCTCCATCGACAACGATGTCGTTGCCTTGAACCTCAACTGTTCCTGGGTATGCGCCGTAATTTGAATCGTATTTGAACAGGTGAGCATTTGTTTTTGTATCGAACAGATCGTTGATTGCCACTACTTCGAGCTGCCCGGCGGTCCTTTCTTGAATTGCTTTTAGCACCTGCCGACCAATTCTGCCAAAACCATTGATACCAATTTTTGTAGCCATAAAATCCTCCAGGTTATGAATGAATGAAAATGCTGTTCAGCATTTTTTTAACGGAAACCATTGACTTCAATAGATTCTTTATACACTAATGGTCCAGTTCTTTCGTAGAACAGGTCCATGATGACTTGAGCCAGTTTACCTGAGTCGTGGCGCCAGGGGTATTCTGAATCCACCTGATCAGAGCAGTAAATTGCATATTGGGCTTGCATCTCCTCGCCAGGGATGACCCAGTCGATTCCATCTGGAAGTATGCCCCGAATATTATTATTACACACAATCAGGTCGAAGATATTCGTTTGAAGATGATTTTCTAACGTTTTAATGTGTTGTAAAGCGCTGAATCCATCGGTTTCGCCATGTTGTGTTGCCACATTGCAGATATAAAATTTTAGCGCTTTACTCATGCGTACTGCATCTGCCAGGTCTGGTACGAGAAGATTAGGGAGAAGACTGGTGTACAGGCTGCCGGGTCCAACCAGGATAAGGTCTGCCGCGAGTATGGATTGAATGGCAGGCGGAAATGCAAGAGGATTGTTGGGTTCCAACCAAACCCGTTTGATCTGTCCATCGATCATGGGTATTTGACTTTCGCCTTTAACCTGAATTTTCCGGTCTTCTTGAGGGACATCAATATCTGCAACCAGTTTCACATCATGTAGCGTAGAGGGCAGCACCTGTCCACGCGTTGCCAATACTCTGCCAGATTCGGCAATCGCTTCTTCAAAACTACCAGTGATTTCTGTCAATGCAGTGATAAAAAGGTTACCAAGCGAATGACCATTTAATCCACCGCCAGCACTGAAACGGTATTGGAAAATTTGAGAAAGCAATTCCTCATCATCGGAAAGAGCCGTCAGGCAGTTGCGAATATCTCCTGGCGGCAGGATACCAATTGACTTTCTAAGCTCACCCGATGAACCGCCATCATCTGCAACTGTGACTACAGCAGTTATGTTGTTCGTGTGATTTTTCAATCCTCTGAGCAAGGTAGATAGACCTGTGCCGCCCCCGATCACCACAATACGCGGTCCTCTTTCTCGTCGCCGGAACGCGGTAACAGTATCCAATACGTGTTTGCCGGGTTTGACAAAGGGCTTGAGCAGGGTACGGTTCAGACCCCATATACCCCAGATCACCAATCCCAAACCAATGCCCGCATAAATAAGAATGCGCAATGGTCTGGCAAGAAATCGCAAAGCAAGCGTGGTAATTGCGGGAAGCCACCAGGTTTCAGGGGCTGTTCTGTATACATCCAGAAGGAAGTAAGCAAAGCCGACCGCGAGGAATGTGATGCCGGCAAGTGTGACTGCAATCCAACGTTTAACCCCAAGACCCGGCAAGAACCAGCGTAATTCTTTTCCAAAAGTGTCAGAGATTCGACGAAACCATGATTGTTTTGACTTTTTCATTCTTAACCAATAATAATAGCAGTGTTTCAGAAGAGCGTCAACAAACTGGGAAAGCACTTTACTTATTCGTTCAAGTTTCAGCTTTTTCACACCATCACTAACTGGATGGATTACTATTTTGGAGAGATGGTTTTCAAAGAGTAAACCAGGAAATAATATATAATAACTATTGATTCAAATTATGTCAGGTGGAGAAACCAGAATGGAAAATGAATTAGGAGATAAATCTTTCTCTGACACTGCAACAGTTAATGACCCAACACTTGAAAGTTTGAAAAATGAAATCATCCAGGATGTTTACCGGGAAATCCAGGAAAAGATATTGACACCCCATTATCAACAGAGCAGCTTCATATCCAATTTGGTAGAAGCACATGCACATGAATATGAAAACAAGGTTAGCAGCGAACATTATAAGCTGTTACATGATGTTGTGACACAACATTTTGGAGGATATGGTCCGATACAAAAGTTTATTGATGATCATCGCATTGGCGAGATTATGGTAAATGGACCGAAACAGGTTTTTATTGAGCGTGAAGGACATCTCATTGAAACGGATGTTACATTTGACAACGATGCACATGTGCTGGCGGTCATCCACCATATTCTAAAACCGTTGGGAAGGTTCGTTGATTATGAGCATCCAACGGTGGATGCAAGGCTTCCGGATGGCTCACGGGTGAATGTTGTTGTTCCGCCAGTTGCTCATCGTGGTCCGTGTATTACCATTCGTAAATTTCTAAAAGATAAGCTAACAATGGAGCAAATTATCGGTTTGGGGTCATTGACCGACCAAATGGCGGAATTCTTCCATGCATGTGTGGTATCAAAGTTAAACGTCATTATTTCAGGAAACACCAGTTCCGGGAAAACCACACTACTCAATATTCTGTCTGCCTACATACCAGAGCATGAGCGGATTATCACGGTTGAGGATGCAGCCGAATTGAATTTGTTACAAAGACATGTCGTCTCATTGGAGGTCAAGCCGCCAAATCCAAAAGGGGAAGGATCGGTAACGGTGCGCGACCTGGTAAAAAATGCTTTACGAATGAGACCGGATCGAATTGTTGTTGGAGAGGTACGTGGTGGTGAAGCGCTAGATATGCTGCAGGCAATGAACACAGGTCATGAAGGTTCATTGACCACTGTTCACTCCAACACCCCACGTGATACCATTTCAAGGCTTGAAACAATGGCTCTCATGGCAGGAATAGACATCCCTGTGCGTGCGATACGACATCAAATTGCCTCCGCGATCCATTTGATCGTTCACGCCATGCGTTTGACAGATGGTTCAAGAAAAATCACCAATGTCTGTGAAGTGGTTGGAATGGAAGGGGACGTGGTAACCCTGATGGATTTGTTCAAATTTAACCAAACAGGTATTGATACAGAAGGAAGAGTGGTAGGCGAGATTCAACCCACGGGTCTTCGACCGCAGTTCACCTCAATCCT
This sequence comes from uncultured Anaerolineaceae bacterium, assembly GCA_964426355.1. Lineage (GTDB taxonomy): Bacteria > Chloroflexota > Anaerolineae > Anaerolineales > Anaerolineaceae > JAJFTV01. Next base: position 31,992 of record CAYRRA010000011.1, read on the forward strand.
GTCTTCGTATGGTTTCAACCTTCCGCCCAAAATTTTTTTACCCAATTTTCGCACACGCATTTGAGCAAATATTAGTTTGATTTCTGATAGCTGAGAATCAGACCAGAAATGAGAATCCGCTAGTTTTGAGATTTTCTAATTCTTCGCGCATGTTATTTGCAGCGAGGATAAAGGCATCGGTCACATCAGGGTCAAATTGTTTTCCAGATTCTTCACGGACTTGTTGTAGTGCTTCATCAATGGATAGGGGCTCTCTTGAAAGGGTGTTAAAGATCATCGCACTGAATGCCTCTGCGACGGCGATGATGCTGGCACCCAATGGAATGTCATTTTGATACAGGTTTTCTGGATACCCTTTTCCATCCCAACGTTCATGATGGTATAAAATCCATGGGGCAACGACTTTTAAAGCACTGATGGATTCCACGATCTTTGCGCTATAAACGGGATGCAATCTTAGCACCTGAAATTCATTTTCAGTTAATTTTCCCGGTTTGTTTAGTAATGTTTCAGGGATCCATATTTTTCCTACATCATGCAGCAGACCGGCAATTTCCAGGTATTTTAGTTCTTGGGGAGACCATTTGAGGATATCAGCAGTATTTCGGGCAAGTTTTGCCACGGTTGCTGAGTGATCACCCATGTGTGATTCGCGAGTCTCGATGGCGTTAATCATGATACGGACAAAAGACATGAGCATATCAATTTCATCACCATCCTTTGCTCCTTCCCCGAAATTTGCCCAGGGGCTATGTCTTTCATGATATGCAAGCTCTTCCTGTAGAGAGGTCTCATACGTGTTCAGGTAAGTTTCGATCTGTTTTAAATAATGGTCCAACTGCTCGTTTTCACCTGCAACCCATAGTTTTGGGATGACCTCAGTCATGATTGTTTTTGTTTCCTCTAATTCATCTGGATGAATGAGGGTCTTTCCATACATATTTGCGAGCAGTTCATGATCGTCAGAGAGCCGGAAAAAACGCATTTCGATATCATGAATCCACCGGGCTTTGGTAGGGGCATCAAAGATGGTGTTTTTGAGTTTGTTGATTTTGTTAATGACGTTGTCGATATTGCTTTTGCTGGATTTTTGAAGCTCATTGATACTGGCTAATTTTTCCGACCAGTTTTGTCGGGCTTCATCCAGGTTTAAGATTTTTGAAGTTTTGAAAAAGTCATTCTCGCGTTTGCTGATAAATTCTTCGGCATATTCAAGCGCAAGCTCAAGCGAATTGTAAGCTTCATTAAAACGGCGTTCATTGTGCTCATCATCCATTCTTTCCTGTTGACGCATTTCTTTGTAGGTCATCATCATGTTGTAGAACTTTAAAGATGCCGGAGCCTGGCTTATGGTATCTGCCAGTTCCTCTTGTTCGCGCATCAGCTCTTGCCATGAAGTCAGTAGCTGGTACAAGTATTTTGGTCCATGCAGGAACAACGCACGTTTGTGTGTTTCCAGATGAAGTTCATCATTATCGCTTTTGACTTTCTGAAAATCATGCCAGATGCGTTGATTGATATTTTTCGCTATGTGGGTACTTTTAACGATTGCGAGCCGATAATCGATCAACATTTCTTCAATTTTTTTTATCTGGTTTTGCGATTTTTGTGGATATTGACGAATTTGGTGGGGCAGTTCTCGCCATTGCCGGTATGGGGTAATAACCCTCCTAAAAAAACCATTTTTTGAGGAAGGTCTTTGGTCCTTTTTTCGGTGCAGTGTTTTGGAAGGATGAAGTTCAGATGATGTGGTTTCTGTCTTTTCTCTCACAGATGAACTCGCTTTTTTTATTTTTTTAGATAAGAGGTTTGCTTTTACAGGTGAGCCCTACCTGATTTATGTTGTACCATTTCTGCAAGTGTGTAAATTGCTTTGGAAATTTCTGCTTTTTTGTTGTCATATGTGAAAGGTATTCCGAGATTTACAGCTTTTTCAGCTGTATGGTTATCGGTGGGGATGAGATGAGATACTGAAAGTGAAAGCATTTCACCGATTTTTTTGGGGCTGATCGTACTTGTTTCTGTGAATCGATTTACAACCAACATCACTTTATCTTTACCAATCCCAATCTCATTGAATAGCAATAAAGTAGAACGAACAGCTCGTATGGAGGTGACAAGTTGTAGGATTGGGATGACGATCAGGTTAGATTGTCCGAAACAAGTAAAAAGGGTTTCTGTCAGGTGTTTGCTTGAATTAATAATGACATAATCGTACATCGCGGATAACTGAGTTAAGATTGGTGGTAAGTTGTTCGGATCAATTTCATTGCTGATGTCCAGCTTGTTTGGGGCTGCAATCATATCTACATTGGTGCTGTCATCGGAAAAGACGACGCTTTCAACAAGCTCTTCGTCCAGATTTTGAACGCGAATGGCAAGATCAATGATGGAGCGATTGGTCATTTGGTTGAAGAGGATGGCGATATCTCCATGTTGAAGATCAAGATCGACAATGATGACTCGCGTGTCTTCTTTGAGTGATTTCAATGCGTAGCCCAGATTAACTGCCATTGTGCTTACGCCACTGCCACCTTTAGGGCTATAAATTGTGATGATTTTCCCATCCCTTTTGGATGGCTTTTTTACTTCTATTGGTGGTGCTGACTGTGGTGAAACTCGTGTGGAAAAGCGGTTTTTTTCCTGGTTGATGATTTTTGCAGATCGATCCAGCACTGAGTAGAGCTCTTCAGGTGTGAGACTATTGTAATTTAAGAAATCAGAAGCACCAGCGCGCATTGCAAGACGTACAGTTTCTGCACTGCTCACTTCGGATAATATGATGACCTGAATGACGGGATTTTCACGTTTGATTATCTCAGCACATTGAATGCCATTCAATCCTGGTAAATCCATATCAAGAAGAACAATGTCCGGTTTTATCAAGCGAATGGTTTCCAAAGCAATTTCCGAGTTGGTAATGCTATTGGGGATTAATTCAATGAAATCAATTCGTTCCAGCAACCCGCGAATTTTTTGTGCTGCTTTTGGTAGTACCTCGACCAATAAAACCTTATATTTTTCTGCCATTTTGCCACCTTTTCAAGCAATTTCTTGCTTTCTTCAGAAATGAAACGCGCTTTTTGTTCTCTAAGTCATTATTATAGCATTCTCGTTTGAACAACCTCCAGAGTAACACAAAAAGAATGCTTATCTCTGGTGTGAGCAGAAATCAGATATCTGTGAGAAATGAAAAAAGCCTTGCACAATCAATACCAACGGGCATACGACTGTTTTGAGCCTTCACAAAGACAAACCTTCTGTGTAAAAGGGAAAAAATTGCAGGAACTAATGGGAAATTTCGAAGGCGTAATCAATCGAACCTGCACATGTATTGCCCAGTCCGATCAGTTTGTTGGCTACATTGATCCAGTTGAGTTCTTTTTCTTCTTCCACAAGGATTTTTACTGAATCATTGATACATCCAGAGCCAGCGTTGTAGTTTGCCAGTGTAAACCGCCAGAGATCCTCGTATGTGCTGAATTCTCCTCCGGGTTTTTCTGTGTAATTCACAATAATCTGATTTACCTGGTGGCAATTGGCAACAAGTAGTTTTGCAAAAACATCAATTGTGCTCGTCACCTTAGCTATATCTATCCCGGCTTCACACGTTTCACAATCTGAGTTGAGATAGACAGTTGCCATGTATCCCCGGAGAAGGGATTGGTCTGTTGGTGATAATGCGGAATAGCTTTTTGCACAGGCATCAGAGGTGAAAATTTGCGGACAAACAGCCGCAAAGTAGCTGGGATAATATTGGAACAATGCATCCAAGCCGAAACTGGTGGCTTGCCCTAAACCGTATTCTAGTTGAAGCCAGGATGTTCCGGGCCAGAATTGTGTCTCTTTAGCAAACATGCGTTTTAGTAGAACTGCTGGTATTCGGTTTTCTCTAGCAGCCAGAAGAATTGCTTCATCGAATTGGTTTTGCCAGGCGATAACGGCGGGCATAGCAATTTCTAATCCACAAGCATTTGCTGAGCCATTTGAGAACAATCCGCCGTTAACACATCGGCTTGCATCGACAATCCCGTTAGAAATCAGCTTACCTGCAAGCAGGTTATAGGCAATTTCTGTGTGAAGCTGTTCAACAAAGACAGGTGTTTGCAACCAGATAGGGATGACATTTACATCAACCCGCCATGCTTCAGCACAAATATCATGCTCTGGGTAAAACTGAATAGGAATGGTATAGACTGCACGCTGACCGTCATCGGTTCTGGGACTTTGAGGGTCAGTAATCTCAAGTATGACACCCTCAGACGAGTTTTCAGGTTTAGGTTCCTCGAGTGGATGATTATTTGTAGCCAGAACGATAGACTCGGGTAGGGGAGTGCTTGAGGCAACAGAATTTATTACTTTTGATCCTCCTAAAAGTAATAACAACAAGACAGCAGCCTTTATCAGTGTGGAAAAACGCGTGTCTACATAATTCATTTGTGCCCCAGTTTGAAATGAAATCCTTTCAAACTGATATTATTTTATGATAAAGTGAGGAATATGTCAAAAAAATGATGTGTTTTCCAGTATAATTATTTTATATAATTTTTTCCGTGATTAAATATACTGAAACCGCTTGCGTGTTATAATTGATAAAATGGACGAGACAGAAATTACAACAACTTATACACCGGATCATTTGATCGAAGACGATAAGGTTGTGGTCGCTGATAAGCGGCAAATTTGGGTGTTTGTGGTGATTGGGGTAATCCTGTTAGGATTATTAATCACAGGCACAGTATTTTTATTAAAAAGCACCCCCGAAACGACAGGAAAAATCAGAGATGTTTTTATCATCTTCATGGCACTGGAATCGCTGGTGATTGGCGTGGCTTTGGTTATCCTGATTGTTCAATTAGCAGTATTAACCAATTTGATCCAAAATGAAGTGAAACCAATCCTGGATTCAACCAATGAGACTGTAAGCACATTGAAAGGAACTGTTCGCTTTTTAAGTGACAATCTCTCTGAACCGGTGATCGTACTCAACGAATATCTTGCGGCGGTGAAACGTTTGCTGGAAATTATTCGTCCTAAGAAAAAGTAATTGAAAGGAGTAAACAACATGTCTGAACGAGATGAATTTGGCGCATTTTTAATTGGGTTTGTGGTAGGGGGGTTAGCTGGTGCAATTACAGCATTATTACTGGCACCACAGTCTGGTGAAGAAACCCGCACTTTGATCAAAGAAAAGTCGATTGAACTACGTGATAAAGCTACCGAGTCTTTAGAAGATGCCTATGCTCAGGCAGAAGCTGCTGCGGTGGAAGCCAGGGCGCGATTCGATGAGCTGGCAAAGACGACCAAAGAAAAAGCTTCAGAATTACAACAGAAAGGTATGATTCTTTTGGAAGAACAGAAATCAAAGCTGACCAAGAAAGAATCGGCTGAAATGTCTGAGGAAAACAGCGAAGCAGCAGCAGAAGCCTGATTTGAAGTGTTTTTTGGAGTAGATGCCTGTCTGTTTGGACAGGCATTTTCATTATTTTTATGATCTTTGGATTATGTACATGAATATTCGCAAATTGATTTTATTTACCGTCTTTGTTTGCGGTTTTGCTTCACTGGCGGTAGAAATGGCAGCCTCTCGATTACTGGGAAATGTATTCGGTACGAGTAATCTGGTGTGGGCAAGCATCATTGGTCTCATTTTAATCTATCTTGCTTTGGGATATTTCTTGGGGGGAGCCTGGGCAGATCGCTCACCAAAAACGAAAACTTTCTACCAGATACAAATTTGGGCAGCGGTATTGATTGCATTGGTCCCGGTATTTTCTCAACCGGTGATGAGGATTGCTGCAAATGCATTCGACCAGTTGCAATTGGGTGTTTTGTTTGGTTCATTCTTTACGATTATCATTTTGCTTTTTATTCCTATCACATTATTGGGCACTATTTCTCCTTTTGCTATCAAACTTTCAGCCCAGGATGATGAAAGCAGCCTCGGCAAGATTTCTGGACGAATTTATGCCATTTCTACCCTAGGTTCATTTATTGGAACATTTTTACCGGTACTGCTTTTTATCCCCTTGATAGGGACTTACCGCACATTCCTTGTATCCAGTTCATTTTTACTTTTAACCAGTCTTTTCTGCTTTTTTAAGTCAGATGGGATTAAAGCCGTGCTACCTTATCTTTGGAGTCCAATTCTTTTGATTGTTTTATGGATTGTAGGTGTACATGGCTCCATAAAGACATCCACAGGGCAAATCTATGAAACCGAATCTGCTTATAATTACATACAGGTGATCGGACAGGACGAATACCGCCTGCTTCGTTTAAATGAGGGGCAGGGGATTCATTCGATTTATCACCCCACACAAGCCAACTATCACGGATCGTGGGAGCAGGTATTGGTTGGACCTTTTTTCAATACTGCCCCTTATTTACCTGACCAGGTGAAGAGAATTGCGGTGGTCGGTTTGGCGGCAGGGACAACAGTCAGGCAGGCAACGCTGGTCTTTGATGACGTGATTATCGATGGGTACGAGATTGATCCGAAGATTGTTCAGATTGGTAGAATGTATTTTGACATGAACCAACCTAATCTCAATGTCTATGTCCAGGACGGCAGGTGGGGGTTGGCGAACAGCGAACATCAGTATCAAATCATCAGCGTAGACGCCTATCGCCCCCCGTACATCCCCAGCCACATGACCACTAAGGAGTTTTTCCAAATAGCCTATGATCATTTAACGGATGATGGTGTTTTGGTGATTAATGTCGGGCGTGGACCCACAGATCGCAGGTTGATAAATGCATTAGGAAGCACGATATTATCTGTTTTTCCTTCTCTTCATGTCGTTGATGTCCCCAACACTTTCAACACCATTCTTTTTGCCACACGGCAGCCATCAGTTGTGGAAAATCTTTATGAGAACCTGGCAATGCTAGAAAAGGACACAACAGTCTCTTCCTTGTTGATTGAGAGTATGCAGTTGGCGGTCACCAACCTGAAGGATCCCCTGGTAGGTGGACAGGTGTTTACCGATGATCTTGCCCCAATTGAGTGGATTACCAATACAATGGTCCTGGATTTTCTCTTTTCAGATGAAATGGAGTATCTACAATGAACAAGTTTGCCCCTGCGGTTAGTATTCTTACAACTATAACCGTGATTGCTTTTTTGTTGCTAGGTTCTGTCCGCTTTTTATTGACCCCTTTGTTTTTGGAAATTGAGTATCGTATGCCCGAATTTCCCGCAGACCAATATGGTTTTTCATTTGAGGAACGCATGAAATGGGCACGTATCTCTTTAGATTATCTTCTTAATGATGAGGGGATTGAATACCTGGAACAGCAAAAGCTCTCGGAAGGGCAGCCGTTATATAACGAGCGCGAATTGTCGCATATGCAGGATGTGAAGCTACTTGTTAGAAGAGCTATTATCACCTGGTATTCAACCATTGCACTGCTAATCTTGTTTGGGCTTTTTGCCAATCAATTTGATCTCTCTTTTCCTTTCTGGAAAGCGTTTGCGCGCGGCGGATTGTGGACGGTATGTCTGATCGTCCTGATTATCCTGGGTGTGTTGCTCAGTTTCTCGGCGCTTTTCACTGCCTTTCATGGGATATTTTTCGAAGGAGATACCTGGTTGTTCAGTTATTCCGACAGCCTGATTCGTTTATTTCCCATGCGTTTCTGGCAGGATGCCTTTATTATCATGGGCGTACTTTCTGTCATTGGGGGGTTGGCTGCGTTTATTATTGGTAGAAAACAGATGGAAAAAGCATCCGATACGACGGGTCAATAAAAGCTTCAGTTTACTGCCTCTCAATTCAAACCTGTGCAAATAAAAGAGATTGTTCCTTCAAACCAGTTGAACAATCTCTTTGTATTTGACCTGAATTCGAGGATGAGATTTTTGCCCCACCTCTCTTTGGTAATGCGATTTTGACTAACCGATTTCTTCTATCAGGCTTCTTCCGGTCATCACCTCTGGTTGTGGTAGCCCCATTAATTGCAGAATGGTTGGAGCAATATCTTGCAGGCTGCCCAGCGGACGTAAACGATAATAGAGGTCTCCGATGAGGTAGAATTGAACGAGGTTGGTGGAGTGATAGGTGTGAGGTTCCTGCCGGATGCGGTCATACATCATTTCGGCATTACCGTGATCAGCGGTGATGATAGCGATGCCTTTTTTCTTGAGGGTTTCCACCAAAACTTTTCCTGCACACTCATCGACTGTTTCAGCAGCTTTAATTCCCGCTTCCAGAATGCCTGTATGTCCAACCATGTCCAGGTTGGCAAAGTTCACCACGACAAGATCATCGTCCGTTGTATGCAGACGATCAATCACCGCATCAGCCAATTCGTAAGCGCTCATTTCAGGTTTAAGGTCATAGGTTGCGACTTTGGGTGACGGAATAAGCTTCCTTTCCTCACCCGGAAACGGCTCTTCCCTGCCGCCGTTGAGGAAAAAAGTAACATGGGAGTATTTTTCTGTTTCGGCGGCATGGAATTGTTTTAAACCGTGCATGCTGACCACTTCAGCCAGTGGGAGCTTGACATTTTCTTTTGGGAATGCAATGTTAACCGGCAAATCGGTTTCGTACTCAGTGAATGTAACGATATGAAGGTTGCCAGGGGTTTGCCCGCGCTCAAACGAATCAAAATCTGGCAGTGCAAAGCTTTTCACAATCTGGCGCATCCGGTCTGCGCGAAAGTTGAAGAAGAGAAGGCAGTCGCCCTCATTTATTTTAAGGTCGCCTGTTTCTTTTGTTTGGATTATGGTTGGTTTGATAAATTCATCTGCAACATTTGCGTCATAGGATTGGCGAATCGCTTCATGTGCAGATGAGGCGGTAAGACCTTTGCCGTGAACGTAGGCATCATACGCAAGTTGAGTGCGTTCCCATCGTTTGTCGCGGTCCATGGAGTAATAACGACCGCTGATCGTAGCAATGATGGCGGGATGCGCGATTAG
>CAYRRA010000012.1:0-40307 GCA_964426355.1 uncultured Anaerolineaceae bacterium
AACACTCCAAAAAAGAAAGATTACTCCCCACAACCTCTACCTCAGGGTAAAGAATATAAAAAAATCGTGGGTCCTAACCCACGATCTCATAATTGGTGGGTGGCTGATGGGGGTCGAACCCACAACCCTTGCATCCACAGTGCAATGCTCTGCCATTGAGCTACAGCCACCACGTTGGTTCACATTTTATCACACACGTCATGCGCCTGCAAGTTTTTTTGACAAAATCTGGGTTAAATCATTTCTTGAAACAAAGACCTGATCGCCATTCTTTAAATCCTTTATGGAAACTTGCTGATTGGCAATTTCATCTGGACCACACAAAAGTACAAACTGAACACCCAACCGATCCGCATACTTAAACTGCTTTCCCAGTTTTGTGGCTTCAGGATAAACAATCACATTGTTCCCAGCCTCGCGAATGGCAGTAGCCAGGCGCATCGCCTCTACCTGGGTGTTCTCATCGAACACCGCAACCATCAGCCTGGCAGGTACCGTGTGCAAATCCGGTAACAGACCATCATCACGGAGAAGCACCTGGATCAGAACATCACCCATAGCAAACCCCACGCCGCTCAACGGCTCACCGCCAACATCTTCTACCAGGTTATCGTAACGTCCTCCGCCTAAAATGGATCGACCACCTTCTGTCAGGTGAACGGCTTCAAACACCGTGCCGGTGTAATAATCTAACCCGCGTATGATCTTCGGGTCAAAAGAAACATACTCGCTCAAACCGTATGCATCAATCGCTTTGAATAGCCGTACCAGTTCGTCAGACTGCTGCCAGATTTCGGGATCGGATAAAACATCTTTCAACCCGGCAAACTGATGTTCGGAGAGCCCAATTTCAAAAGCATAGCTTTGCCAATCAGATGAAGACAATTTCCCTTTTTTGTCAATCAATCGAAATACTCCAGCATGATTATCAGAAGGGATTTGTAGATCTGACAGCACTTTATCCATCAAACGACGGTTGTTGACAACGACCTGAACCTGATCTGGTCTGTATCCAACCTTTCGAAAAAAAGAAGCACATACAGCAATCATCTCTGCATCTGCTTCCGGTGCATCACATCCAATCAGATCAATATTCCATTGAAAAAACTCGCGGGTTCTACCCTTTTGCGGGCGTTCATATCGCCAAAATGGTCCAAACGACCACCAACGTAAGGGATAAACCAAACTGCGTTGTTTTTGTGCAACCATACGCGCCAGGCTGGGGGTCAATTCTGGACGCAATGTTACCAGATCACCCCCTCTATCAGCAAAGACAAATGACTGTTCCTTTACCAGTTCCTCGCCTGATTTGGCTGCATACAGGTCTATCTTTTCAATAAATGGTCCATCCCATTCCTCATAGCCAAACGACTCGGATACCTCTCGGATGGTATCGTAAAGCCAGATTTGAGCAGACTTATCCTCCGGGTAGAATTCTCGCGTACCTTTCACACTTTGTACAGTTGTTTTCATCGTAAAAAATCATCCTGTGAGTTTTATCAAGAAATTTTAGCATAAAAACGACTGTTAAATTAGGATTAACATCCTATAAATAAACACCAATCTCATGTAAAATATGATAAACACAAATATACAGTATGCATGGGGCATCATCCCAATTCGAATATCAATTTACGAGATGGGCCCCCAAAAAGGGATAATAGAATTTGACATGGAAAATGTGAACACAATCCTCGTTAGGGAACTAATCCAAATAATTAGCGGAACCCTTCTAAATGAAAACGCTGATTTAGAAAAAGAGATAAAAGGAGGTTTTGCAGCCGATTTAATGAGCGATGTACTTGCATCCATTCGACCTGAAGCGGTGTTAATTACAGGTCTCTGTAATCCACAAGTCATTCGCACATCGGTCATGGCTGACATTTCTGCCATCGTCCTTGTACGAGGGAAAATGCCGCCGAGTGAAACCATCCAGCTTGCATCCCAAGAGCTCATTCCCTTGATTTCATCCCCTTGCGGTATGTACGAGGTTTGTGGGCGGCTTTCAAAACTTGGACTGCCCAGTTTTGAAGATATGATGACCAACGAATACATGAACAATCCACATCCTTCAGTAGATTCATAATCAATGGGAAAAGACGAAACATCAAAAGATACTGTTGTTTTTGAGCAAATTGCTGAGTACATTACACGCGGCGAAGAACTCGCTTATGAATTAAGAATCGGCGAGGTAATGACGCGAGATGTTCATGTATTAAAAACAACCGATCTGATGCAAGATGTTCTCGAACAATTCCGCCAGAACCACATCTCCGGTTCCCCAGTTATTGAAGATGGAAAATTGGTTGGCGTTATCAGCATCGAGGATCTGATCCGCTGCTTGTTGGTATCGGATTTAAATGCAAAAATCAGCAAATACATGACGGAAAACCCAATTTGTGTGCTGGAGGACGATCTGGTGATTGAGGGGTTGAAACTTTTTGTTAACACCAAATTGGGCAGGTTGATCGTTGTTGACAGAAATGGCGATCTAAAGGGAATCATCACCAAGGGCGATCTCACCAGAGGCATCTTACGTGCTTTACAGCAAAACTACGAGATTGAGGAATTAAAACGCTACCGAGCCAGTCATTTATTCGAAGACCTTGTTTCCGACCGCTCTAGCTTGATTTTGCGATATGATATCCACCCACGAGATTTCACCCACGGAGGCGCTGCGTCCAGCAACATCAAACGCGCCCTTTTGCGGCTGGGTGCATCCCCTCAAATTGCCAGGCGCTGTGCAATCGCAGTTTACGAAGCTGAAATGAACCTCATCATTCATACCAACAACGGCGGTTATTTAAGAGTTGAAATCGAACCCCATCAAATATCCATCCGCGTTGAAGATGATGGTCCGGGTATTGAAAATATCGAAATGGCAATGCAACCCGGTTATTCCACTGCCAGTGAAGAAGTGCGGGAGTTGGGGTTTGGTGCAGGAATGGGTTTGGTCAACATGTCCAGGTGTGTTGATTGGATGAAGCTTGATTCCACCCCAGGCAAAGGCACCAAGTTGCAGATGAAAATCTTTCTCCAGAAAAAAGAAGTAATGGGAGAACACTACCAGAAGGATGCCAGATTATGAATTTACAAGAAATTATCAAAGAGTTGAACCTCACCGTCCTTACGAACCCGGCTTTGATCGCAGGAAAGAACCCAAAAACAGGTTACACCTCTGACATGCTTAGTTGTGTTATGGCTGCAGCAAAACATGATGGTCTCTGGATAACATTGCAATCACATTTAAACATCGTTGCAGTAGCAACCCTGTTGGAACAGGCAGCCATCATCATCACAGAAGGAAATATTCCCGATCAAGCAACTATCGAAAAAGCAAATGAGGAAGAGATTACGCTGCTTTCAACTTCATCACCTACTTTTGAGATCGTCGGGAAATTATGGGAACTAGGAATAACGGCATGATCCACCTGCCTGACCGGGTTCATTTTGGATAATCCAACCAATCAATTTCATCTCTACCGGGCTGAGCTTCATATCCACACCGTTCTTTCTCCCTGTGCTTCAGTGGAAATGATACCCCCTCTTATCGTTCAAACGGCTTTAGACAAAGGCATAGATATCATCGCCATCAGTGACCATAATACTACTGCAAATACTGGCGCAGTCATTCAGGCTGCTGAAGGCACAGGGATTACGGTCATTCCCGCAATTGAGTTGCATACCCGCGAGGAAATTCACGTCCTTTGTCTTTTCCCCAATTTGAAACAAATTCATCTTTTTCAAATCGAGCTCGAACCCTTCCTGTCAAGTGTTCGAAACCAGGCGGAAATCTTTGGACCGCAATATATCGTCGATTCAACTGGCGAATTCATCAGGAACGAGGAACGCATGCTCAGTCAGGCAACCAGCCTTTCACTGGAAAAAGCATGGGAACTGGTAAAACAATTTGATGGATTATATATTCCTGCTCACATCAACCGCGCTATGTATGGATTACTGCCCACACTCGGTTTCTTGCCAGAAAATATTGCGTTTGACGCGTTAGAGATTAACCCTCGTGATGATCTCAAAGTCCTATTGCAGAGACACCCCTCTATCAGCCGTTTCCCCATCATTTTCAGTGGGGATGCACACTTCCTGGATGATATGTTAGGAATTAACCAATTTTGGCTGAATGAGTCTTCTTTTGAAGAAATTTGTAAAGCGCTAAAAAATGAGGATGGGCGGTCGGTAAATATGACCAATTTTATTGGATTTCAGTTTTGACAATATTCGTGATGAATGATGACATTTGATAATTGACCGGTTTTAAAGTTACGAGTTATAGTTATGTGGTTATCTGTAGTAAAAAACAAGTCGAAATTTACAAAATAATCAACAACAGACTATCTCATTTCCAAGGAAAAAATATGAAAGTCTCTTTTGAAAAAATACAGGTAAACGATCCGCTCAATCAGCCAGAGAAGAAAAAAATTATCGACAATATCCTTGAAGCAAATAAAGATCTTCCTGGTGCCACAATGGTGATTTTGAACGAGCTTCAGAATCAAATTGGGTTCATCTCTTTACCGATGCAAGATTACGTCGCACAGAAAATGAAAGTACCTGCCAGCCAGATCCATGGAGTAGTAACATTTTATTCCTTCTTTACAACCACTCCCCGTGGAAGACATACCATCAAGTTTTGTATGGGTACTGCCTGTTATGTCGGAGGAACCCAACAACTTATCGACAAATCAAAACAAATCCTCAACATCGAGCCTGGTCACACTACCGAGGATGGCGCAGTTACCATTGAGCTTTGCAGGTGTGTAGGCGCTTGCAGCCAGGCACCTGTTGTCGTTGTGGATGATGAAATTTATGGACGTGTTCGTCCCAATAAACTGCCCAAAATCATCCAGGACCTTTTAGAAAAAGATAAATTGTCCGCTCAGTAATCAAGTTGAAAGAATTATCGTTACATATTTTAGATATCGCAGAAAATTCAATTACTGCGAAGGCGAAGAATATCATTTTGGACATTTTGGAATGTTCAAAAACTGACCTTTTACAAATTACCATAAAAGACGATGGCGTTGGAATGGATGCAGAATCAGTCGACAGGTTGATGGATCCATTTTTCACCAGCCGTACCACACGAAGAGTTGGGTTGGGGATTCCGCTCTTGAAAGCAGCCGCTGAAGCATGTAACGGGTCGATGGAGATCAATTCAACCCCTGGCAAAGGCACTGAAGTCAAGGTTAATTTCCAACGCAATCATATCGACAGGATGCCAATAGGAGATCTGAGCAGTACTTTCCTCACGTTGCTCATCGGTTCACCTGAAATCAATTGGTTTTTTTGCTATACTGTTGATAAACGAAGATTTGAGATAAACAGTCAGGAGATCAGTTCGATACTTGGCGATGTTCCATTTAGCGACCCACATGTCATGAAATGGCTACGGTCCTTTATCGAAGAGAACATCCTGGCAGTGCAGACAAAATAAATATAACAAGAATTTGAATAGGAGCGTATCAAATGGATAAAATTAAATCGCTTGAAGACTTGAAAAGAGTACGCGAAGAAGCCTTAAAAAAACGTGAAGCAAAGAAAATCAGCGGTCAGAAACAAATCGTTGTGGGTATGGGCACAGTAGGCATCGCATCAGGCGCACGAGAAACGTTAAAAGCGATCCTTTCTTTTATTGAAGAAAACAACCTGGAAGAAGTGTTGGTCCGCCAAACCGGAAACATCGGTCTGGATTCGTACGAACCGATCATCCAGGTCATCATCGGCGATTCCGAACCAGTTTCCTACGGAAGAGTGACCCCTGCCATGGTTACCGAAATCATGCAGGAACACATCATCAATGGCAAACTGGTAGAAAAATATGTAATTAAATCTGCATAGAAGGAAAATCATGACTTTTTACCGTTCTCATATACTGGTATCGATCGACCCAATTTGCATTGAAAAGGGCGCTTTTACGATCATTGACCTGCTGAACGATGAGTTGATCAAAAATGGCTTGTTTGAGGAAGTTCAGGTACTTGAGACTTCACGCATTGGAGATCCTAACTTATTTGGACCTGATCTAATGGTCTATCCTGAAGCTATCCATTACGGCAATCTCACTCCGGCAGATATCCCTTTGCTGGTTGAAGAGCATTTCCTTAAAGGTCGCGTGATCAACAAATTTGAAGTCGTTCAACGCTTTCAAACCGACGAAGAGTTAGGGGCGCCTAAATCCAAAGAAGTCAGGGTTGTCCTTAAGAATTGCGGTAAGATCGATCCGAACAATATTGAAGAATATATCGCCGAGGATGGCTACAGTGCCTTGGCAAAAGTCATCCAATTGCAACCAGAAGAAGTTATTGAACTCGTCGAAAAATCCAAGTTGCGCGGACGTGGTGGTGCTGGTTTTCCAACCGCCCTGAAATGGAAGCTTGCTCGAAAAAGCGAAGCCAACCCTAAATTTGTTCTTTGCAATGCAGATGAAGGTGATCCTGGTGCTTTCATGAACCGGCGTGTTTTAGAGGGCGACCCTCACGCTGTGCTTGAAGGCATGATTATTGCAGGTTATGCAATTGGCTCAAATCAAGGATATATCTACTGCCGAGCTGAATACCCTCTGGCGGTGAAAACACTTAATGTCGCTATTCAACAGGCACGTAACATCGGATTACTCGGCGAAAATATCCTGGGGTCAGATTTCTCATTTGACCTGGAAGTTCGGATGGGTGCAGGCGCTTTTGTTTGTGGTGAAGAAACTGCATTGATGGCTTCTGTTGAAGGTAAACGCGGTGAGCCGCGCCCTCGTCCTCCCTATCCTGCCGTCAAAGGACTTTGGGCTTTTCCCTCAAATATCAATAATGTCGAAACCTATGCCAACGTCCCGCAGATTATTCTAAAAGGACCAGAATGGTTTGCGAGCATGGGTACTGAGAATAGCAAAGGTACGAAAACTTTTGCTCTTGCAGGCGATATCGTTCATCCTGGTCTAATTGAAGTTCCATTTGGTATTACCTTGCGCGAGATTATTTATGATGTTGCCGGGGGAATCAAAGATGGCAAAGGCTTCAAAGCGGTTCAAACTGGTGGACCCATGGGCGGTTGTTTAACCAAAGAACACCTCGATTTACCGGTCGATTATGACGCCCTGACGAAAGCGGGTTCAATGATGGGTTCAGGCGGTATGATCGTCATGGATGATGAAACCTGCATGGTTGACATTGCGCGGTATTTCATGGAATTCACACAAGATGAAAGCTGTGGGAAATGTGTTCCTTGTCGTATCGGCACCAATCGCATCCTCGATATCTTGAACCGAATATGTGAAGGTCAAGGGAAGCCAGGCGACATTGAACAACTGGAAGAGCTTTCTGCTTATATTCAAAAGACCTCGCTTTGTGGTTTGGGTCAAGGTGCACCAACACCTGTTGTAAGTACACTGAAACATTTCCGCGAGGAATATGAGGAGCACATCAACGAAAAACGATGCCCGGCGAAAGTCTGTCGATCCTTGATCCAATATGTAATCAACCCGGATACCTGTACCGGTTGTACCGTGTGTGCAAGAAACTGCCCGGTTAACGCCATTAGCGGCGAAAGACGCAGTCCACATGTGATCGATCCCGATATTTGTATCCGTTGTGGAATCTGTATGCAGGTCTGCAATTTTGGCGCAATCTCGATTGAATAAAGACCTCAAAAACCACTAATCTCGATTCACAATGGAGGAAGTCAAAACGATGGAAACAGCAAGTGAGAAGATCAAAAAAGCAGTTGATGAATCAATCGCTAAATACGGCACGGATAGGGATGAACTCATCCCTATCCTGAATGAACTGAACCAAACTTTAGGTTACCTGCCAAAAGAAGCCTTAGATGAAGTCAGCAAACGGCTAAAAACACCCAAAAGCCAATTGTTCTCTGCTGCAACTTTTTATCATATGCTCTCAACCAAACCTCGAGGTCGACATGTTATTCAGTTCTGCGAAAGTGCACCCTGCCATGTTGTCGGTGGAAGAGAGGTGTGGGAAGCCTTAACGACTGAGTTAAAACTGCAAACCGGCGAAACCAGCGAAGATGGCAAATGGACTTTGATAACGACCAGTTGCCTGGGAGCTTGTGGTGTTGGACCTGTCCTGGTTGTGGATGAAGACATGTATGGGAATGTCACACCCAACCAGGTAAAAGACATATTGAGCCGTTACGAGTAGGTGGAGGAAAACATGAAAAAATATCGTTCATTGGTGCTGGTCTCCACAGATCCAAGGAGCCTGTCCTACGGTGCACAGGAAATATTTGACAAGCTTCAAAAAGAAATCGCCAGGTTTGGACTTCAGGACGAAGTCTCTTTGAACACAATCGGCGATGTGGGACGCTCTGACGCCATCCCTTTGATTATTGTTTATCCAGAAGCTGCTGTCTATGGTCCAATCAGTGTGGAGGATGTTCCATTTATCGTTGAAGAACATCTCTACAAAGGTCGCGTTGCACCTGGACTGCAAGCAGCACCCCGTGCATTAACCGGGAGAATCGCCTGGATTTCTTCCCGCCAGGGAACTTTACCTGCTGAAAACCGGATTGTGTTGCAAAGAGCCGGTATCATTGACCCAGAAGACATTGATGACTACATCATGCACGATGGATACCAGGCGTTAGCAAAAGCCCTTTTTGAAATGCAACCTCAAGATGTGATCAACGAGATCCGAAATTCTGGGCTTCGCGGTCGCGGAGGAGCAGGTTTCCCATCCGGATTGAAATGGAGCTTTGTTGCCAAAGCAAGTGGAGATCAAAAGTATGTAGTTTGCAACGCAGATGAAAGTGAACCGGGTACTTTCAAAGATCGCGTGATTATTGAAGGCGACCCCTTCAATATGCTCGAAGCAATGACCATTGCCGCTTATGCAGTGGGCGCCAGTGAAGGATACATTTATGTTCGTGGTGAATATGGCCTGGCACGCAAACGCCTCGAGATCGCAATTCTCCAGGCAGAAGAAAAAGGTCTGTTGGGTAAAAACATATTCGGAACCGATTTTAACTTCCACATCCATATACACAGCGGTGCGGGTGCATATGTTTGCGGTGAAGAAACTGCGTTAATAGAATCCATTGAAGGCAAACGCGGTGAACCTCGCAATCGCCCACCATATCCGGTTACAAGCGGTCTTTGGGGAAAACCCACAGTGGTCAACAATGTTGAAACACTGGCAAATGTTGCCCCGATCATCCGAAATGGTGCGGTTTGGTACCAAAGTTTTGGCACAGTCAACAGCCCAGGCACCAAAGTGTATACCATTCTCGGTAATGTCAACACCACCGGGCTCATTGAAGTACCGATGGGCATTACCTTACGTGAAGTAATCAGCATTTACGCTAAAGGTATAAAGGATGAAGCCCGCTTTAAAATGGCACAAACTGGCGGTTCCAGCGGCTCAATTATCCCCGCAAGTTTACAAGATACCCCAATGGACTTTGATTCCTACAAAAATGCTGGGGTTTCGTTAGGGTCAGGAGCCTTGCTGATTTGTGATGAAAATAATTGTGTGGTTGACTTGGCAAAGTCATTGATGAATTTCTTCCGCAAAGAAAGCTGTGGCAAATGCAACCCCTGTCGCATCGGAAATCAACGCGCATATCAAATTTTGGATAACATCTCAAATGGTCTTGGAACCATGAAAGATTTGGATGACCTGTTGATGATCAGTGATAACCTGACCAATTTATCCAACTGTGGTTTAGGTCAAACAGCAGGCACACCCCTACGCGACATCCTTAGTCATTTCCGCGCCGAAGTCGAAGCCCATGTTCGTTTACAGGTTTGTCCGACCGGCGTCTGCCCGATGAAAAAGGTTCAACGAGAAGTTCTCGCCTCGTAATTGTTTATCTTACAAATATGGAGATAGAAACATGGTAAATTTGACAATCGATGGGAAAAAGATTTCGGTTCCAGAAAGTACAACCGTTTTAAACGCCGCCCGATCCGCAGGGATCGACATTCCAACCCTCTGTGATCATCCAGAGTTAACGCCTTATGGTGGCTGCCGCTTGTGTGTTGTTGAGCTAGAAGGGGCAAAAACACTTCAAACTTCATGTACCTTGCCAGTAATGGAAAACATGGTGATTCATACAAACACCGAAAAAGTGCGCGAAGCTCGGAAATTTATCCTCACCATGATCTTCAGTGATCGCAACCATTTCTGCCCCTACTGCGTTGTAAACGATGGCGATTGCGAACTTCAACAAGCTGCATACGATGAAGGTATGACCCACTGGCCCATTCAACCGAACTGGAAACCGTATGAAGTGGATGCCAGCCATCCCTATATTGTGCTCGACCATAACCGTTGTATTCTTTGCCGGCGTTGTGTACGCGCCTGTTCTGAGCTGATTGGTAATTTCACCCTCGGTGTTGAAGAACGAGGTGCAAAAACCCTGATCATGGCTGATCTGGGTACGCCATTAGGTGAGAGCAGCTGCGTTTCATGTGGTGCTTGTGTTCAAGTCTGCCCAACCGGTGCGATTATTGATCGCTGGAGCGCTTATCGTGGTCAGAAAGAAGATTTACAATCACAAAAAACCATCTGTATTGGCTGCAGCATTGGTTGTGGCGTGAATGTGATGACCAAAGACAATTACCTGATTAAGATTGAGGGTGACTGGGAAGCTGAACCAAATCATGGTGTGCTCTGCAAGGTGGGACGTTTCTACCCCCTGGATAACCAGAATGAAAAGGTACAGTCACCCATGGTACGCAAAGCCGGAAAATTGACCCCTGTCAGTTGGGAAGAAGCACTCTCCAAAGTTTCCAGTCAGTTGCAACCCTTTGCCAGTGGTAAAGGGGAAGCCGTTGCTTGCCTGGTTTCCAACCGCCTCCCACTCGAAGCGATGTATCTTGGGAAAGAAATTTTTGGAAAGTATCTCAAGAACAGCCAGGTAACCACGCTCGATGAAAGCAAAACCAGCAAACTAGCGTACAGGATTTCGGAAAAATTGGGGAAACCCTATCAAAGCAAACTCTCTGCCATTGAAGAAGCAGATACAATCGTTCTTCTCGGTGCAGATCTCATCAAAGACCATGAAGTAGCCAGTTTTCTCGTCAAACGCAGCGTTGCCTGTGGAGCGCAACTCTTAATCCTGGATACTGCGGAGAATTCATTAGATCACATCTCAACTAAAACACTTTGCAGCAAGGGGAAAGCGGATCTTTTGACTATCATGGATGGAGTCTCAGCCGCGCTGCATAAGAGCAAGAATGTAGATACCGGGATTAGTTTGGAAAAAGCAGAAACCCTGACAACGATTTCTAAAAAAGATTTCCTGACCGCAGCGGAACTGATAACAAGCGCTGAAAAACTTCTTGTGATTTTTGATGATGAATATTCAGCCGGCAATGAGATTCTGGTTGCCGAAAAATTTATCGAATTTGCACAAAATTGTGGCGCAATGGAAGGCTGGAACGGGCTGTTGAGCATGAAAGGGAAAGCCAACAGCTATGCTGCTGCCCAATATGGTCTTGATCAACCAGTTTCACTCGAAGGGCAACAGGTAATCTATGTCGCGTTGGGTGATGACGAACCATCACAGCGATTGACACAAACCCTGGAAAAAACTCCTTTCCTGGTCGTTCAGGCTGCATATACTTCCAGGCTCACAGCCATGGCAGATGTGGTTCTCCCCACAGCAGCTTGGGGTGAAGAAACCGGTCACTATCTGAATTTGGATGGAAACATTCAGAAGGCAGAGAAATTCCTTGAGCCGTCTTCATCCGTCAAATCCAATCAGGAAATACTAAGCCAACTCGCTGCTCAATTGAAAATGCCTGAATGCAGTCAGGATGATTGGCAAACACAGCTCAAACAACGCCCGGCATTGACCGCGATTGAAAATTAATGGTAAGGGCATGAAAGGAGATTAGAATGGCAAAACCTAAAGTGGCAAGCGATTGGATGGCAGGATGTTCAGGTTGTCACATGTCTTTGTTGGATATTGATGAACGCATACTCCAACTGGTTGAACTTGTAGACATTCGCGCCACACCCATCACAGATTTGAAAGAACCCGATGAAAGCGGTGTTGATGTTGGCATTCTGGAAGGTGGCGTTAACAACACCTCCAACGAGGAGCAGGCACATCGAATGCGAAAACGCTGTAAAATCCTGGTTGCCCTGGGTGATTGCGCAGTTTTTGGTGGTGTACCCGCCATGCGGAATTTTTTCGAACTCGATGACACACTGCGTCGCGCTTATGTTGAAACCGAAAGCACTGATTCGGAAGGGTTAATTCCAAACGACCCGGAACTCTGTGTACCCACTCGGGTAAGAGCCCTTCATGAAGTGGTCCCGGTCGATATTTTTGTACCAGGTTGTCCCCCGGACGCTGATGCAATCTTTCACGTGTTGAGCTGCCTGGCTCAAGGGAAGATGCCTGAACTCAAAGACAAGATGCTTCACTGGCATTAAACCAGGAGGAAATAATGGTTGCACAAAAAATTACAATTGAACCGGTTACCCGCATCGAAGGTCATGCAAAAGTGACCATCAATCTGGATGAAAACGGCAAAGTAGATCATGCGTATTTACATGTCAACGAGTTTCGCGGTTTTGAAAAATTTTGCGAAGGACGCATGGTCTTTGAAATGCCCACCATCACACCGCGTATTTGCGGCATCTGCCCTGTTAGCCATCACCTTGCCGCCGCTAAAGCCACCGATGCATTGTATGGTGCTCCGCCGCCGCGTCCGGCTTCTATGCTGCGCGACCTGATGCACATGGGACAGATGATTCAAAGCCACGGTATGCACTTTTTCGAACTGGCAGGACCTGATTTGCTTCTCGGTTTCGATGCTGACCCGGCGGTGCGCAATGTGGTCGGATTAATCCAGGTAAACCCCGATCTGGCAGTAAAAGCTGTGTTATTACGAAAATTTGGTCAAGAAATTATTCGCATCCTCGGTGGTCGTCGGGTTCATCCCAATTTTGCTGTTCCGGGTGGCGTGAATAAAGCACTTGATCCAGAAGGTCGCGAAACTATTCTTAAAGGTATCGACGAGAACATCCAAACGGTGCAAATCGGTATCCAGATCATGAAAGACTGGGCAGAAAAGAACCGTGAGGATGTTGATAAATTCGCCGTCTTCAAATCGGGTTACTTGGGTCTGGTAACACCTGAGAACAGCCTGGAATTATACGATGGCAACGTTCGCCTGGTAGATCAAGACGGAAAGCAATTAGAAAAATTTGAAGGTAAAGACTACCTGGATTACATCGCGGAACATGTCGAAAACTGGTCCTATCTCAAATTCCCATATTACAAAAAATTGGGGTGGGATAAAGGTGTGTACCGTGTCGGGCCTCTCGGCAGGTTAAATGTCGCAGACAAGATTGACACACCCCTCGCCCAGGCAGAATTTGAGGTCTATAAATCGATTAACAACGGAATGCCTGTTGAACAAACCCTGTACTTCCACTATGCCCGGTTAATCGAAACATTATTTGCTCTCGAGCGTGCTCGTATTTTACTTGAGGACCCCGATATCTTAAGCAAAGAAATCATGAACACACGCAAGAATTTCCAGGGTGTTGGAGTTGGCGTAATCGAAGCCCCACGCGGGACTTTGTTCCATCATTACTGGGCAAAGCCAAGTGGACAGATCGAGCGTGTCAATCTCATCGTTGCAACCGGTCATAACAACTGGGCGATGTGCAAAGCAGTTGATGATGTGGCTAAAACCTACATTCAGGGCGAAATTCACGAAGGGTTGCTCAACCGGGTTGAAGCTGCCATTCGAGCTCATGACCCCTGCCTCTCATGCTCGACCCATGCAGCTGGACAGATGCCCATCCATATCGATGTATTTGCTCCCGATGGTCAACTCGTCCGCACATTGGTCAGAGATTAATAAAATATCACTTTTGAAAAATAAGGTAAAATTGGGAGGGTTTTTTCAAAACCCTCCTTTTTCTTGAGAAAAGGTAAATGAACAAGACACTACTACTCGGATATGGAAATATTGACCGGCAGGACGACGGCGTTGCCTGGCATATCCTCCATTCACTTGCAAAGAAACTAAACCGTGAATTTCCTGACGACCCAAGCGATGAAATTCCTCAAGACCAGGAAAATCCCCATTTCTTTTTCACATTACAGCTTACACCAGAACTGGCAGAAGAAGTAGCTCAATACGAACGCGTTTGCTTCATCGATGCTCATACAGGCAATATTCCTGAAGACATACGATTACAACCATTAACAGCCTGTTTTCAGCATTCACCTTTCACACATCATCTCACCCCAGAAACACTTCTTTCATTCTGTGAATCCCTTTATCATCGTTCTCCAATTGCCATCCTTGCTTCCATACGAGGACACGAATTCAATTTCATCCAGGGTTTATCACTAAAAACTCAAAGCCTGGCAAAACAGGCAACTTCGCAGATTCTTATCTGGTTAGCGCAAACCAATCAAGGATAATATTCTATTACTCAAAATATTAATATAAACAACCAATCTTTACGCCCCTCAGAGACTAACCATAATATACCGCCATGATAGGCAAAAGAAAAAAAGGAGTGAATTCGATGACATTTTGGGACTACTTTCAAAAAGAGCGAACAATTGCAAAACCAGGGTTCAACCGATGGTTAGTTCCCCCTGCTGCCTTAGCAATACACTTATGCATCGGCATGGCTTATGGTTTTTCTGTATTCTGGCTACCTCTATCCAAAGCCATTGGTGTGCAGGAGGCAATTACCTGCCCTGAAAGCATGAGCTTTTTTGCAAAAGTTTTCACAACTACCTGTGATTGGCCCATCTCCATGCTGGGATGGATGTACACCCTCTTTTTTGTCTTTCTTGGCTCAGCTGCTGCAATTTGGGGTGGTTGGTTGGAACATGCAGGTCCGCGCAAAGCAGGAGTGGTTTCTGCTTTATGCTGGTGCGGTGGCTTGGTCATTTCAACTATTGGCGTCAATCTTCACCAGATTTGGATGTTATGGATTGGATCAGGTTTGATTGGTGGCATTGGTCTTGGGTTGGGTTACATTTCTCCTGTATCCACGCTGATTAAATGGTTCCCGGACCGCCGCGGCATGGCAACAGGCATGGCGATAATGGGGTTTGGCGGCGGAGCAATGATTGGCGCCCCACTCGCAAATCGTTTGATGAACTTCTTTGCCTCGTCTACCAACGTTGGTGTTTGGCAAACCTTTCTTCTAATGGCAGGGATCTATTTCGTTTTCATGATCGGTGGCGCATTGACTTATCGAGTGCCACCCACTGGCTGGAAACCCGCTGGATGGAACCCGCCAACAAATAATAATTCGATGATCACGAATAAACACGTTCACGTCAAAAAAGCCTGGAGAACACCACAATTTTGGTTGATCTGGGGCGTTCTATGCTTAAACGTAACCGCCAGTATCGGTATTATTGGTATGGCATCTCCGCTCCTTCAAGAAATTTTTGGGGGAAAGCTTATAGGTTTAGACCTTAGTTTTAATGACCTTTCCTTCGCGCAAAAGGAACAAATCGCCATTATCGGTGCTGGATTCACCGGGTTATTATCGTTGTTCAATATTGGCGGACGATTCGTATGGGCATCGCTTTCGGATTTTATTGGTAGAAAAGCAACGTACGCGGTGTTCTTTCTCCTCGGAGCGAGCCTGTATGCACTGATGCCCACCTTAGGTAGTGCAGGGTACCTGGCAATTTTTGTGGCTTCATTCTGCATAATCGTTTCTATGTACGGTGGTGGTTTTGCGACGATACCAGCATACCTGGCAGATATGTTCGGAACGCAAATGGTCGGTGCCATTCACGGCAGATTATTGACCGCCTGGTCGACAGCTGGTGTATTGGGACCAGTTTTAGTCAATTATATTCGTGAATATCAAATCGCCAATGGCGTTGAAAAAGCACATGCTTATGACACTACCATGTATATCCTCTCCGGTTTGTTGGTGCTCGGCTTGATTTTAAATTTGTTGATCAGACCGGTTGCCAGTAAGCATTTCATGACCGATGATGAGTTGGCAAAAGAGAAAAAACTGGCAAAAGAGCGTTCCGTTGCCGAGGTGGCTGCCAGTGAAGAATCTGTACCCCAGAAAAAATCCCCTGCGGGACAATTAGCCCTTGTTATCCTGGCATGGCTTGCAGTAGGAATTCCTATGGGATATGGTTTTTGGAACACGCTTCAACAGGCTATTTTGTTGTTTGGGTAGAGCGTGCAAAGCACTCTATCGTGACTCCTATTTGACAAAAAGAGGTTGTCCCTTTGTATTAAAGGACAACTTCTTTTTTCTTTTTACCCGTCGGTATTTTTATTTCGAGTAGTCTTCAGCTGACTTCTTTAATTCTTCCATCCGTTTCCAATAAGCATGTATGGATTGTTTCCCGTTTTCTGTAAGTGAAATGAGTGTATTGGGACGTTTATCCACAAACCGTTTAGTGGTCAATAACATTCCAGCTTCCTCAAGGCGTGTGATTTGTACGGATAGATTCCCAGAAGATAACCCTGTCAAATGTTGCAGGAAAAGAAAATCTGCACTTTTACATGCCATTAATGCGGTCATAATGGATAACCGAGCTGGTTCATGTAATAGTTTATCGAGAGCAGCCAGGTTTTGGAAAGTTTCATCCAAGTTCTCATCCATCGCTTACTCTCCTACTTTTAGACTTTGTAAAAAGAAAATATGCCAGATAACCCCACTGATGAGCATCAGGATGCTTGCAACAATTAAGACCGCAGAGAGCAGATTGTTAACCCCCAAAGCCTCCCACCAACCCACAAAGCCAAACACAGATATCACGCTTGCGACTAAAAGGATGATGGCAAAAATCCAGTAAAATGGAAATGTTTGTTGCGGCATTGACCGGGAAATACGAAACCCATCGAAAATGAGCATCGCTGCCCACGCCAACCCCACCAGGCTAACCGGAATCGATTGAGATGCATCCAGCACAAACGCGGCTAATGTAAGGATACCTGCAATAGCGGAAAATATTATCTCGCTGGCTTTTTTTTGCCCGGTTTGAAAAATTGTCCCATAGGATAACTTGTAATACCGATCCACAAACGCATAAAACATCAGCATTGAAAATATGATCAGGATGGGTAATGTTATGTTTGGACCGCTTTGTTGATTAGCCCAAACCACCATCATCCATAACAACAGACTTAACGGGATAGCTTTGAGACCTTGAAGGTTGGGAAAATTTGAGGTATATGACTGGATTTGATTTTTGTTAAGCATGTTCACTCTATCCTGTAATATGGTTTATATTATAAAGTTAATTACATTATAGGGTTTTTTATGACATTGTCAACACCCAAAAATTCCGAACACCTTTTCCTTATTACTTGGTAGGGAAATCGACCATGTTAGTGTTCTTCAGTGAATTGCCAGGGACATAACCAGCGGTGCAAGATGTCAGCAGCAAAATACAAACCCAAGCCCAACAAGCTCATGGCAATGATACCGGCATACATTTTGGGATAGTTAAACAGAGTGCTGCCGTACAGGTAAATATAGTAACCAAGACCCCGTTGAGTCGCGACCAATTCAACCACATACAAAACCGCCACAGCCGTTCCGATCGATTGGCGAAGTGCGGTAAGAATCGCCGGTAAACTGGCAGGAAAATAAACAAACCGGAACAAAGCCCGCCTGCCAGCCCCCAGGCTGCGAACCGAGTAGACCAGTTCCGGGCGTATGCTCGCAGCCTGGTCACGAACCAATACCAGGATCTGGAAAAAGAGAATTAGGAAGATGACTGTGATTTTTGAAAAATCATTGATCCCCAAAAACAAAATGACAATCGGTACCAGAACAACCTTTGGTATCGGGTATGCAAGATACACAAATGGCGAGAAAATTTCATTCAATCGTTTGGATTGCCCCAAAACCAATCCGGCAGGTGCTGCCACTAGAATAGCGAGAAACATGGAAGCCAGAACGCGCCAGAGACTGGCGATAAAATGTAACCCCAGTTCGCCAAATATCTGCTGGAAAAAAACAAGTAAAACTTTATGTGCAGGGGGCAAAATTGCCACGTTAATCATCAGCGAGAGCAGTTCCCACAAGATAAGCATGATGCCAGCAGAAATCAATACATTACGCCGCTTAATCCTCAACGGGCAATCTCCTGCCGTAAAACCCGGCAAAAATCGATAAAATCGGGATTATCAACTTGAGTACGCTGTTCGTAGGACGGGTTCTCGAAGATTTGGGGAGTACACTGGAGATCAGTTTTCAACACCATAACTTTTTCACCCATCAAGGCAGCTTCTTCAATAGAATGGGTTACCAAAATATTCGTGATTTGCTTTTCCTGGCGCATCTCCAAAACAAATCCTTGAAGGCTTTCCCTCGTTGGCACATCGAGTGATGCAAAGGGTTCATCCATCAGCAATAAATCCGGGTTGATTGCCAGGGTGCGAGCAATCGCGGTTCTTTGCCTTTGACCGCCAGATATTTGCTCCGGGTATCGATTGGCAATATCCAGCAAACCCAATCTTTCCATCCAGCGCATGCCCTCTTCTTCAATTTCAGTAATCACGGCATCATCTGGGGCATGCTTTCCGTCTGGTCCATAAAATTGGCGAATCCGCAGCCCCAGAGTAACATTTTCGCGAACAGTCGCCCAGGGCAACAGACCATAATCCTGCAAAATCAACCCGGTTTGAGGTCTTGGTTTTACTAATTTCTTCCCTGAAATTAAAATCTCACCGGAATTTGGAATACGCAGCCCGGCGAGCAGATAAAACAGGGTGGTTTTTCCGCATCCAGATGACCCCAAAACAGCCCAGGATTCGCCAGTCTGCACCTGCCAGGAAAAATTTTCAAAAATCAACTTTTTTGGAGTGTATCCAAAACTGATTTTCTCAAATTGAATCATGGGTGCATACATCTGCTCTAAAAACCCAATTCACACGTTATTCTGGGAAAAACGAACCATCCACATGCATGTTGTAATCGCTTGATTGCTCTAACAACCCCTTTCGCAGAAGCCAGTCTAACGCATCCTGGTATTGCGTATCATCTGGCACACCTGCCTCTGGATAATCAGGTAAGATATAGCTTTCAATGATGGCTTCTGGAACAAGTCCGCGTTCCAATAAAAGGTTGTCCCATTTGGTTTTATCTGCATTAATATCTTTAACAGCCTTTTCCACCGCTTCCATGAAAGCTTTAACGGCATCGGGCTTGTCTTCCAATGCCTTAACGCTAAAGGTATAAACACTGTTGCTCACTTCAGGTAAAACGGTGTCGTCAATCACCAATGTGCATCCATTGGCAATCGCAAGGGAAGCGACAGGGTCAGGCAAATTCGCCACCTGTACTTCACCACTCATCAAAAGGGCAAGCCGGTCAGGAATCTTCGGCACGGAAATTTTTGCCACATCCTCCGGTAAAATGCCAGCATACTCTAGCAAACGATCTGTTGTATATTCGATCACAGTTCCATCAGAGATTGCAATAGGAACATTTGCCACATCGTTAACTGTTTCAATTCCACTACCTGGTGCAGCCAGCAAACGGAAAAGAGGGTATTGACTGGTGGCTACCCGGGCAAATCGTATTGCCTTAACCTGAGCGCCGTCGCGATTGTATAAAATGGTTGAAACCAGTTCGTTCAGCATCCCATCGATCTGCCCAGTCTGCATCAACTGGTCACGTTCTGGCGCAGAATTTACTGCAACAAGCTCAACGTTCACACCAGCTTCTTCAAAGTAGCCTTGTGCTTCCGCGACATATAAGGGTAACGTATCAAGCACTGGAAGCACACCAATTCTCAATGAAGCCGGTTCTTGAGGTTGTGAACAAGAACTCAGAAAAAAAAGCAAGACAAGGATGACATATATTCGGTGAAAAGAAGATTTCTTCATTCTATCTCCAATTACTCCCTTTTTAATAAACCTTCGCGGCGGTAAGTATAACGCTTTTTATTAGAGTCTTCCAGTTGATTATTAATGAATTGGGGTAGAAAAACCTGTTCTATCACTTGCATCTCATGTTTTTGTATGTTTACTTAAACCCAATTTTAGCCATTCTCTGGCAAAATAGCGTTAAAATTACACTTGTGAAGAAAGGAAGGTCAGAATGTACTTCGGTGGATATGGTATCTATCTCCTTTTCAGTTTGCCAGCCATCCTGTTAGGTTTTTGGGCGCAGTTGAAAGTGAAAGGTGCTTTTAACAAATATTCGCGTATTCGCAGTAATACTGGTATTACTGGCGCGCAAGTGGCTAAACGCATGTTAAACAGCTATGGGGTTAATGATGTGCAGGTAGAACAAATTGGCGGTATGTTAAGCGATCATTATGACCCAGCAAAAAAAGTACTGCGGTTAAGCCCCCAGATTTTTCAAGGAAATTCATTGGCTGCGGCTGGTGTTGCTGCTCATGAAGCCGGGCATGCTATCCAACATTCAGAAGGTCACGCCATGCTCAAAGTCCGTACAGCAATGGTTCCTTCAGTGCAAATAGGAAGCTGGCTGGGTCCAATCATTTTCGTGGTTGGCTTGATGTTGTCATCGACATTTGGAGACAACCTTGCAATCTTTGGGCTTGGGTTGTTTGGATTGACCACCTTATTTGCCCTGGTCACTTTACCTGTCGAGTTCAATGCAAGCAAGCGAGCTAAAGCATGGCTTAGCAATAGCGGTGTGATTTTCGAACAGGAAATGAAAGGCGTTGATAAAGTCCTGGACGCTGCTGCATTGACCTACGTTGCAGCAGCCATCCAGGCGATCTCCACCCTGTTATATTATGCATTTCTCCTCTTTGGAAGAAGAAGGGATTGACCAGTTGCTATTGCAATTCCCGTCCAAAGGGGAAAAGTGCCAGCGGAATGAGCTTGAAATGTTGTTTTGCAAAGGGTAAGCCAACAATTGTAATCGCAAGGATTAACCCGTGAACGAGATGGGAAACTGCGATTTCCCATCCGAACAATACTGCCCAAAGCAAATTAAAGAGCACCTCCAAGACCCCTCCGGAATCCTCGCGGACAACAATCTCACGACCGAAAGGCGTCATCGTCGCGACACCCAATTTGATCGATTGAACACCGAATGGAATCCCCACGATGGTCAAACACACTAAAAGACCACCCAGAATGTATCCCATGCCATTGATAAAACCGCCAAAAAGCAACCAGACAATATTTCCTAAAAGACTCATTTCATCATCTCCAGTAGATATTGATTCGACCATCAATACCAAAGTAAGTTCTATCTAATTTATATACGTGAAAAATAAAAAATCGTTTCTACTTTTCGTTTTGTTCATTATGCCCCTAATCACCGCCTGTCAACCCAAACAGACTGGCGCTGAATCGGTTGAAGAGTACATTTGGAATCGTTCCCACCTGGTTTTTCTCGATCAACCCGATGAGTGCGAACCATCCCTGGACATTATTGCTGCATATTTTCAGGAAACCGTCGATGTTTACCTCATCCGAATTGATTTTCTTGACCTGGATGAAACCAACCTTAATAATATAAACCTTCTTTTTGAATTACCAGAAATACCCATTATTTCGGAAATTCGCACCGGTCAAGATTATGTCGTTTATTCCTTAAAAAAGGACATGGTGGGGGTACCACCCTCAAGACTTCGTTTCCTGGTAAATACCTCATCTCCAGATGGAGAAATCATCGACAGCACACCCATTTTGCTCGCAAAACCTCCTTCATTACCTGGTTCTGCTCCTCTCCTGCTTGCCTTCACCAATGAGTTATCATCACAAACACCTGCCCAATTGTTACGCAGTTGGGACGGCGCACATACAGGTCCTTTCGGCAGAAGGCATGGGTTATCCCATCTACTAGATGCAGCTACAGCCAATCAAGTTCCTTTGTTTCTGTTGGATCTAAACTCGGCGGAGAACCTTTCATCTCTGGCTTATTTAGACAAAATTGCACAAATCAAGCACCTGGTTCAAAACGGATTATTGGTTTTACCGAATAAAACTCTTGACTATACGCAGATTAAAGATTTTTATCCACAACCCGCCACACTATTCAATATACCCGCAAGCAGGCTGAGTGTTTTAAATCCATCGGATCCTTCCACACAAAGCCAACAAACTGATTACCCAGGCTTTATGAACCATACCATTGCTCAATCCAACAAATCGATTTTGCTTGACCAAAATATTCCTCAGGTGGATTGGGATTCTTCCACTTCTAATCAGATAATGTTTCCAACCACATGGAAAAACCTTCTTCTACAAGCAGCCGCAAATCCGGACAAGGATGCCCCAGTGTTATTAGGTGGAGACCTTAGAAAAAGTCCGTGGGCAGATGCTCTTATCGCGCCAGTGCTTTTTAAATACCTGTCTACCCATCCCTGGATTGAAGTTTTGGATGAATACAGCTTGCAACCCTATCTAAAAACCATCGATGGTTCAATTTCCCATACATCTTCCGTTTTTGCGGATAACGGTCTTTACCAGAAACTTTTCCAGGCGCCAGATAATTTACTCACACAAAATGCCTGGAAGACATTTACCTGGCTCCAGGATACCACCGCTGACCCGAATCACTTCGTTCTTCGTCAGAATTATTACCCCCAGGTGAACCGTTTATTGAATGCCAGTACCTGGGTTGAAACACCCACACAAATTTCCTCATGCAGTGACACATTTTGCGTCCTTGCATCTCAACAAATTTATGTCGAAATCAGCCTTTTAGGCGGAGGGTTACCCCTGGTTGTTTATCTCAACGGAGATTCCCCCATTGAGTGGATCGCATCTACAGCACAGGTTGCTGTCGGCTTAAGCGATAGCAGTGATTGGGTGGAAAATGCGGGTGAATTGAGCGACCCGGCGGTGATTCAAGGGGCTTTTTCAGATCAAAGCCCGGTTCAATACTATCAATCTATTCTCTCACAGCCAGGGAACATGATTATACAAAGCGTAGACGGTTCTATTCTGAAGAAGTTTTCTCTGGATGATAACCTTCTAACCGTTCAAATCACTTCAACTGAAGGTATCCAAACCAAGATTCCTGTCTTCTTTTCGTCGAAAGATCCGTTTGGCGACGCCAGGTTGAAGGACAATTCTGCAACCGCGATCTCCTCAAATCAATTCTATTTCAGTAAAGATACTTTCCCGGGTTATCTAGAAATTTCAATTCAAGGCGCAGAACAGTCAAATCTCACAAGTTACAAAGATTCGTATGAATGGATGCAAATCCCTGAAGACCCCAATCAGGAATATCCAGCGGGTCATTACCTGCCTTTTCCTTTCGTCCTAATCGAAATTACGACGTTGCCAGAGACCAATCTGCTGACCACCCTTCGTTTTGAATAAGAAACCAAGAGCCATTACCTGCTTTCGAGGAAACCATAAGAATAACTCATCCATTTGCCGACGTGGTATGGCGAATGAAAAACCTCTCTAATGCTGGCTTCTTTTTAAAAAAGGAACGGCAAATCGCCGTTCAAATCGTAATAAATAATCGACTCTTTGTGGGAAAAAGCTAAGTTGGGAGCAAAGAACGCCGTAAAACATCCCGCATTGCCATCGCTTTGGCAGCGCCTTCTGCAGTACAAGTAGCCGGGTTGTCCACGAGGTAAACTGGTAGACCCAATGCGCGCGTCAGGTATTTATCTACAGAACGTAATAGCGACCCTCCTCCACAAATGGCAACCCCACGATCGATAATATCTGCGATCAGTTCGGGTGGTGTTTTCTCCAGCACTTTTTTGGCTGTGTTTGCCAGTTCAGTGAGTGGTTCCTGCAACGCATCAACAATATCATCTGTGCTCAGTTCCAAAGACTGAGGTAGACCCGTGACCTGGTTTTGCCCCTGCACTTCCATGATTTCTGATTTTGCTTGAGGAACAGCTGCTCCAATCCTGATTTTTAACTGCTCGGCGGTGGGTTGCCCAATAATAATCCCATATTTTTTGCGTACATGCGTCATGATGGCATCATCAAACGCGATCCCGCCGGTGCGGGAAGTCTCTGCGGTGACAATACTGTTCATTGCCAAAACCGCAGCCTGGTTTGTTCCGCCGCCCATTAAAATAATCATGTTCCCGCTGGGCGTGTTGATCGGTAAATCAACCCCCAATGCGGCTGCAAGAGGTTGTTGGATGAGAAAAATCTCACGGCAACCTGCGCCCAATCCGGCTTCATGCACTGCACGGCTTTCGACACTGGTAATACCATAA
The DNA here is from genome assembly GCA_964426355.1 of uncultured Anaerolineaceae bacterium. Taxonomy (GTDB): domain Bacteria; phylum Chloroflexota; class Anaerolineae; order Anaerolineales; family Anaerolineaceae; genus JAJFTV01. The sequence continues at coordinate 24,133 of CAYRRA010000012.1, forward strand.
GGTACAGTGATCATTGCTTTTGGGCGAAAAATCAGCATCGGACCGACCAGTTTTTTGATGAGAAATTCCAATAATTTCTCAATAATTTCAAACTCGGCAATCACGCCGTGGCGCATTGGGCGGATGACTTCAATGCTGTCTGGGACACGACCGTACATATCTTTTGCAGCCTGTCCCCATTCAACCATTTTCAATTCATCGACAACGATGGCAACCACTGTAGGCTCGTGAAGAAGAATCTGGTTTCCTTCAGTCACCACAATATTCATCGTGCCCAGATCAATTCCCATCTCTCTGGTAAGAAAGGGCATAACGGGGTTTCCCTTCTAATTTGGTGTCCTATTGCGCTTGAAACGTTTTGCTGCTTCCAGACGCAAGTTAGAGCGACGTAAAGCAGTCTGGATTGCCAGGTAGCTGTCGGTATCCATTGTAGCTTTTTGACTGAGTATTTCTTCGGCATGCCGACGGGCATTTTCAGCGCGCTGCAGGTCGATTTCCTCAACATTCTCTGCGGCATCCGCCAGAATAGTGACCTTGTTCGGCTGAATCTCAGCTATACCTCCGGCAACGGTGAAAAACTTTTCATCTTTGCCGTCTCGAATGGTGATGATACCGTATTGTAATGTGGTCAGCAAAGGCGAATGATGGGGAAGAATCCCCATCATACCATTTGTGCCTGGTAAAACTACCATATCCACGTTTCCCTGGTATACAATCCTGTCTTGAGAAACAATTTCACATCGAATCGGCATGATTTTTTCCTGTCTGACTACTCGTTCTGAAGTTGGGCAGCTTTTTCAACCGCTTCTTCAATTGTGCCTACCATACGGAATGCCTGTTCGGGCAAAGTATCATGTTTCCCATCCAATATTTCGCGGAAACCCCTGATGGTCTCTTTCAAGGGCACATACCGACCTTCAAGTCCAGTAAATTGTTCAGCGACGAACATGGGTTGTGAGAAGAACCGTTCAATTTTCCGCGCGCGAGAGACAATGAGTTTATCGTCCTCGCTCAGTTCATCCATACCCAGGATGGCGATGATGTCCTGAAGGTCTTTGTAACGCTGTAATACTCGCTGTACTTCTCTGGCGGTCTGGTAATGGTCCTCTCCCACAATTCGCGGGTCAAGAATACGGGATGTGGATGTGAGCGGATCGACTGCCGGGTAAATACCCTTCTCCACAATGGAGCGCTCCAAAGCCACTGTCGCATCAAGATGGGTAAAGGTGGCGACAGGCGCAGGGTCAGAATAATCATCTGCGGGCACATAAACCGCTTGCATGGAAGTGATGGAGCCATAGCGCGTTGATGTGATTCTTTCCTGCAGTTCACCCATTTCAGTTGCCAGAGTAGGTTGATACCCCACTGCAGAGGGCATACGTCCAAGTAAAGCAGACACTTCCGAGCCAGACATGGTAAAACGGAAGATGTTATCGATGAAAAGGAGCACATCCATGCCCTGGTCGCGATAATATTCCGCCATACTCAGGGCAGTCAAGGCTACACGCAAACGCACACCGGGAGGTTCATTCATCTGACCAAATACCATCACGGTATCTTTCATAACACCCGATTCGAGCATTTCACGGTAAAGCTGCGTGCCTTCACGAGTACGCTCACCTACACCTGCAAAAACGGATTTCCCTTTATGAACCGTGGCAATAGAGCGGATTAACTCCATGATAATCACGGTTTTTCCAACTCCAGCACCTCCAAAAATACCAGTCTTCCCGCCGCGTGTGAAAGGTGCAATCAGGTCGACCACTTTCAGTCCAGTTTCGAACACCTCAACCCGTGTAGATTGCTGCTCAAAACTCGGCGCAGGGCGATGGATTGGATAATACATATCAGATTCGACAGCCCCTCCCTGGTCAATCGGTTTTCCAACCACATTAAAGATTCTGCCCAATGATGACTCGCCAACTGGAACCATGATCGGTTTTCCAGTGCGGCTGGCAGCTGCCCCGCGTTGCAGACCATCGGTACTGTCCATCGCCACACAACGCACCCAATTGTTACCCAGGTGGCGTTGAACTTCCAAGATCAACGGATCTTGTCCTTCTCGTTCAATCTCAACCGCTTCAAATACCTCCGGGAGATCCCCCTCTGGGAATGCCGCATCCACCACACCACCCATAACCTGCACGATCTGCCCAGTTGCTTTCATGAATAATCCTCCGATAATTGATCCAAAACTAAACTACTCGCCAGTCTCAAGCGCTTCAACGCCGCCAACGATATCCAGCATTTCATTGGTGATAATCTGCTGCCTGATTTTGTTGTATTCCAACTGTAAGGCAGCGATTAACTCACGTGCATTATCCGAAGCACTCCGCATTGCAATCATCCGTGCGGCATGTTCACTCGCTTGAGAAGAAAGAATGGCTTGATACACTTGCAGCGCCGTGAAACGTGGCACTACTTCTTCCAAAATCTGTGTCTGCTCAGGTTCATACGTAAATACAGCATGAGATGAATTCTGCTGCGCTTTCATTTCATAACCTGTTCCCATCATCACATCAATATCAACAGGCAGTAATTTCCGAACCACCACATGCTGATGCAACATACTTTCAAATTGTGTATAGACGATATAAACACGATCATAATGATCGCACAAATATTCGTTGACTAACAACCGTCCGATTGCTGATACATCCATAAAACTGGCTGGCGAAGGGAGATCGCTGAACAACGCGGTAATTTTTTGTCCGCGTCGCTGCATCATTTCACGCCCTTTTCGCCCCACTACCACATATTCAACTGGGATTTCAAAATTACGGAATTCTTGTAATGTATGGCGCACCACATTGACATTATATGCCCCCGCAAGACCGCGATCACTGCTCACCATCAACACCAGAGCTGAATCCAATATGTTTCGCTCTTTTAAAAGTGGGTGTAAGCTGTTCCGCCCAGGTTGCAAGGCAAGATTAACCAACAATTCCCAGGCTTTTTCAGCATAAGGTTGTGTAGCTTGCGCAGCATTCACAGAACGACGCACATAACTTGCGCTTACGGTTTCCAGCGCGCGCGTAACCTGGGCAATATTCCTCACACTTCCAATACGCAGGCGCATTTCTCGAGTAGAAGCCATAATATCCCTTCAGTTCTTTAACAGATCACAATTTCCAGGTCAGGTTGTAGGTCTTCAACGCTTCAACCAGCTTGCTTTCGTTTTCATCCGTGATTCGCTTGTTTTCTTGGATACTCTTGCCGATGTCAGGGTGATTGGTTTCCATATAGCGCAACATGTCATTTTCCCATTTTTTCAACATCTCAAGAGGTATCTCATCCGCAAATCCTCTGGTTCCGGCGAACAAGACAATGACCTGATTTTCCAGGGACATCGGTTCGTATTGAGGCTGTTTCAATATTTCTTGCAGTTGTTGCCCACGATTCAACTGTGCTTTCGTGGATCGGTCAAGGTCAGAGCCAAATTGCGCAAAAGCTGCCAGCTCTCTGTATGCAGCCATATCAAGACGCAAACGTGCTGCAACTTGCTTCATAGCCCTGGTCTGAGCATCCCCACCAACGCGGGAGACAGAAATACCCACGTTAACAGCCGGTCGAATACCTGCATTAAACAAACTGTTTTCCAGGTAAATCTGTCCATCGGTAATGGAGATGACATTTGTTGGAATATATGCCGAAACATCACCTAACAAAGTTTCAATAATCGGTAAGGCGGTAAGAGACCCTCCGCTCCCGGCAACGCGTACAATCTTATACTTCCCAGAATCGTCCATAGTTGCCAGATCGCTTTCCGCATCATGGAGTGACCTGGGACCATCATAGACTTTCCCGTTTACAGAATCCTTTTCATGCGCCATACCGTCAAATTCATTAGCTACAATTACGTACTGGTTGGCAAGCCGGGCAGCACGCTCAAGCAGTCTGGAGTGCAGGAAAAACACATCACCCGGGTAGGCTTCACGTCCCGGTGGGCGGCGGAGCAGCAGCGAGACCTGTCGGTATGCCCAGGCATGTTTTGAAAGGTCGTCATAGACCACCAGGGCATCGCGCCCCGTTTCCATAAACTCCTCACCAATTGCACAACCCGAATATGGGGCAATATACTGTAACGCAGCCGATTCATCTGCAGAAGCAACGACCACCACGGTATTTTCCATCGCTCCATAGCGTTCAAGAATGGCAACGGTTCGCGCAACGGCTGCTTTCTTCTGACCAATCGCCACGTAAATACAAATCAGGTCTTTCCCCTTCTGATTGATAATCGTATCAAGGGCAATTGCAGTTTTTCCGGTTTGTCGGTCACCAATAATTAGTTCACGCTGACCTCGACCAATCGGGATCATCGAATCAATTGCTTTGATGCCCGTTTGTACGGGGGTATCTACGTCCTGACGGAGAACGACACCCGGTCCGATACGTTCAATTGGGCGGTAATTACTGAATTTGATCGGACCTTTTCCATCAACTGGCTGTCCTAATGCGTTCACCACTCTACCGATCAAGCCATCACCGACCGGCACAGAGGCAATCCGACCAGTGGAGCGAACAGTCATCCCTTCAGCAATTTCTTCATATTCGCCAAGCACAATCACACCAACATGATCGCGTTCCAGGTTAAATGCAATCCCCATCACACCATTGGCAAACTCCACCAACTCCTGTGAACGGATCGATCGGAGTCCTTCAACTTTCGCAATCCCGTCGCCGGCTTCAATCACCTGCCCCTCATCATGAACTTCGTACTTCCGCTCAAAAGCATCAATCTTATTCTTAAGTTCAGATGCGATATTTTTCACTGCTTGATCGGTCATGCCACCTCCGGAATAATCTCTCAAAGTTTATTTCTCAATCATCTGATCGAGTTGTTTCTGGTCTAATTTCCTTATGACCTGCTTCAATAGTTCAACCGTCAGGTCATAATCATCTCGATGCAAAATTGAACTATGCGAATGGATATGTCGCGCGGGTACGCCAATCACAATTGTAGGCACACCCAATTTATGCAAGTGAATGACACCACCATCGGTAGCTCCACCTTGCATTGCATCGGTTTGCAATGGAATATTATATTCTTTTGCAGTATCCATCACAAGATCACGCAATTTTTGATTCGGGATCATACGGGAATCAAACAATAAAATACCGGGACCCTTCCCCAATTTCACGGCATTATCTTCTGGTTGCACACCCGGAACATCTCCAGCGAGCCCGGATTCCAAAATAATGGCAATATCCGGGTCGATTAATTCAGCGCTTGTTTTTGCCCCACCCAGGTTAAACTCCTCCATCACTGTCGCGGCAGCGTAGACTGTGTTTGGGTGTTTCTCTTTCTGCAACGCGCCCAACACAGAAATCATCAAAGCAACACCCACTCGATCATCAAATGCTTTAGAAAGATAGGTTTTACCGTTTGCAAGCACCTCAAAACCAGCACAGGGAACAATCGGGTCTCCCACCCGCACACCAGCCTCTTCAAGTTCTTCTTTGCTGGTCGCGCCAATATCAATATACATATCTTTCTTCTTAATAACTCTATCGCGCTCTTCAGTAGGGATCATGTGTGGCGGTTTGACTCCAATCACTCCCAGGACATCCCCTTTGTGAGTCTTGATCAGCACCCTTTGCCCTAATAACACCTGATCGAACCATCCGCCCAGGGGTAGGAATTTAATAAAACCGGTGTCGGTGATGTATTTGACCATAAAACCGATTTCATCCATGTGACCGGCAAGCATTACCTTCGGTGAAGAACTTTCACCGGCTTTTTCGCAGATCACACTGCCTATACGATCTTGAATGATTGGACCAAAAGGCTGTAAATATTGTTTTGTAAGGTGTCTTACCTGGGTTTCATAACCCGAAACTCCACTGGCTTCGGTTAAATCTTTTAACAGTCTAGTCGTATCATCCATGAAATAAGATTCACCTAATGTAAAAAATGGAACAACAACAATCATACCTGAAAGCATGAAAGTTGTCTAGTTTTCAATTTTTCTTACCCGTTATTCGGTAAAAATACGTTTTTTGATAATGGCTCTCAGATTACCTCATACAACTCAACCAATACGCCGTTGGCGCTTTTCGGGTGAATAAAAGCCATTTTTCTTCCTTCTAATTCTTTCGGGGTTTCATCAATCAGTACTACACCCTTTGCTTTCAACTCAGCCAACATTTCCTCAATATTGTCCACTTCAAGACAAAGATGATGCATGCCAGCGCCGCGTTTTTCCAGGTACTTGGCAATCCCAGAATCATCTGTGGTGGGTTGAACCAGTTCCACTTCACTCTCCCCCATCGGGAAGAAAGCGACCTTCGACTTTTGACTGGGGACGTCTTCGATGTGATCGAGTTTAAGTCCCAATTGGTCCTGCCAAAATTTCATTGCAGCTTGAAGTTCAGGCACAACGATTGCTACATGGTTAATTTTCAATACTTTTGCCATTTCACTTTCCCTTCTTGCTTCTATAACCAGGCAGGAGCAACATATTCTCCCCAAACAGTACGTAAGACACCACAGACCTCACCCAGTGTCAATCCGTTATCAACACATTCAACCATCAATGGCATTAGATTCTCCGTGCCGCGTGTTGCATTCTCTAACTGGCTTAACAACTCGCTCGCGCGCACAGCATCACGCCGCTGGCGAAGTGCTGCAAGACGCTGTCGCTGCCCTTGTTCAATCTCAGGATTGACCTCAAGGCTTTCCAGTTCCAGAGTCTCTTCAACCTGTAATGCGTTTACACCAACAACAATCTGTTCCCGGTTTTCTACGGCTCGCTGATATTTGAAAGCCGATTCTTGAATTTCCTGCTGCATGTAACCTTGCTCAATGGATTCGAGAGCTCCACCCAGTTCATCAATCTTCTGAATATAAGCCATTGCTTGCCGTTCGATTTCATCTGTCAGGCTTTCGACCACGTAAGATCCCGCCATCGGGTCAATGGTATCTGCCACACCTGATTCATGCGCAATAATTTGCTGTGTGCGCAAAGCGGTTCGCACAGCTCGCTCAGTAGGCAGCCACAACGCCTCATCCATGCTGTTGGTGTGCAAAGACTGCGTCCCGCCTAACACAGCAGATAATGCCTGGATCGCCACACGAATCACGTTGTTTTCGGGTTGCTGCGCAGTTAACGTGGAACCAGCCGTTTGCGTATGAAAACGCAGCATCAGTGACTTCGGGTCCTGGGCGTTGAAACGTTGCTTCATAATCTTTGCCCACATCCTGCGGGCAGCTCTAAATTTTGCCACTTCTTCAAGGAAGTTGTTGTGTGCGTTAAAGAAGAATGAGAGCCGGCTGGCAAAATCATCTACCTTCAAACCCGCTGCAATGGCAGCTTCAACATACGCAATGGCGTTTGCCAGTGTAAAAGCCACCTCTTGCACAGCATTTGAGCCAGCTTCACGAATATGATAGCCAGATATGCTGATGGTGTTCCAGCTTGGAATATTCTTTTCACAATAAGCAAACACATCGGTGATCAAACGCATAGATGGTTTTGGGGGAAATATGTAGGTACCACGGGAGACATATTCTTTCAAAATATCGTTTTGAATCGTTCCCCGTAATTTCTTTTCCTCAACACCCTGCCTGCGCGCGACACCGACATACATCGCCAGCAAAACAGATGCTGGCGCGTTAATCGTCATACTGGTCGAGACCTTATCCAGGGGAATATCCCTGAATAGAATTTCCATATCCTCTAAAGAAGATATCGAAACGCCTACTTTTCCAACCTCACCAGTGGAAATCGGATCATCTGCATCATAGCCTATCTGCGTTGGAAGGTCAAAGGCAACTGATAAACCAGTCTGACCTTGCTCAAGGAGATAGCGGTATCGGGCATTCGATTCTTCTGCAGTTGCATAACCAGCATATTGACGCATCGTCCAGAATCTTCCCCGGTACATCGTTGGTTGAATACCGCGAGTGAAAGGATATTCACCAGGAAATCCCAGTTTTTCAAAATATTCCATTTCACGTGGCTCGCCAAAATTCGGAAGCGGGATATCTGAGGATGTCGTAAAAATGTTTTTTCTTTCGGGAAATTTCTTGGTGACGGGTTGAAGGGTCTCTTTTTCCCATCTCATTTTCTCTGATTCAAAATCCATTGGTTCCTCTTGGTCTGCGGTTTTTTTGTTCTGTTAATTAAAATAATAATACAAAACCAAATCTCAGAATAGAGTAATGGTACATGCAATTAACAAAATCACATAGTTATTTCCATCGCATCCACCTTCTGACAAAGATAATGAATATCAAGAAAGTTCAGTTTTTACGGATAATCCGACTTATGGTAAAATCTTCTCACCTTAAGTGTTGTACCCTTCACTAAGGAATTCTTGAGCTTGAAAGGGCTTGAAAAATGAAAGTACTCTTAATCAAAGATGTCCACAAATTAGGTAGGGCAGGCGATATCAAAAAAGTTGCGGATGGCTATGGTAGAAACTTCCTCATCCCACAAGGTTTGGCTGTGTTGGCTACTGCAGGTGCCATCCGCCAGGCTGACCATATCCGCTCTGTCGCCGACGAACGCCGCCAAAAGCTGAATAATGAGATGAGCTGGATCGCTGAAAAAATTCAGGGGCTCAAAGTCAATTTCTACAGCAAGGCTGGAGAGACCGGCAAACTTTATGGCTCTGTCACCACTCAGATGATTGCCGAAGCATTGACCAGCAAACTAGGGACTGAGATTGACCGTCGCATGGTCGATGTTCAACCCATCCGTAACCTTGGTGAACATAAAGCCACCATTAGGCTGACAGTTGATCTAACCCCCGAAATCAGTGTTTTTGTCTATCGTGAAGGCGAAGTACAAAAAGAAACAGTTGAAGAATTGGATGAAGCTAAAGCTGCTGTGCAAGAAGAGACAGCAGAGATCGTTGAAAACAATGAACCCGCTGAGGCAGATGTCGAGTAAACCTGAGGGTAAATAATACGACAAAAAACCGGTCTGTAACAGACAATATGACTGTCGGACCGGTTTTTTTCAACACGCATCTTTTATGACGAATCCATGTACCAACAAATAGGCGAATTTCTTAAACAAATCCGCAGCGAACGCAAATTATCCATTGATGATGTAGCCAGGGCAACTCACATCCGCCCGAAATATATCGAAGCGTTGGAGACTAACAACCTGGATTCTTTGCCGTCCGCTGTTCATGGCAAAGGTTTTCTTAGGTCTTACGCCAGTTTTCTCGATTTGCCGATCGAGCCGCTGTTGAAAGCATGGGAAACTGGCGTGGTGGATACCTCCGCTTTCACCGAAGGTCAGCAGCTTCCCCCCGCTCACCCGGTTGACTCTTACACCTCTGAAGAAAACGGAGAGGTTGAGGTTGTATCCGAGCCCGATTCGGTCGCCAAGACGCAAAGCAAATCTCCTATCCACAAGGATGTATTCACAGATATTATCCCACCTTCCGAGAAAACACAAAACGATACCAGACAGGATCATAGAAGCCAATCCTCCAACATTTTCATCCAGATTGGGTCAACCCTGCGTACCCAGAGAGAAATGCTGGGTTTATCTCTTGATGATATCGAACAGTATACACATATCCGTCTTTATTATCTGCGAGCCATAGAAGACGGTCGGTTAGCGGACCTCCCTTCGCCTGTTCAAGCAAAAGGGATGACGGAGAATTACGCCCGCTTTCTCGACTTGGATGCTAACCAGATTATGCTTCAATTTGCTGACGGATTGCAAGCACAGCGTATTGAAAAAAAATCTGAATCGTCCCCAAAATCCACCAAAAAGAAAACAACAGCTGCGAGAAAACAACCCGCTTACAAGAAATTCCTGACTCCCGATTTGCTTATTGGTTCAATCGTGATTGTTGCGTTACTCATTTTTGCCATCTGGAGCACTTCTCAGATTATCAAAAAACGGAATGAAACCACTCAAGCGACCATCCCCGGGATCTCAGAGGTGCTCGCAGCGACATCGAGCCCGACTGAAGAATATTTAATTCTGGAAACGCCTGAAGGTGAATCTGTCGAAACCCTCACCGGCACAAGTGAAATCCCGTCGAATGACACAACACAAATCGGGGTCTCGCCTGAAGCAACTTTCCCCGACGAAAACCTTGCTATCACGGTTTCCCCTACTTTTGAGGTGATGGTGGATGCTCCATTGCAAGTGTACATCATTACGCGCCAAAGAACATACCTGAAAGTTGACGTGGATGGGCAAACAGTCTTTAATGGTCGAACACTCCCCGGAAATGCTTATCCGTACTCCGGCACGGAATCCATCGAAGTGCTCACCGGAAACGCTTCTGCACTCCAAATTTTCTTTAACCAAAACGACTTGGGAACCATCGGTGCATTTAGTCAGGTCATTGACCTCATCTTCACAGCACAGGGTATCATTACCCCTACCCCTCGTTTCACTGCCACCAGTACACCTACCACGCCAGCGACAATGACCCTGGAACCCACCGCAACTCCGGTAACGCCAACTGCAACATCGATTGTCCCGTGACAAATATGATCAAAAGAAATTCGTTTACCATCGTATCGCTAGGCTGTGCAAAAAACACAGTCGATTCTGAATCTATCAGCACCATTTGTCAGCTTGCTGGCTATACACTGGTAGAAGACCCGGACATTGCACAGTTCGTTATTGTCAATACCTGTGGGTTCATCCAGGATGCAAGAGACGAGAGCCTGCAAGTACTCAAACAATTTGCAAAGGAGAAAAAGAAAAGTCAATTTCTCATTGCCGCAGGCTGCCTTAGCGAAAGAGTAAAATCCCATCTGGCACAGGATATAAAGAACGTGGATGCCGTATATGGCACCCGGCGATGGATGGACATTCTTTCAGTAATTGAGTCTCTCAAAGCCAGGGAAAATGCAAAACAGCCCGTTATCTATTTCCCTGATAGTCAGGTCGATGAAGAACAGTATCGTCATATTCCACGTGTTGCCATGCAAGGCGGTAGTGCTTATTTAAAAATTGCTGATGGCTGCCGGCATGGTTGTGGTTTTTGCGCAATTCCACTTATCAAAGGCACAAAAAGGAGCCGTTCCATTGAAAGCATCCTTTCAGATGCTCGCCTTTTGCAATCACAAGGCATAAAAGAAATCAACCTGATTGCACAAGATACCACTGACTATGGTGGTGACCTGGGCATGAAAGACGGACTATCCCTGCTTCTCGAAAAGCTGGTAAAAGAAGTGCCGCAAGTTCCCTGGCTGCGCATCCTGTATGCCTTTCCAGGAAATGTTACCCCCCGTCTGATCGAATGGATTGGAAATCACCCCCAGGTATTACCTTATCTTGACATCCCGTTGCAGCATGCGCATCCCGAAATTTTGAAAAAGATGCTGCGCCCGGCAAATGAGAAATGGGTTTATGACACCATAAGTAAATTGCGGGAATGCAATCCAGATATCGCCCTTCGCACAACGTTTATCGTCGGTTTTCCAAGCGAAAGCGATAAAGAATTTGAATACCTGTTGGATTTTATCAAAGCCATCGAATTCGACCATGTTGGTGCATTTACATATTCACTGGAGAAAGACACGCCTGCTGAACCTCTTGGCGATCCGGTAGCCCACGAAATAAAACTGGAACGTCTGGAACGATTGATGCTCCTCCAGGAAGAAATTTCCTCCCGGAAAAACGTCAAAATGGTCAATAAAACCCTTCCCGTGTTGATTGAAGGTGTCGGAGAGGATATCTCCGTGGGACGTTCCTATCGAGATGCCCCAGAAATCGATGGTCTTGTTTTCGTCAACAGCGAACTTCAATCAGGGGAAATTTACCAGGTGAGAATAACTGGGGGAATGACCCATGACCTGCTCGCAACAACTATCTGAAACATCCTCAACACAAACGTATGAAGAGTATTGACCGTTTCGCACTGCTGTTAAGCCTGATCACCTTTTTCATTGCTGTTTTCATCGCCTACAGTGTCTACGAAAATATCCCTCATATAGAAGATGAAATTGCTTATGTCTGGCAAGCGCGCCTGGCTGCCACAGGCAACCTGTTTATAGAAACCCCAACCTGCCCGGAATGTTTTCTTGAACCATTTATCATCGACAAGGATGGTTTGCGTTTTGGGAAATACCCACCAGGATGGCCCGCCGTCCTCTCTATCGGTACCCGGTTGGGTATTCGCAATCTTGTTAATCCTTTCTTTGCTGCATTCTTTGTGTGGCTAAACTATCTTTTGGTGAAAAAGTTATTGGATGCACCAACCGCGCTCCTGGCAACGATTCTAGTCATTCTGTCTCCATTCTTTTTAATGAACTCAGCCAATCTCCTGGGACACGCCTGGTCACTTCTGTTGGCTGTTATCTTTTCACATGCATGGCTGGACATGCTCAACCCCAAGCGCAATATGCCACTTTGGCTGCACATTACCTGTGGTATCCTCTCTATGGGATTGTTAATCCTCACCCGCCCGATGACCGCATTTGCCGTTTGTGTGCCTTTTTTTATTCACGGCTGTATTTCCCTTCTAAAAGGAACATGGACACAACGAAGAACCGTTCTTCTCTTAGGATCAGGTATCTTGATCATGGCAGCGCTGTATTTATTATGGCAAAAAATCTTAACCGGTGATTTTTTCACCAACCCATATACGCTCTACTGGTATTATGACCGGATCGGCTTTGGCAAAGGGGTAGGCTTACACCCCGATGGGCATCAACTTCGGTATGCCTGGTTCAACACGAAATTTAGCCTGGGTGTTGGATTGAGTGATTTATTTGGCTGGATACGCATTTCCTGGATTTTCATCCCATTCGGTTTCATTGCCATTCGAAAAAACAAGAACGCACTGCTGATTTCATCGATCTTTTTTTCGTTGGTATTGGTTTATGCGCTCTATTGGATTGGGTCATGGTTATTCGGACCACGTTACTATTTCGAGGGCATCTTCAGCCTGACGTTGCTCACTGCCGCAGGGATTCGTTGGCTTGCTGGAAATTTTCCTGTTCACCAAGCGGTCAGCCTGTTAACACGAATTCGATTTATTGCTGTTTATGCATCCTTGCTTATTCTAATCATCGGAAATATTGGGTTTTATCTGCCTACCCGCGTAGGTGGGTTGCGTGGCTTATATGGTATAAACAGCGCACAACTGACACCCTTTTACACCTCTCAAGCGCAAGAACTGACCCCCGCTCTGGTGATCGTTCGTGTTCAGAAAAACTGGCTGGAATACGGTGCTCTCCTTGATTTGAGCAACCCAACCCTGGATTCACCCTTCATCTTCACCTATGATCGGGGAGATGAAAAGAACGCAGCCGTCATCGCTGCGTTCCCAGATCGTAGGGTTATCCGATATTTCACGGGCAAACCTTACGAGTTTCTCTTGATAAAATAGCGTCAACTGCCTGGGCAAACATAATCCGCACAGCGTGGATCATCCGGGTTTTCTGGATCCGGTGGGCAGCAAAGACCGGTCAGGTCTTCTTCAGTTGCACTGGGTGTGATTTCAGGGGTTGCTGTGACCTCCGGTGTAATCGTTGGGGTAGGCGTGGGTGGTTCACAAAGCAGATAAACCGCTGTCGCAGTCGGAGCCAGGTTTTCATCGCCTGCTAAAGACAAAGCCTGGTCATAGTAATAACGCGCATCACACCAGCGTCCTTCTGCAGCTAATTGGTCACCATAATGTTTGGCGCCGATGCGGTACCGTTCTTGCGCAGTCCATCCGGAGCCATCCCGTAAATTGGGCAAATACGGATAAATCTCTCCAAAAATTTCCACAACCTTAGCCCAATCAATTTCCCAAAATGCCGAACCCGTCAGGTAATATCTCGCCCAACTGCGGTAACTATCTGCTTCTTTATCCAGGGGAGCAAAAAGCTCGGACAAAGTCAGATCATAAATTCCAGGTTCTAAGCTCCCGCTGAGTATCTTCTGTATGCCGCGGAAACGCAATGAGATATATAACATTCCGTCCACATCCACCGAACGGTAATGGATATCTTCTTTACGGATTAATTCCAATGTTGATATGGTGTTATCCCATTCGTTGGCACGTAAATAGGAAATCGCTGTGCTGAATTTCTCTTCAATGCCGCGTGTATCAGGTGTTGCTGTTACTGGGATAGATGTGGCAGTGGGTATTTCTGTCGGAACAGCGGTTTCCGCCATGTGCAACATCACGGTGGTCAGTCGCTCCTGCACGCCGGGAAAGTTTGGATCTAACCGGACAACATATTCATAACGCTTACGTGCCATTTCCAATCGTCCAGCATTTTCATCTTCCAGACCCAATTGGAATTGTGTAACAGCACTCATTGCGATTTGACTGCTTTCCTGCCCCAATCGCATCTGGATACCCTGCAGATAGCCCAGCCAGGCGCCAATCCCACCGAGCACCAGTAGTAATGCAATACCACCTAATACCCAAGCCCAACGTTTTGAACGAGGTTTACCGGTTTTGTTACCCTTTTTGGGTGGTTCCATACCACCCTTGTCAACCGAATCAGAAATCAAAACAGGGGTCGTTGCCTCAACATCACTCGGTTGAAGCTGAGGTTCCATTTTAATGGGTATTGTCTCCTCAACGGCGTTTGCATTTTTTACAACCACAGGAACGGTTGATCCATCAGTACCGGGTGTGGTAGATTCGTTCAGAATTTCATCAGGTTTAGATACCTGGGTTGGTTTAGTTTCTTCTTGGTTATTCATCGACATGATTCGTATTATACCTTAGATTGTTTTACCATAATTTTATCATGTCAAGAGAGATGAAGTGTTTTTTCAAAACATGCCAGGTTGTTATCCCCGACAGGAAACCGAATGAAGTGATTGTCGTTCACACAAGACCTTGACGCATTCCTGAACCATTCTATAATGAGGTAAGATGAATACCCGGTCAGTAAATACTATGGAAAAAGCTCTTCAACCCGGTCTCTATATTGTCGCCACACCTATCGGAAATCCGAGAGATATCACCTTGCGTGCACTGGACACACTGCAGAAAGCAGATGTGGTCATCTGTGAAGAAATTCGTGAGGGAAGCACTCTCCTTAAACGGTTGGGAATCTTCGGCAAAGAACTCATCTCGCTGAACGAACACAACGAGCAAGAAAATATTCCTGAGCTTCTCACACGAATTGCACGCGGTCAGTCACTTGCGCTGGTTTCGGATGGGGGTACGCCAGTGTTTGCCGACCCCGGATATCATCTTATTGCGCGCGCGGCTGAGATGGAATTCAAGGTCATTCCACTTCCTGGGGCATCCTCACTCATGACAGCCTTATCTGTACTGGATTTTCACTTGCAGCGTTTTTATTTCGCAGGTTTCCTTCCCCCAAAAACAGAGTACAGGCAAAAAGAACTCGAAAAATTAAAAACCATCAAAATTCCGATCATACTGATGGATACACCTTATCGGCTTTCACGACTCCTGGAAGAAGTAAAACAAGTTTTTGGGGGGAAACAGCGAATCACACTCGCCTGTGATCTGACCTTACCCGGAGAACATATTTATCGTGGGACAGTAACCGCAGTACTTCAACAGGTTGGTAAACGAAAAGCGGAATTTATTCTCATCCTGCATACCTGATTCATCCTCACGTAAAACCCTCTTTTTTCAAACCGATTTCTATCCAAAAATTCACATTATTTTTACTACAAATGTGATATTTCATTGATATATTAAAATTGCGGGGTTGATTTGGACTCAGCTTCTTGATTATCCCTCAATCAAATAAGGACGTTCCAATGAAAAAGAGAAGAACTTTACAAATCGCGTCGATTCAGGTAAAAATCATTTTGCTCAGCAGCATTGTGCTGTTCATCGCAGTATCGGGAATTTCATCCTATTTCGCCTTAACCAATTACCAGGAAAAGGTTACCCAGGTAAAGGACAACCTGAGCACCACGGCTGATGCGGAAGCCAGGTATCTCCAAGCCCAGGTAGAAATTGCATTGGACACAGCCAAGACTCTGGCTCAAGCTTTTGCTGTCATTCATCATCCAGAAGAACCAGTTGCATTAAGCCGCGAGCAAGCTAATGCAATGTTACGAAATGTATTGGAAGAGAATCCCGATTTTCTTGCCGTTTATACGCTCTGGGAACCAAATGCATTCGATGGACAGGATGCTGAGTATGCAAATACGACCGGACATGACGCAACAGGTAGATTTATCCCGAAATGGATTCGCTCAAGTGATGGGATAACCCTGGAACCCCTTATTGGTTATGAGAAAGCGGGGACAGGTGAT
>CAYRRA010000013.1:0-35189 GCA_964426355.1 uncultured Anaerolineaceae bacterium
TCATTGGCGTTAAAAATTTTTTCGACAATCTGTACTCTTGTACCTGGCATTTGTTTTTCCTTCTTTATAGCAAAAATTCAACGTTATTATAACGCAATTTATTGCTAATGCATACTTTGTTATTCTCAATTTTCTTAGGTTTTATTGGTTGCGAATAAACGTAGCTGCAATTTTTTGCATTATAATCTAAACAAGTACTTCACATATTTTACTGAGGTTATTTTGGAACCATTACGTGCATTTTTCGAACAACTTGCCCAAGAATGGGATGATTTACAAGAAAACAATCGTGACGAAATTCTGAATCAGCTCCTTTCCCCCTTCGACCATCTAATCAGACCTTGTTTTTCTATGCTTGAAGTCGGTACAGGAACCGGTGCAATGATCCCCATATTAAGTAGCCGGTATCCGAGTCTTCAAATAACATCCATTGATTTGGCGACAGCAATGCTGACACGTGCACGCCAACGCTGTGAAAATGCCCGGCTGGTTCAGGCAAATGTTCATCATCTGCCCTTTACAGATCACCGATTTGACATTGTACTATGCCACAACTCTTTCCCGCATTTCTGGCAAAAAGAAAAAGCATTGATTGAAATAAAGAGAGTTTTACGGGCAAAAGGTATTCTGCTCATCCTTCATGAACAAAGTCGTGATTTTGTTAACCATATCCACCAAAATTCAGAAGCTGATATAATCCATCAAGATATTTTACCTGAGGGTGTATTACTGCAAGAAATGCTTGAAACCTGTGGTTACCAGGCGTTGAATATTGAGGATAATCTTTCTCATTACACAGTATCGTCCCGGGTGCGATAAGGAGCAGCTTTGTGAACATCTACATTACTGGCATCAGCGGGTTTCTTAGTATTAACCTGGTTCGCTATTTATTAGCTAATGGGTACAAAAACATTTCGGGAATAGATCTCGTAGATTTTACTTACCCGGAGCGTGATCAGATTTCATTCCTACAAGGCGATATCCGTGATCCTGAAGCAGTCAAAAAAAGCATGCAAGATGCAGACATTGTTATTCATACAGCCGCTGCCTTGCCGCTTTATCCACCTGAAGAGATTTACTCAACAGATATTAATGGCACCAAAATCCTTCTCGAACAGGCGAAAGAATACGGGGTTAAACGATTCATTCATATTTCCTCAACAGCAGTCTATGGTGTGCCTGATCACCATCCTCTTTTCGAGACCGATCCCGTGCAAGGCGTTGGTGCGTATGGCGAAGCAAAAGTACAGGCTGAGGAAATCTGTCGACAATATCGAGAAGACGGGATGTGTGTACCCATCCTTCGACCCAAGTCTTTTGTTGGTCCCGAACGATTAGGCGTATTTGCCATTTTCTATGAATGGGCATGCGAAGGGCGCAACTTTCCGATGATTGGCTCTGGCAAAAACCGATACCAGCTTTTGGATGTAGAAGACTTGTGCAGTGCAATACTTTCCTGTATGACGCTGGAAGTTGATAAGGTGAACGAAACATTCAACATCGGTGCTGCAGAGTTCACCACCATGAAACAAGATTACCAGGCAGTGCTGGACGAAGCTGGTTTTGGAAAAAAGATCATCCCGTTCCCAACCGGTCCTGTAGTTGTTGCACTGAAAATTCTGGAAGCGCTCAAACTTTCACCGTTGTACCCCTGGATTTACGAAACAGCCTCGAAAGATTCTTTCGTTTCAATCGAAAAAGCTCAAAAAATGCTCGGCTATGCGCCGCGCTTTTCTAACCAGGATGCCATGTTAAGAAATTATCGTTGGTACCTGGAAAATAAAGACAAGTTGACTGGCGGATCAGGTGTAACTCACCGTTTGCCCTGGAAACAAAAGGCTTTAAAATTAGCCAAAATTTTCTTTTAATTTCCGAATTTTCACCCGGGCTACTAAAATGTTAGAAAGGTGCGGCAAAGCCGCATCTTTTTTTATGTGGTGTAATAAATTATTTCTTTCCAGTGAGAATAAATACGATTTCACGAATGTGTTCAGGGTCATCTGTTCCATCCAGCAGAGAAGAGTCGTTTATTGCATTCATGACTGGTTCTATTCGTTTTAATGCAAGTTCGACCTCACCGCGTTTATATGCCACGAAAGCCAGCTCAATTTGAATTTCCGCCAGGCGTCCAGGGTGAGCAACCTTGCTCCGTAATGAAAAAGCTCTTTGCAGGATTATTTCAGCCTTGTCCAGTTTTCCATCCGACAACTCAATACGACCCAGGTAATAGGTTGCGTTGGCAAGGGTAACTGGGTCACCCATTTTCTGCGCCAGTTCGATCGCTCTCACGGCATATTGTCGTCCATTATCCAAATTACCCTGCACGCATTCAAGCAAACTAAGATTTGCCAGTGTTTCGCCTTGTGCCTGGTAGTTCCCGCTATCGATGTGGATTTTTAACGCCTGGCGATAGGCATATTTGGCGGAATCATATTGGCATAAGCTGAAATATGTGGCTCCGATATTGTTTAATACCGCACTCTGTCCACGTGGATTCCCCATTTCAGTATGAATTTGCAATGCCTGTTTCAGGTATTGAAGTGATGCAGAGTAATCGCCTCTATCAGCAGCGGCATTAGCAAGATTGTTCAAGGCTTTCGCTTCTCCTAATCGGCTTCCAAGTTCACGATAAAGATCTAAAGCATTTAAAAACCCTTCCTCGGCTGATTTGATATCTCCTAATTCCCATTGGATCAAAGCACAGTTGTTCAGGCAGGCGCTTTCCCCTCTTTTATCACCAATTTGCCTGGAAAGAGATAATGACCTTTGATACCACTCCTCAGCTGCAGCAAAGTCAGCCAGTCGATTGGCAGTATTTCCCAACTCTCGCAGGCAGTCAGCTTCAATCTGGTAATCTTTATTTTTTTCGGCTATCGCAAGAGCAGAGAGAAGCACAGGTTGAGCATCTTTGCATTTTCCTTGCGCAGATAGTGCCTGCCCTTTAAACAACATGGCTTTAGCCACAATTGGCGGCTCACCAGAAACCGTATCGAGTAATGTAATTGCCTTTCGATAATGATGTTGAATCGTTAATAAACGAGCCAGTTCAATAGCCAGCATCGCCGAAATGGTTTGTAGTTCGGCATGGTTTTTATTTTTCACTTTGGCACAAATTTTTCTATACGCCAGTCTGAACAATTGCTCTCCTTCGGAAACAGGTCCTTGTAACGAGTAAAGCAACACCAAACCGTGAAGCAAATCTTCAAGATTGTTAGGTTGATATTTTAGTGCCCACTCCCACGCCACCCGAAGATTCGCTCGTTCAAACTGAAGCATGGATAATGCCATTGATGTATCTTTGGACTGGCGCGAGAATTTGGAGTAATAACGACAATGCGCTTCTTGAACGGCGTATGTATTTTGCAGCTTCTCTGCAGCAAATTGGCGGATGTTTTCATGCAGGCTAAAACGCCCCTCTGCACTACGGCGAACCAGGGATTTATCAACCAACTGGCATAAAATCTCCAATTCGGCACCAGCAACCTCATTTGCTGCAAGCTTACTCCAACTACCTGCAAAAACGCTTAATTGTGTCAAACACTCCTGTTCAGCCTCAGAGAGTAATTTCCAGGAATGTTCAAAGACTGCCCGCATAGACCGATGGCGGGGTGGGAAATTTCTCAAGGTAGGTGCTAACGCGGCATAATCCTTGCTGATTTCTGCTGCGATCTCCACACAGGATCGTTTGGACACTGTGCTCGCTGCCAGTTCAATAGCAAGAGGGTGTCCATCAATAAATTGACATATCTTTTTCACTTCGGCGCTATTCGCTGGCGTCAGTCTAAAACTTTGATCAACTTGCGTTGCCCGGCTTTCAAACAGGATAAGAGAATCCCAATGATCATTTTCATCATCCGCTGAAACCGGATAAGAAAGCCCATCGAGTGAATACACCCATTCCTCGCGTAAATGTAAACACTCGCGAGAGGTAACGATAATTTTTAGTTTTGGTACTTGTTCCAATAAATAGCTGATTTCTTCGCTTTGATCGATCAAATGTTCACAGTTATCCAATACCAACAGGAGTTCTTTTTCACGCATGAGAAGCGCCAGTTGTTGAATTGACCCTATGTCCGAAAACCCAAGTACAGTAGCAATTGCTGGAAAAAATTGGTTTTCACCGAGCAATGGAATAAAAAATACGCCATCATCGAATAAACCAATATGCTCATACACAAGTTGCAAAGCAAGCCTGCTTTTTCCGATACCACCCATACCGCAGATTGTTATTAACCGGCATAATGGATGAGAAATTCGTTCTGAGAGTGCTTCGCATTCTGCAACGCGCCCAATAAATGAGGAAAAAGGATTTGGGAGAGTATGAGTAACCTCACGTTCATACCTGTACTCATCATTTGCAATTCGATTGAATAAATCAATTGTTTCGGTAGTCGGCGAAACAGAAAACTCTTCTTCCATGATCTGCGCACAGACTCTATACTGTGCAAGTGCTTTGCTGCGTTCTCCTCTTTGAGCATATAGCTTCATCAATTGCCGGTGGCTTTGCTCTCGCCAGGGTTCCATTTTGACCTGTTCCAATGTATGAAAAAGAGCTTTTTTCAGATCACGACGATTTTCAGCGAAATTTGCCAGTTCAACATGCGCGGTAAGAGCATAGTTACGCAACTTTTCTCGTGTTAGACAAAGCCAATCTTCAAAAAAATCACTATTTTGGGGAGGAAAATCTTTTAGAAAATCACCCTGGTAGCGTTCCAATAAAACTTCAAAACGCCTCAAACAAGGTAGGCAACGATTTATGCTTTGATGGGGGTGGGCTTCACAAGTCTTAAATAGTTCTAATACTTCTTCAACATCTACAAGAATATCCGCATCAGGGTTTAACTGAACCTCTTGCGCCGTGACCTGCAAAAACATATCTGTCGCAAATGCCTGCTTGATCTGATACAAAGCCTGGCGCAAGTTCTGCCGTGATGCGTCGTACGGTTGGTCAGCCCATAATAATGCAGCAAGGCTCTCGCGGCGATGCTTTCTTTCCCTTTCAACCGCCAGATATGCAAGTAAAGCGCGCACTTTATCGGTAGCAAACCCATTAACAGGTCTACCATTAAGTTCAATGCGGAATTCACCCAGTAAATGTATGTGCAAAGAAGGCATCAATAATTTATCCGACGAAAATGATGACTCGAAAATAAAACAGTTTACAAGTTCTAGTGCTTGGTCAAACATAAAAGCAGAATTTAATTTGATCCAAAACAATGTTTGACAAAGCTTTTAGTGTTCTGTCATGCAGAAAATCAAATCCAATAATCACATTTGACAGAACATTAGATATTCTATATCAATATGAGAATGAATGGGGGTTAGAATTTGACGAATTTTTGACACTGAATTGCTACAAACGAAACATGCCTGCTGCATCTCGTTCCTATCTATTGCGTATCTGGCTTGAATCCAATTCCCCAACCGATTGCCGATTTATGCTTCTCGATCTCTCCACCTCTCAGCGGATTGGTTTTGGGGAATTAAACGCACTTTTTTTACACCTTGCAAAGGAGACACAACAATTGGAAATTGAACACCATCTTGAGCAACGAAATGAAGAAGGAGGATTTGATCTGTTCAACAGTAATATGGGGTAATTTAGTCATTTTCTGTAACGAACTTTTAAACAAGAAATATCGAGAAACATCAATCACCAAAGGAGAAGTTGTATATGAAAAAAATAGCACTTTATTTTCTTGTCTTGATTCTGGTATCTACCAGCCTGGCATGTAATCTTGGTGGGAAAACCGATACACAAGATGAAACAAATGTAAATATCAACGAATCACCCGAAAATGCGGCACAACAGAACACAAACGAGCTTGAACCATCTCAACAGGCACCACTTGAGCAGGAAAATCCAACAGAAGAAGTTGAACCTCAAGCTTCTCTTGCATCAGGCGTTCAACCAGGTATGTATGCTTTTGTAAACTCGAATGTCGTGCGCGATGTAACTGTCTACAATGAGGTGATCTACGCAGCCACGCTCGGGGGATTGGTTACATGGAGATTAGACAGTGGTTATTCTATGCAGTACACGCCATTAGATGGGATGGGACACATCAGCGCAAATTCGATTACCTTTTGCGAAATCCCGCAACCAAGAATTCTGGTGGGTACACTGACCGGCATCAGCATATATGACCCATCAACGGGTCTATGGGAAAAAGATACGCTGACGCCTGCAGACAGCAAGATTTCAACAAGCCGCATCGAAAGACTCTTTTGTGACCAGGCGAACAACCGTTTGATTGTGGGATATCACGGTGTTGGCATTCTTGATTTGAACAGCGGTGAATTTCAACGTTATACAACCAATGAAGGTTTATTGTGGAATGCTGTTACAGACATAGCTGTGAATGGGCAAGATATCTGGATTGCCAGTGGCTACAAAGGTATTGCACAAATCGCAAATGGCACAGTCACTACTTTCAATCTCGATAACGGTATGCCAGACGAACGCGCTTATGCGTTGGAGTTCGCAAACGATGGCACACTTTGGGTAGGGGCTTCAAGTGGGATAATGGCATACAAGTCAGGGCAATGGACGATGTATGGGTCTGAAAGCAATGCACGTCTTTCAGACATCAACGAAATCGAAATCAGTTCGGAAGGGAACATTTGGGCAGCTACAGCACCATTAGGAATCGGCAGGTTATGTCAGTTCAATCCTTCAACAGCAACATGTGATACTGATTATCAAGAACGTGACAGCCAGGGAATACTTGCATTAACCCTGACGGATACAGGAATGCCCGTTTACGGCACCAGAATGGGAGTGTACAAATTCTCAGATAATGAAGCTGATCCGCAAAAAACGAGTGATCAACTTGCCAGTAACTACGTTGATTCCTTCGCACTTGGTGCAGATGGTTCATTATGGATTGGCACAGATGGTGGTGTTCATGTAATCGACCCTGCCAATCCAGAGGAAGAATGGCAAACTTATCAACAGCGGGAAAACCCCAACCAGGGTGGAAACTGGGCAAGCAGCATCGTTGTTGCACCTGACGGTACAGCCTGGATGACATTTATCAATGGCAGGGCAAGCCGCTATCAGAACGGGGAGTGGAACGCTTATTCCGATATTTACTCCTACAACAGTGTCACCGTTGACCAGCAAAACCGAGCTTGGTTTGGAGATGATGGAAAAGGCATCATCGTTCTTAGTCCTGATGGGAACCAGGTTATGCAATGGACAACAGCCAATGGGCTTCCCGGCGATAATGTCCAGGCACTCCTGACCGATACCGCAGGGGTAGTTTGGATAGGAACTAATCAAGGATTGGCAAAATTCGAAAATGAAACTCTCCAGATTGTTTTTGGAGCGGATAGTGCGCAACTGCCAAATAAATATATCCGAGCACTTGCAATAGACCCACAAGGTGCATTGCTGATCGGAACATTTACAGGAATCGCGCGATACGATGGGTCTCAGGTTGAAACTTTGATCGATTTCTTGACAGATGGTTTCAATCAACTTCGACTCACTACATTGGCTATTTCACCCTCAGGTGAGATTTGGGCAGGGACTGATAATGGTTTGCTCCACTCATCGGATGAATCCACATGGGAGCTGATGACAACCAAGGAAGGGTTATTTACAAACTACATTTCCGCACTGATTGTTGACCAATACGGCGGAGTATGGGTTGGCGGAGGTGGATCGAACTTTGACGGTGGCGGTATATTACATATCGTGCCATAATCGTAAAATAAGTTGGAGCGGTTGAAATTTCAGCCGCTCCAAAGGTACGCCAATAAAGAAAGGAGACACAGGAAAAAAAATGCAAAAGATGGGTAATTATGTGGGTGCCAATGTTGGACGCCGGCTGATGATCGGCTGTATAACTCTTTTGATTGGGGTTCCCATCATCGGATGTTGTTTAGTTTTGTTGTTCACTGTTCTTTTTCCTGCGCTGGAAACAGGTTCAGTGACCGGCGGTGGTAACAACAGCCTGCTACTCATCGTAATTGCGTTCATCCTCATTATTTGTGGGATGATTACACTACCATTGTTGATCCTCTTCTTCATGGCAAGGCAGCGCGCTCAACGGTTCGATGCAATTTTTAAACCATTAGGGCTTACTGGTAGTACATATATGTTGATTGGTCATCAATACCATGGAACACTTGCTGGTAGGGAAGTGAATATTTACATTTACCGGGGTCCAACAGTTGAGTTTCGGGTCAAAACAAATATCAATACACGCATGCAAATCATGGGGAAGGGTTCGCTTCCAACAATCTCTGCGCAGTTATTTAACAAAAACCCGTTTTCCGTTGAGAACCCATTGCTTGAACCTTTTTCAATATTTAGTGTTGATGAGAATTGGTGCAGGCAGTGGCTTTCCAGTCCTCAAGTACCCGAATCTATCCATGCATTGATGAAAACAGGAGCAGATTGGGCTATTTTCCGTCATCTTGAAGTACAGCCAGGTGAAGTGTTGCTGTTCCTTAACCGGTCACAGAATATTTTTGTCAATACAGTTGATATCAGCCAGGGGGAAATATACTTGAAGAATTTATTCTCGCTTGCTGATCAAATCGATAACCAGCCTGAACCGCAGATTGTTACAGAACCATTACAGGTCAATACGCGGGAAAAACGCAAAAAAATGGATCGGTTTCTTCTGTATACCATCGTGGCGATTGTCATTCTTATCCCAATTTGCCTGATTTCTGTAGGTGTCATCGTGTACCTGCTTACGGTAACTTGATTTTTTTTATTTGAGGCTGATATGGATGATATTACACTCAACTTAATCGTCATTTTCATTGCCGCAGTACTCGGATTAGGAATTTTCCTCATCCTGAGAAGCAAAAAAGCAAAAGAAGAACAGCATTTACACGATTGGGCGAAATCACATGGTTGGCAATTTGAATCTGTTCATGAACCATTGATGGGCGGATTTCGCATCAAATCAGACCAATGGGTATTAGCATCGATTTCTCAATCCAGCGGACGAGAGGCAGGACCAGGTTCGTCTGAAATATCCATGCAAACGACATGGAGAACAGCTCAACCCGGGAGTACTATCATTATCGGCACAAGACCCCAGCAAGCTCAGCTGGATGTGCTTTCTCAACCATTTGCACAAAAGGCTTTGCAATGGCTTGCTGGTGATCAGATTAGCGGATTGAGTGAGATCAAAACTGGCAGCACCTCTTTTCAGCAACGATTTATCCTCCTTGCGCAAGATGAAGCGATTGCTGAAAAATTTCTCGGCTCTGGGCTCGAAACGGCTCTTCTCTCATGGAAAGGTCCAAATTTATTGATAAAACAGAGTGCGGACGGGTTGTCAATCTATTTGAAGGGCACCCGCTTGAAGAAAGAAGAGGATGTTTTAGAATTAATACGTTTGGGGGAATTATTGACCAGAAGAAGTAATTGGTAACAAAAACAACCGCCTCAGCAAAACCGTTGAGGCGGTTGTTTTGAACGCATTTTGAAAAAATCCAATCCCTATGCGAAAACACGATCTTAAACAACGAACAATAGCATATAATCGCTGATTTGATCAATTTCCTCAAAGCGCATGGTAGCTTCAATAATCTCATCTTGCCGCTGCCGCGAAATGAGTGACCCGGAATTTGCGCGGAATTTTCCAATCAGTTCGTCATCCGACATCGGATTTTGCGGTGAACCCCTGGCATGGTCAACCTGTGCGCTGAAGGTTTTTCCCTTTTTATCGGTGATATGCACCCTGGCTCTTTTCACAAGGGGAAACATCCTATCAATTTCTGGGTCTGCAATAACCTTAATTTTGGGGAGTAACATACGAATACGGGGATCAAACAGTTTCTCCTCCAAAAAAGTGCCGGGAAATACACTCCCATCCGCAATCGCAGCGGCAATCACGTATGGGAGACTGTGATCCGCGGTTTCTTTTGTGTCTGGGTGATATTTGCTTGGGTCAGAAAGAATATCGGCGCCACGTGTCGTCGTTTCAACCACTACAGTTTCAATATTCTCGGCAGAAATCTGATGATCGCTGCACACCTGGATAGCAGCTGAAATCGGCTGATGCGTTAAAGCCTCGGTGGGATAAGCTTTGTATCCACATCGTGTAACCCAAAAGTCAGTACCAAGAGTGCGGGTTAAGATGTCTGTATCCCACTTCACATTATTCAAAACCTCAATCAGCCCTTCTTTCCCTTCAATCACCTGGGCTGGTCCTTGCAAACCTTGCACAGCCATCAAAGCAGCATGAATGCCTGATTGTGCAGCCAAAGGATCCGCCATGTTTTTCATATTGGTCAAGTGACCTGCTACCACCCCCCCCAGTGTGAAATGACTGCTGCCGCTGATGCCAATTGCCGAAACCATTTGATCTTCATTCAGGTTGCACAATCTACCAGCTACCAATGGGCTGACAAACTGCGTCAGAGAAGCATGATGCCAGCCCACTTCACGAATTCCTGGAGATGCCGCGTGACACCAACGCATTTCAAGCTCATAGCCAATTAGAATGGCAATCAACGCCTCTTTACCACTTTTCTGGTTCAATTCAGCACATGCCAATGCCGCACCGATCATATCTGATGGATGACTGGGGTCTTGTTCCCAATAGATATCGTTATAATCCAGTGCACGGATCAGCAAACCGTTCATCAACCCGGCATTGGCAGCATTGGTTTTAACTCCGCTGCCAATTAATGTCGCCTGTTCAGTACCTCCTAGAAATTCAATATAGCGTTGCATGGCAAGCATATCCTCGAATTTAACCGCTGCCAGCGCACAACCCATGCTGTCCAGAAGAAAACGCTTGGTTTCATTGATTGCATTCTCTGGGATTTCATCCCATTTCAGGCTGGAAGCGAACTCAGCCATTTTGCCGCTAATCGTTTTTACCACTTGCTCCTCCAAAACCGGGGCTTATATTCTGGCTGCAACAGCCTTACCCATTTCTAAAGTCGAAGCAGTCCCGCCCATATCGTAAGTGCGCACTTTCCCCTCTGCGATAACTTCCTGTACCGCCTTTTCCAATACCAGTGCACTTTCTTTTTCACCAAGCCAATCCAGCATCAATTTCGTTGCCAGGAACATCGCCATTGGGTTGACTTTGTATTGACCTGCATATTTGGGAGCAGAGCCATGAGTAGGTTCAAAAACGGCAAAATGGTCGCCAATGTTCCCACTTGAGGCAAATCCTAAACCGCCCACCAATTGGGCAGCGAGGTCTGAAAGCACATCGCCAAACAGGTTCGAGGTCACCATCACACCGTAATCCTGCGGATTTTTCAACAGCCACATCATTTGGGCATCGATATTGGTTTCCCAAAGTTCAATGTCGGGAAATTCTGCGGCAACCTTTCTTGCAGCGTCTATCATCAACCCGCTGGTTTCGCGCAAAACATTCGGCTTTTCAACCAGGGTAACCGTTGGGTAGTGATACTCTCTCGCATACTCAAAAGCCTTTCGGATAATCCGTTCAGCGCCTTTTCGAGTAATCACACGTAAAGTCAAGGCGATATCTTCTGCTGCAACATTGTCGAATCGTTTCATGTTTTTATTGCTCGCCGACAAAACCGTGCGTACTTCATCAGGCAGTGGGCGAAACTCAATCCCGCTGTACAAACCCTCTGTGTTTTCCCGAAAAACAACAAGGTCAATTCCGTCGCGATAATTCAATGTATTCCCGAGATAAGCTTTACAGGGTCGCAGGTTGGTGTAAAGATCAAAAATTTGGCGTAGACGAACGATTGGGCTGCTATACACCAGACCTTTGCCCTGGAATTCGGGAGCAAGCTCCAGATTCGCTTCATCCTTTGGTTTTGAGGTGATGGCACCAAACAAGCCGCAGTGACAGTTCTTTAGAATGTCTAATGTCCGTTGTGGAAGGGCATCCCCTTCTCGGCGCCAAATCTCCCAACCGATGTCAGCAGGAACCATCTCTGCATCCAGTTTTATTCTCTCCAAAACAATCTGGGTGGCTTCCATCACATCATTGCCGACACCATCCCCAGGCATCCACGCTATTCTGTACTTAGCCATCAGGTTATTCCTCTCTATTCTTTTGATTTTGTTTTAACCGCATTTGGGTATAAGGAATCAGACCACCAGCGGTAAAAATTTCCATTACCGCTGCTGGTAAACCAGGAAATGTAAACTCACCTGCTTTGCTCTTGATCACACCGTTTCCCAAATCAATCCTGACAATCTCGCCAGACTCGATGGCAGCAACGGCTTCAGGGCAGGTCAATGCAGGCAGTGCATTATTGATGCAGTTGCGATAATAAATACGAGCAAACGAGCAAGCGACAATCGCACCCAAGCCAGCTTCTTTTAGACAGACTACCGCTTGTTCGCGTGATGATCCACACCCCCAATTTTTTCCTGCAACGATGATATCATTCGGCTTCATCTGACTGGCAAAACGGGGATCCAGATCTTCCAATGCGTATTGTGGCATCAATTTCGGGTCACTAACCGTATAGGTGTATTTTCCTGGGAAAATCACATCCGTATTGACGTCATCACCGTATTTCCACACTCTACCTTCAATAATCGACATGATTACTTCCTCCTCCATGTTACAAATCCGCCGGATGGATCATCTCACCTGCCACCGCAGAAGCAGCCACTACAACCGGGCTGGCGAGGTAAATTTCGCTCTCCTTCGTCCCCATTCGTCCGCGAAAATTTCGGTTCGCTGAACTGATCGTCACTTCTCCCACAGCTGGAACGCCCATGTGATTGCCCATACACGCACCACACCCTGGGCTTTCTATCACAGCACCCGATTCAACAAAAATGGAGAGATAGCCTGCTTGTAACGCATCTTTGTAAATTTCAGATGATGCAGGTATAACCACCATCCGGGTTCCTCTCTTAATTTTTTTTCCCTTCAACACACTCGCTGCAGCAGCCAGGTCATCCAGGCGTGCGTTGGTACAGGTGCCAAGAAACGCCTGGTCAACATGAATCCCTTTCAAATTTCGAACCGGCTGCACATGATCTACGGTATGCGGACATGCTACCATTGGCTCCAGTAATTCCGCATCAAATGAAAATTCTTCCACATAAACAGCATCTTCATCGGGAAATATCGGCTCGAAGGCTCTTTTTGCACGATTCTTTAAATACTCAAACGTAACCGCGTCAGGAGGGATGAAGCTGTTCTTTGCACCCATTTCACCCATCATATTGGTTAAAACAGAACGCTGACTCACACTCATCGCCCGAATGGTGTCACCATGCCACTCCACAGAGCGATACAATCCACGGTCAGCGCCTAATTTGCCGATGATGTAGAGTGCCAAATCCTTTGAAGAAACCCATTCCGGTAGCTTACCATTCACAACTATTTTCATGCTCTCCGGCACACGCAGCCAAAGGCAACCAATCGCCCAAATGGATGCCATTTCGCTCCGCCCAATCCCGGCTGCAAATGCACCCATCACCCCCGCGTGAGGGGTGTGGGAATCAGACCCGAGAACCACCTCGCCTGGCAACGCCAATCCTTCTTCAACCAATACCTGGTGGCAAATGCCTCGCCCAATATCATAAAAATGAGATATTCCCTGATCGGCAACAAACTCTCTGGTTTGCTTATGGTTCTGGGCATGTTTTGTTGTGGGTGCGGGAGTTGCATGATCCAGTATGATGGCATGAATTTCAGGGTTAAAAACTCGGTCTCCTCCCATCTGGTGAAAAAGGTCAATAATTGCCGCGGAGTTGTCATGCGACAGCGCAACATCCGGTCTCACCTCAACAATCTGTCCAGGACAAGTTTTTTCCACGTCGGCTTTGCGTGCCAGCACTTTTTCTACAAATGTCTGCCCCATCTCAGCTCCTTATTGAACCGATTTAGTTAACTCAAAATCGGTAAAATCCGCGTGATGAAAGATAATCGATTCTGGTCTGCGTTTAAATTTATCGCCTTCCCAGGAATGCGTCGCAATCACATGCAAAACCGCTTCTGGTATGCCAAATTCGTGTGATAGAGCAACGCCGGTAAAGGGGTGTCGTAAATATTGATATGTATCCGACCACACATATTTGCCGTCTTGTTTTCTAAATTCCAACAATTTGCCAACATCCGCCAGAAGTGCCCCTGCAATGAGGGTATCATGGTCGATGGCATAGCGTTTGGAATACATTTCCTTGAGAATTTCCTCCATCGCAATACAAAGCCGACACACCACACGGACATGTTCTGGAAAGGTGATATCCACATTATCGACCAGCAAGGTATAAGGCATTTCCTTTAAATCTTCCAAACCCCATCCACCGCGCGAGAGCGCGTTTTCCCATACGTTAATCACTTTTTCCCGCAGGGACTGATCATGAATTTCCATTAGTTCTGGGATTAAATCCGCAATAGCAGTCATCGGTTCACCTCTCTCCTAAATTGCGGTCTTCACTTCCTGTATAGACATGCAATGCAGGATTAATTGTCCGCATGGGGGATTGTGAGCATTTTTCCTCATACGCCTGTGCAAACATGCCCGGCACGCGGGCAATGACAAAAAATGCATTCGCCAGTTCAACCGGTATCTTTAGATCAAAAATCACTGCTGCAATGGCTCCATCCACATTGATTGGCAATTTTTTACCCAGAGAGGTCAGTTCGCTTTCAATTGCTTTGATTGCCTGAACGCCATCACTTGCAATACCCGTTTGTTCTGCAAGCTGAAGTAATTTTTGAGTACGGGGATCATTGGTGTGAACCCGATGACCAAAACCGGGCAGACGCTTCCGTTTCTCTAGATATTCATTGACAAGGTTTTGCGCCGCTTGCGCAATAGTGACCTCAGATGTTACCGATTGAACCAACTGAGCCAATACTTTTACGCAGTTACCAATTGCCCCACCGTGATACTCATTGATACTCAAAACGCCAGTAGCAACAGCGGCATTCAACGGAGCACCGGTTGAAACAGCATTTCTGGCAGCAAAAGCAGAAGGCGGTGTAACGCCGTGGTCAATAGAGGATATAAAAATGGCATCCAGCAGTCGTTTCACATCTGGTTTGGGTAATTCACCCATGAATAAGAGGTAAATTGTCTCTGAAAAAGAGAGCTTTTCCATCAATTCCTCAATCCGATAACCTCTTAACCGGATTTCATTTGGAGCGATTTTTGAAATTTTTGTTTGCCAGGTCTCGTTTTTCATACACTTTCTCCCGATAAGATATGGTGATCTTCCAGCACCTTTTTTGTTACAACGGGGATTTCCCCAAATGCCTCCACAACGGTCGCTCCGGCATCCCGTAAACAAGCAGTTTTGCCGGCATGTGTTCCACGCCCTCCTTCAATTATGGCGCCTGCATGACTGAAGCGCGTTCCGCTTTTTGCAGCTTTTCCTCCGATGAAAGCAATCACAGGTTTGGTTATTTCCCCTTTCAGTATCAAATCTGCCAATTCTTCTTCCTGGCTTCCGCCAATTTCGCCAAACAGGATAATCGCTTTCGTTTCGTCATCCGCTTCAAACAATCGTGCAACTCTCCGGAAAGTCATTCCAACGATCACATCTCCTCCCACATGGATCATGCTTGAGCAGCCTATGCCAGCTTTTCCAAGATAATACGCCATACTTGAAGTGATTCCACCGGAACGAGACATGATCCCCACCGGTCCTGGAAAAAACCACGAACGGGCAGCAGACGCCCGCCCACCGATCATCCCCAAAACGGCTTTCCCAGGGGAAAGGACTCCCAATGTGTTAGGACCAATAAATCGAGCATTATAACGT
Organism: uncultured Anaerolineaceae bacterium; assembly: GCA_964426355.1. Taxonomy (GTDB): domain Bacteria; phylum Chloroflexota; class Anaerolineae; order Anaerolineales; family Anaerolineaceae; genus JAJFTV01. The sequence goes on from CAYRRA010000013.1 coordinate 15,704, forward strand.
TTTGCAATAGCCGCAATTTCCATCACATCCCAAACGGGTACCCGGTCTGGAACAATCAGGACAAGCTTTACACCTGCTTCAAAGGCTTCCAGGGCAGCCTCTTTGACTAATGGTGCAGGCACAAATATGGCACTGGCATCGATTTTGCCGGCTTTTTCCCATGCCTCTTTCACAGTGTCATACACCTTAATCCCATCCACGTCTTCCCCTCCTCTTCCAGGGGTGACTCCACCGATGACATCCGTACCATACTCTCGCATCAATCGGGTGCGCGCTTTCCCCTCTCGCCCAGTGATCCCCTGTACCACTACTCTTGTGGTTTTATCGATTAATATGGACATTTATATAACCTCCAAACCTTTAATCGGTAGGTGAATGAAACCCCCACCGTTACCGGAGAAGAAACATTCAACTTCACAAGCCAGGCATTCGGTACATTTTCCGCGTTCTGCATCTTCAGGACTGATATTCAACACCGGGACATCTTCGCTCAGTGAAAGTACCTTGCCTGCGCAGGCTTCGATACACACTTTTGAACTGCATTTTCGGCAAAGATCATAATCAAAAGATACTGTTCCACCTGTGACTGTGTGAAAAGAATGGGATGCATTTTTTTCAGAGCTACCAAAGGTTGAGTCTATACAAACCTTTTCGGCACCCCTCTCCTGATCATTCACAAGAACACACAAACGTTCAGCACAAAAGTCTGGAGAATCATCTTTTCCATAAGCTTCGAGTTTCACTGGAAGAAATGATCTGGCGTTTTCAATGATGCGAATGGCTTGTTCTTCCGCATTTCCACCCAGTCTGATTACTGCCGGAACGGACAGTCGCTGCTCCAAAAAAGCTTTTACCAATCCCCGTGCGCTATGATACTGTTCTTGTGAAGCCACCCCTGACCCAGATGCGAAATACCCATCAATCCCTTTCTGCGCCAGGATTATTCGAGCAGCACGATAGACTTTTGATGCTGGCGGGTTACCGGAAGTATCGACAAAGTTTGCCAATCTGAAACCCTTTTGGATCAATGCATCCATACTCATCATTGATCCGCCCCCACCAGCGCCATGGAACCCAATCACTCCATCACCCTTCGCAAAACCCTGTTCCATTTGAATAAAAAAGAAGGTTCCGCGATAATCAGATTTTTCAACTTCCCAGGCTACTTTTTCGAGGTAAGTGGGGGGACGGTCAAACTCACGAGCAAGTTCAATGTTCAACTCAGGAAAACGATATACCGCATTGTCATCAATCGTAAAGCGGCAGTCTGCTGCCAAAAGCTTGCCATCTGTAGTCAGCACAATGGGGTTGATTTCCAATGCACGCGCATGGTATGTTTTTGCAGCAAGGTACAATTTCACCAACAATCCAGCCAGGTCAGATTGCAGCTTACCAGTTATGCCTGTATGCCGAATCAAATCACGCACCTGGTATTCTTTTAGACCCATGGTTGGGTCAATCCATATCTTTGATACCGATTCGGGGAATTGCTTACTGATTTCTTCCACGCCTGAACCACCTCTGGAAGAAAAAATCATCACCGGCATCTGTGCTGACGCATCAATGATGACGCCAGCATAAAACTCGCTTTCAATTTCCAGCTTTTGCTCAACCAGGACCTGCTCGATTGAAAATTGATTAATTTGCTTCCCAATCAATTCACCAGCAATTTCTTGGACTGCGCTTGGGCTTGAAGCAAAACGAATCAGCCCTAATCCAGCACGCCCTGTCACCCAGGCTTGCGCTTTGACAACGACCTCCCCGGTAAGTTCTTCTTTGAGTGACTGACAATCCTTAACATCTTTTACCACTTGACCGATGGGGATGGGGATACCAAATTTTTGAAGGATCTCTTTTCCTTGAAATTCATGAATCTTCGCCACGCATTTCTCCTTTCGATATCCCCTAAAGACAGAATTCTATACCAATGCCAGATGATTGGTAAATTTGTTCCAAGTGCCGTGCAATTACAACCAGTTTTTTTCCTGTTTCATCGATATCCAGTTTTCTCAACCTGATTTCAGGACCAATCAGACTGATTGCTGCCCTGGTCACTCCGTGCGAATCCCGCAAAGGCGCAGAGATGGATGCCCCACCCTCGATACGTTCCGAAAAGCTATACGCAAATCCCTTTTCACGGATTGAATAAAGTTCTTTTTGCAAAGCTTCGGGATCATCAATCGTTCTCTCTGTAATTTTTGTCGACTTCAAAATTTCGATGATACTTTGCTGATCATCCAACCCAGAAAATGCCAGGATCACCTTCCCGGTTCCCGCCCAGTGAAGGTAATACTTCTCTCCTAAAACCGGGTTCACCCGGTACTCATGTGAACACATGGCTTGAGCGACAAACATATACTGGTTTCCGATTTTCACTGCCAATGCTGCGGTTTCCTTGAGTTCTTCTTTAATTTGTTCCAGATATGGACGAGCAATGTTAATTAATTCCCACTGTCCTGCAGCGGAAAATGATAGTTCGATTAATTTGTATCCAAAGGTATATTGCTCTGAAGATACCTCTTTCCGCAAATATCCTTTTGCGCAAAGGGTTTCCAGGATGCGGAAAGCCGTACTCTTCGCCAATCCCGTCCCCTTACTGATTGCCGAAACACCGGCTGTGCCCCCGCATTGGCGCAAATATTCCAACACTTCAATGGCTCTCACGATTGCTCTGACATGTTCATCCATTATTTTGTTCCACCTGACAGAACGTTGTTCCGTTTTTAATTATACTCCATTAAATAAAAACAATTGATCCAAAGAGTGGTCAATTGTTTTTTGCTAGAATTTTACAACTTACCTTATTCTTTAAAACCAACCCAATCCTTCAAACCTGCATGGACTAACTCAACAAGATTCTCCCAATCCATTATCCTCGCGATTCCAACAGCCGTATGGACATTTCTACTCGGCACAGAAATTGAGATGCTTGGAATACCTTCGTGCTGCTGGTGAATAACACCTGCATCTGTTCCGCCACTACCTGCCTGTCTCAACTGAAACGGAATCTGGTATTTTTCAGCAGTCGTGATGAAATGCTGGATCAAACGCGCATCGGAAATTGTTGCCCGATCCATCGTGTAAATTGCGGGTCCATGTCCCAGGCGCGTGTTGTAAAGGGTGTTTTCTCCTTCGCTTACCGGATAATCATTCGCAGGAGTGGAATCAATGGCAATGCCAATATCCGGGTGGATGTTGTAAGCAGCGACCTGTGCACCGCGTCCGCCTATCTCTTCCTGGCATGTGAAGACATAATAACAGTCCAGGTGCTCAGGTGATACTTTCAACAATTCAATTAACGTGGCAACTCCCAGCCGGTCATCCAACGCTTTACCAAACAAGCTTACTCCGTTCTCCCAAAATTCGGTTGCAAAAACGGCTCGGTCACCTAACTTCACTTTTGTTTGTGGTCCCACGTCAATCCGCAGCGTCTCTAATGGGATAGCTGTCTTGCGTTGTTCTGATGTAGTTAAATGAATCGCCCGCGCACCGATAACACCAGGGATTCGCTCCTTCCCAACATATACTGCTTTACCGGGAAGTTGGCGCACATCGATCCCGCCTACACATTCAAACTGATATAAACCGTCTCCATCATCGGCAGTAATCATAAAACCGATTTCATCCATGTGAGCTGCAAACATCACCTTCTTTGCGCCTTCAACTTTTGCTTTCTTTCGGGCAATCACATTCCCAAGGGCATCTTCACTTACTTCATCGGCGATTTCTTTCACCTGTTCCAGGATAAGCTCGCGCACACTCCCCTCTGCCCCTGACACGCCGCTCGCATCCGACAATTTTTTCAGGTTCTCGATTTGCTCTCTTTCGATCTTCATTGTCTTCACCTCTTTCAATCCTCCCATCGAATCCCAGCGACTTCTTCATCCCCCAGCCAGGTGATAAATTCTGCCAACAGACGTCCAACACGTTCTACATCTTTCAAGCTCAACGTCTCAACTGGCGTATGCATATATCGTAAGGGAATGCTCAAAACCATGCTTGGGCGACCACCTCTCACTACCTGAAGAGCGTAACCGTCCGTTCCAGAATGGGTGGGCATCATCTCGTCCTGGTGAGTGATTTCAAGTTCTTCTGCCAGTTCTTTCATTTTCCGATACATCCACGGGTGAACGTTGGGACCCATTCCCAATACCACGCCTTTCCCCATGTCGGCAATACTCTTTTCGCCGGTTCCGGGTCCTTTTGCATGGGTAACATCAATTGCTATTCCCAACGTCGGGTTCAACCCATAGCCAGAGGTAAAGGCGCCTTTCAGCCCTACCTCTTCTTGCACCGTCGCCACCGCCCAGACATCCCATTGGTGAACACGTTTCCGCAAGATTTCCAGGCATATCGTGATCGCTGTAACTGCTGCACGATCATCCATTGTATGTCCACTCATCACCCCTTCCCCCAGTTCAAGAGGTCTTTGACCAAACGAGACCAAATCACCCGGTCGAATTTTCTCTTTAACCGCTTCTGCAGTCAACCCCGTATCCACATACAGTTCAGCCAATCCAAATGGGGTTCCCGCTCGATGCGTTTCCAGTAATCGATCAGGTGGTTGAATGACCACGCCTTTCAGCACTTCGCGCCCATGCACAAATACTTCTTGTCCTGGCATTACACGCGGGTCCACTCCACCTACATCGGTTATACGAAGAAATTCTCCTTCAATACCGGTCACAATCAATCCAATTGCATCGATATGACCTGCTAACAACACGCTTTTTCGTGGTGTGTTACCGGATCCCTTCTTCAACCCTTCCACGCTGCCAAGCCGGCTAATTTGCACTTCGTCAACTAACCCAACCCATTTTTTCTCAACGATACTGCGTACTTCCCCCTCATGCCCAGAAAGCCCGGCGGCTGAGATCATCTCCTTAAGAAATTCTTTCATTTCTTCTTTCATGACATCACCCTTAGTTTAGTTCCACCGGCTGGCTCACCAATTCCACCAGTAGTTTTACGCAGTTCAAGACATCCTCGTAATCTACCATTTCCGATGGTGTGTGGACATACCTTGTTGGCACAGAAATACAGCCTGCTGGAACACCGCTCCGTGTGAGGTTAATCGCCCCACCATCTGTACCACCGGCAGAGATCACTTCATATTGATGGGGAATACCGATTTTTTCTGCAGCATTACCCATCCACTTCACCACCCTGGGATCCACAACCAATGACATATCTTTTGCCTTAATTGCAGGTCCTTTTCCAAGTTTGACATCATTGAACGCGCCTTTGGGGGTATCCAATGTTGGGGTGACATCGATTGCAAAACCAATTTCTGGGTCAATCGCGTATGCCGATGTAGTCGCGCCGCGCAACCCGACTTCTTCTTGCGTGCTAAAAACGAAATAAACTTCATTCACAGTCGATTTCATCTCTTTGAGACCCTGTACCATGATGGCAGTTGCGATACGGTCATCCATCGCTTTTGAAACCAATCGTTTTCCAAGGTCTTCGAAGGGGCGGTCAAATGCGGCTACCTGACCTACTTTTACAGGGCAGTCATCACGGCTTGTAGCGCCTACGTCAATATACATCTTATCAAGTGAAGGGCGTTCCATGCCGAAGAAACTACCAAAATTCGCAAACTCAACCATCACTACCCCCGCGGTGCCATCCATAAAGCGTACCCGCGACCCGATGCAAGTGAATGGATTTACGCCGCCAACATTGGTGAATCGGACAAAACCGTTTTCATCGACATGAGTCACCATGATACCGATTTCATCCATGTGTCCGGCAACCATGATGCGTTTACTCTTTTCAGTTTTTTCCCCTTTGCGAGCGATCAGGTTGCCCAAATTATCTACGCGTATTTCATCAACATACGCCTGCACTTCTGAGCGGATCAGTTCTCGCACGTTCTCCTCAAAACCAGATGGTCCTGTCGCCTCAACCAACTTCTTAATTAAGTCTTTCATAATACCTCCTGGAATCATTTGTGGTTTTTTCAACAACGATAATCCTATCACGAAAGTTGGGAAATCATCAATACGATTACCACTTTTATGTGTATTCATGAAAACAACTATTGCTAAACACAAAAACTCGTGCATAATAGTACTAATAGTTCGTGACTGTTTTATTGTCTCAAGAGGGTAGTTGTTTTTCCAAAGGAAGGAATAATGATATCTCGCTTTCATTCAACTTATACTTATACAGACCTCAATAAGAGTCTCATACGTAGTTTTAGAAAAGAAATATCTACAGAGTTAGCTGAAGTTCTTAAAAAGATGTATCACGTCAAACATGTTTTCCTGTTGGAAAATGGAAAAACTGCAATCACCGTGTTGCTTAAGGCGTTCGCCAATCCTGGTGGCGTTTTAACACCCGCATATAACTGCATCGCTGTTCCACAAGCAATCGCCCAGGCTGGTTATACACCGATGTTTGTTGATTCCATAAAAGGCAGCCTGAATGTTTCAATCGACGACTTTATAAACTCCATCACGGCACAAGTAACGGTTCTCATGCCAGTTCACCTTTTTGGAATTCCTTGGGGAATGGAAGAGTTTTTACAGAAGTGGTCAAATCGGGAGGCGCTCCTGGTAGAAGATGTTGCTCCAGCATTTGGAGCCAGGTTAAATGGAAAACTGGCAGGGCAGTTTAGTGACGCATGTATTATTAGCTTCCATTGGACTAAACCCTTATCGGGGGAAACAGGGGGGGCTCTATTGACAAACGATGATCAATTGGCTTCAAATATCCAAAGGGTGTTGAACGATGCACATTCTCCAAATGACCGTGCATTGATGTTCATCCGGACATGGATTCGTAAAATTTTCACAGAACGAAGTGTCTACCCAGTCACGCGACGGGTACATTCATTGCTAAAAGGTGAAGAAATGTATGAAATTGTTCCAGTCGAAAATCAAGGAAAACACACTCACTTCTCATTAATGTCGCCATTTGCGTGTGCGCTGGTAATGGAGCAATTAGGTCAGTTTGATAGGAACCTTTCCAGGAGAAATGCCATCGTCGAAATCTACCAGTCTAACTTAGAAGCGTTAAAAAACGTTGTACTGCCTTCTTTACCTGAAAACAGTCTTCCAAGCTGGATACAATATCCTGTTTTGGTGAATAATAAATTGGGGCTGTATAAACACATGCAGCATAATGGCGTAGATGTAACCTGGTCATATCGATACTCCTGCCCTGAAACGTATAGCGATCAGTTTTTTCCAAATTCTTTGAATATTGCAAAAAGTATCATCGGTTTACCAACATATCCAACCTTGACCGACCAGGAGGCAGATAAGATTGGTAAAATAGCGAGAGAATACATTTCTCGAAAAGTGTCATAATTACATGAATTTTAAAAAGATCATTACATAAATTATGAACGGGCAAAAAACCCCAAAATAAAGGCTTTCTATACATTGATGAACAAGATCGGAACCCTATCGGAAAATTCACTACATGCGGAGATCAAAAAAATCCTTCTCCAGGAAAATGACAGGATAGAAGAAAAAGTAAAGCAATACATTATCGATATTGTTCGTGGTGATGCTCTGATCGAAATACAAACTTCAAGTTTCTATAAACTCAAACCCAAGCTAACCACTCTTCTGTGCGACTATCCAATTCAAATCGTTCACCCTATCCCTGTGGAGAAATGGATAACCCGTCAAGATCAGGGAGGAGGCATGCTCTCCCGAAGAAAATCACCCCAAAGAAAATCGATTTTTCATGTTTTCAACCAGTTAATCTATTTGACAGACTTCCTGATTCATCCTAATTTGTCTTTGCAAGTTTTATTGATCCATCAAGACGATTTCCTGATGAACGATGGAAAAGGCTCCTGGCGGCGAAAAGGCTGGAGCCTTACCGATCAGCATCTGATAAAAATAGTTGACCAATACCATCTTCAGTCAAAAGAAGATTATCTAGATTTACTTCCACCTCAACTTGCCTCCAGCTTCACCACCAGCGACCTCGCGCGTGAAGCAACATGTCCAATTCGTTTAGCTCGGAAAATCTCTTACACGCTAGCGCGAATCGGTGTGCTCACGCTGATCGGCAAGGATGGCAAACAGAACCGCTATACAAAAACCAATCTTACGAACAACTAAAAAGGTTTTGGAGCTTGAGGAACAGGCAATTGACTGGAATTGGCGCCTTTTTGTGAAGACTCCATTAATGCCAATTGAATAATAATATTACCTACCTCACCGTTCAAAGGAACTACCAATCGCGGCATGTCCAAGGTGGAAACAGAAGCATTTTTCCCAATCATCAGTGTCGGCGGGGATATGGTAGTTTCAAAACCGGCTTGAGACAGCTTTACACTGGCTCTACCCGTTATGACATTTCCCAATTCAGCGATCCCGCTTTGTACCAAAGCATCGAACTCGGTCATCGCCTCTCCCATGATGACAGAAACAATCTTCAAAGCAGTATCAAATGGCATCCCATAAAAAACTGTTCCTCTAACATCTCCCACAAGGCTTAGAATAACGGTAACTTCCTCACTTCGATACGGGGCTTTTTCCAGCATAAGTTGCCCACGTTGAAGCTGACATTCCGCCTCAGCTAAAATAACTTCATGGGCAGCCTCAATAAACGGTATTAAATATTTAACATTCATCATAAGCTCCGTACCATCTAAATAAACGACCGGTGAATCATCCATTTATGTTTTCACGCAAGGCAAGATGAACTGTGATCTCACCAAAGTCTGTTAGCAACGGAACAGTAATTCTTGAGAAATCAAGAGTAGAAATTTGAATTCCTTTTCCTTCGATGAGGGTTGGCGGAGAAATCATCGAATTAAAACCTGCTTCCGAGAGCTTAACCGTTGCTCGTCCAGTGATCACATTTCCCAGTTCAGCAACCCCACTTTGAGCGAGGTTATCAAACTCAGAAAATTCTTGGTCTGTCATTCTTGAAACCAAAGCCAGGCTGGTTGACAGTGACATATCGTACAATACAACCCCTTGTATTTGTCCTACCAGACTGATTAATACAGTGACGTCGTTCCCTGTAAACGATGATTTATGCAGACTCAAGGTTCCTTTTCGCACTGATGATTGCACTTCAGCTTGTAATACTTCTGAAGCTGCTTCGACGAAAGGATTTAAAAACTTGACATTTGCCATCTAACCCTCCCTAACATGATTACATCTTTTTGTAGAATGAAAACCCTGAATTCTTAAAACCAATCTCAAGGGGCTTTGGGATTATCTCAGTGCCGCCGACAAATAAGTAACCGCCAGGGCGTAATGCTTGTTGAAATCTCTTATACAAAACCTCTTTCGTTTCTGCCGTGAAATAAATGACGACATTCCGGCAAATGATCAGGTCAAAATTTTCTTCATATTTATCCTGTATGAGGTTTTGCTCACGAAAAACAATTTTTTTTGTTAAATTTTCAGAAACAAAATATGGCGGTCCTCCAGGTTTAAAAAATATCCCTTTTTGTACAGGTGAAATATTCCGTACTTCTTCTGCGAGGAATGGACCTCCATTCTTTGCGGTTTCCAATGCACCTTTGTCAAGATCCGTAGCTAACAGGTAATGTTTTTTGCCAGGGGTCAAATCATGCAAAATAATCGATAGACTAAAGATTTCTGCGCCTTTCGAACAACCCGCGCTCCAGACTCTTAACTCATTCTTTACTGAAAGTAATTCATTCAATACCGAATTCTGTAAATCCTTCCATCGTTCTTGATCTCGGAAGAATTCCGTTACATTAATCGTCAGATAGTCTCGAAATTTTCGTAATTCGCTATCATCCTTTTTAATTCGTTCAAAATAAACCTCCCAATTCGCAGCGCCTACGCGCGCCAACCAGGAATCAAGCCGCCTGCGCATTTGCTCATCTTTGTAATGCTTCAAATCAATGTTTAAAATATTCTTGATCGAATGCATGATTTTTTGGTATTGTTCGAGATCCATACCTATCGCCTCAAAGAATCTGCAATTGCTTTATGGATATTATTCAACGGTTCCACTTGATCTGCTGCACCAGCTTCAACAACACTTCTAGGCATTCCCCATACAACACAACTCTCTTCAGCTTCAGCAATCACCCAGCCACCTGAAGCATGCACCAGAGAAGCACCGGTTGTACCGTCGCTGCCCATTCCCGTTAAAATCACGCCGACAACCCTGCTCTTATACTTTTGCACAATGGAAAGCAGGGTCACATCCACCGAGGGGCGCACTCCGTGAACCGGCGGATTCTGATTCAACATTATTCTGTCATTCGAATCTAGAAGCATGTGGAACCCACCCGGTGCAAGCAGGCACCTTCCAACATCCAATGTGTCGCCCGGTTCGGCTTCTTTCACCTCAAGGGGAGAAAGTGTGTTCAGTCGTTCAGCCAATGAACGCGTAAAACCCGCTGGCATGTGCTGAACGATTACAAAAGCTGCTGGTAATCCATCCTGTATGTTAGTCATCACCTGACTTAATGCGCGTGGACCGCCTGTTGATGAACCGATCAGCACAATCTTATCGTCTTTTTGTAATGGGCGAATATTTCGAGGCTCACGCTTTGCGATGACCGCTGGTTCAGAGATAATAATTCGCTGCGAAGACCAAACTTTTGCCCTGGATGCTTTTCTAACCTTCTCAGCAACTTCAAGCATGATCGAAGCTACATTGGCTTTAAATGAAGGTTTTGCAATGAAATCCACTGCCCCAAGAGTCAGCGCTCTGACTGTCTCCAGTGTCCCCTCAGACGTCAGGCTGCTGATCATGATAACCGGTCTGGGAAATCGCCTCATCACTTCGCTGAGTGTGGATAAACCATCCAGTTTGGGCATTTCCACATCCAGTGTGATCACATCCGGTTCTAAACGCGGTATCAGTTCCAAAGCTTCTTTTCCATCCGCTGCAGATCCAATGACCAGGATATCAGGGAATTCATTTAAATGCTTTGCAATGGTGAAGCGCATAAAAGCGGAATCATCCACCACAAGGACGCGAATTTTTTTCTCGGCAAGCGGCGTATTCATCATTTATCAGGCAGCTAATAGTTTGGTAATAGCTCCAAGCACTCTTTCTCGTTCAAATGGTTTGACTATGAAATCGCGTGCTCCAGATTTGATTGCCTCAAGAACAACCGACTCCTGCCCTAAGGCTGTCAGCATGACGACTTTAGCTTTTGCATCCGACAGTTTAATCTCTTTTAGAGCAGCCAAACCATCCATTTCAGGCATGGTAATATCCATAAGAACGACATCAGGTTGTTCAGCCTTATATCGCTCTACCGCTTGAAGCCCGTTTTCAGCTTCGATTACCTGGTGGCCCTCACCAATCAACATTTTTGAGATGCGCATTCTTAAGAATTCTGCATCATCAACAATCAGTATTTTTGCCATGCTTCCTCCAGAAAAATAATGGTTTCATTTCTAAAAATCTCGCTCCTTGCCCCCCATCATGCGAATGGTCATATTCCCATTTCCAACATATAAACGGACAGTTCTTCCTATCTGACCGCCTACTTCCTCACTCACAAGCCGAATACCCAAATTATGAAAAGTAAGTTTAGCCATTTCGATATTGCGCGTACCAATATCAAAAGAGGGAGTCTTCAAGCCAACATTGAGCATATTGGCTCCCCCAGCCATTTTTACAATCATCCGAGTTTTGTTCAATCCTTGTTTTGTTAACTGGTCAAGTAAAGAAACAATCCCGGTATCGACATATTTCGCCAGGTTGTCATCGCGGCTGTTGGCAGAAGAAGGAAGCACTGCATGCAACATTCCTCCTAAACGTATCACTGGATCATAAACACCTACGCCAATACATGATCCCAAGCCAAAAGCCACTAAAACATCTTGCGGATCCCGGCTAATTTTTATCTCAGCCAAACCCACCGCTATCGAATTATGCATCAGTTCCCTTTACTACGTTCAACATTTTTCTCAGAGTATGATCTTCTGGGATAATCCAGAAGTCGGCTGTCATATTTTTTTCACCAACGTAGAAACATGTCGAAAACATCAGAACTTCATGAGAGGTTGAGCCCAATGAAGCTACAATAACATCAAGTATTGAGCCAAGCATGTCTACAACGACTGCAGGTGGGGAGGGTCTGGCACCCAACCCAAGAATTTCATCCATCGCATTAACAAAGAATGAGCCAGTTAAATTTCCAATCTCAGCCAGGGCAGATCGCTCTAACGCACCTAAAACTTCAGATTCTCCTGGTGTTCGTTCCATCAGCGTATCAGCAAGTTCAAGCGCTTTTTCATACGGGAAAATCAATAAAACCTGCGATTCCAACTCGCCTTCCATGTGTAAATAGATCCCCACTGCGTCCATTTCCGGTCCGCCCCCGACATGGGGTATTTCACTAAGTTGGACAGCTTTTACAGTTGGGCTGACAATGGATATTTTCAACCCAATCATCCGCTCCAAAGCACCCGCTGCATTCTCAAAACCCTTCTGAATGATCCTGCCCAGGTCATCCTTATTCTTTTGCAGTTGATTTTCCATTAAACTTTTCTCCAAATATCAAACGCTAATTCAGCTTTGTGCTTGATATTCTGTAAAGATCCTGAACATCGATGATGAGGATCACTTTCCCATCGCCTAATATGGCGGCACTGGCAATCCCATGAACATCACCAACCAAAGGACCCAAAGATTTAACCACTACTTCTTCCTGTCCAATGAGGTGATCAACCACCAAGCCGATCTGATGGCTGCCAGTGCCAACAACAACAATATGCTCGTATTGGGCTTCCTTTGTCTTCGCCTGCATTGCGAAAACTTCAGAAAGACGTAACAACGGAAGCACCTTATCTCTTAATTTTATAACCGGAACGCGATTTATTTTCTTAATTTCGCTCTTCAACACACGTAAAGTGGATGAAACTGTAATTAACGGTACCGCAAATATCATTTCACCGACCAAAACAAGCAAGGTGGGTACGATTGCCAGGGTCAACGGCAGCGTGATCTGAAAACGTGTTCCTTTACCTTGCCAGGTTTCCACTACCAACGTGCCATTCAATCGCTGAATATTATTGCGAACAATATCTAATCCGACACCTCTCCCAGAGATATCACTTACAGTGTTGGCAGTGGAAAGCCCTGAGTTGAAAATCAGGTTAACTGCGTCTTCATGGCTCATGCTCATCGCTTCCGCTTCAGTGATCAATCCTTTTGCTATGGCTTTCTTCTTCACTCGCTCAGTGTCGATCCCTTTACCATCATCTTCCACGGTGATGATGATTCTTCCCTCCTCGTGCCTGGCATCAAGAAGAATCTTACCTGTTTCATTCTTATTTGCCTTTCTACGTTCATCAGGTGTTTCAATGGCATGATCGATTGAATTTCGGATGAGATGGATTAAGGGGTCAGTTATTTCTTCTACCACTGTGCGATCTAATTCGGTATCCTCTCCAGCAATTACCAGGTCTATGCTTTTGTTGAATTTTTTGGAAAGGTCTCTGACCATCCTTGGGAATTTATGAAAGACATTCGATATCGGCGACATACGAATATCCATGACTTCTTTTTGCAACTGGTCTGTGATTCGCCCTAGATGAGCTACTGTTTCACCCAGGGTTTCTACATATTCCTCGCCGCGGAAATTAATCTCAAAGAATGACTTGAGCTGCATCAACCGATTACGGTCAGTAATCAACTCACCGACCAGATTCATCATATTGTCCATTCTTTCTACGCTTGTTCGAATGGTTTTATCGGCTGTTGAACGGGTTGGTTGTGGAGCCGCCCGGTTTGTTTCAGCTTTTACGATTTGCTCAGATTGGACGACAACAGGTTGTGATACTTCCTTTTGCTCCTCGGGTCTATTTTCTTCAGAGGATGTTAACACCACATTTTCTATATCGCTGATATTTTCAATTACATATTTAATTTGCTCGTCAGTCTTATCAGATGTAAAACGAATTTTCATCCTATCTACCGGTTTTGCCGTTTCAATCTGAGCCATCCCCGGCTCCATATCGATGATTTGAACGATTTCTTGTAGAGCTAACACGACCTGTAAAGCACGTGCTGCGGAGGCAATTGAATCTTTGGTGATTTTAACGATAGCCCATTTGTCAGCCATTCCATGAGTGGTATCGCCAGTTTCAATGGCAACATTCTCAATTTCGCCGATATCAAAAATCAGGTTTTTAAGCTTATCAGGGCTCATATCGGTTTTGAAGTCAATCTGTAGATAATGCACCGGCATCGCCGTATCGATTTCTTCCTGTGTAGGCTGCAATCGCAATATGCTACCGTGCTCTTTCAAGGTCAAGATAACCAGCATTGCGCGTGCAGCCGAAGCAATGCTTCCAGAAGAAATCGTGATGTGCAATCGATAGGCGCCTTCCAGAAGAAGTTCTTCTTTTGTGTTTGCGGCTACCGTTACACCAGCCAAAGCGCCGGTCTCTGTTTTTTCATGAAGTGCGTGGGTGAATTTTTCTGCCAGATCTTCAACATCGATATCTGATTCTTCTCTATTCACCACTTCATCGCGCAATGCCCTCATTCCATCCACGGTTTCCAGGCATAAATCAATGAAATAAGCTGATACAGAGAAGGTCCCTTTCCGCAGCCCATCCAGGGCATTTTCCAACGCATGGGTAACCGTTACCATGCGCTTATGACTGATCATACCAGCAGAACCCTTTAATGTGTGCGCAGCACGAAAAAGTTCGTTAACCAACATGCTGTCGTCACCCGCTTGCTCCAGTTTGATTAACCCCTCATCTAAAACCTGAAGCTGCTCATCTGTTTCCGCTAAAAATATGGGCAGTTCATCCTGATCGATGTCAAATTTTATGGGCATATTTTTCCTCAATTCACGTTTACATGTACCTGATAAATTCGAATCTGCCTAATAACCCTTTTTTTGCCTCAAGCGATACACAAAAGCAAATACTTCCGCAACCACAGCGTATAGTTCAGGCGGGATCACTTCATACAAATCAACTTGCGCCAGTGCATCTGCCAAAACGGGGTCATCTCTGACCGGCAAGTTATTTTGCTTCGCAATTTCCAAGATTTTTTCAGCAATAGCTCCACGCCCCACCGCAACCACTTTTGGGGCTGTATCTTTTTCAGGATCATACTCCAAAGCAATCGCTCGTTTTGGAGGTGTATTCTCTTCTGGTGAGGCTGAGTCTTTTATTTCATCTGTCATTTCATGCCTCCAGGTCAATCTTAGAAATCGTAGAGCTAACCTCCGAAACGGATGCAGCTTGTTTCACTTCACAACGTGCAAATTGCATACTGTATCCCAGTTCTTCCAATCCATCCTTTAAACTGGGTAATTCCTCCTCTACAAGGTCTCTCCATTCAACTGATGACACCGTCAACCATGCGCCAACACGTTTTCCGACCATCGATAAATCAACTTCAATTGAACTGGTGTCATCCAGATTGAGCGAAAGCACTAGACGGTTATTCTCAGGATCGATCGATTTACCTTTTTCACCGGTTCTATAGGCTATACGCAGGTTAGCCATCTGCATATCAGTCGCTTTCCGTTGGTTTGCAGATAACGGCAGTTCCATGATCAGCCAGGGGGGATTGGTAGGGTCGTTTGTTTGTGAGGCATTGCTGAATTGCATCTGGCGGATCGTATCTAAGAATTTATCAATCTCCCCTACCAGCCTTGTTTCGCCTCTCTGAAGCAAAGTCGCTCGCAGTGTTGCAATGGCTAACAAACCATTCGCAGCATCCATATTTTCTAAGAAAAGGTTGTTTCCTTTGATAAAATCCGCCAGTTGTGATTCGAGAGATTTTCCCCATAATGCAACTGCCTGGTTCATTTGTTTCACCAACTCTGGGGAAGATGCACTCCAATCAATTATTCCGCCTTGTAGTACATTTAACGCTTTTTCAGCAATTTGCCGGATATCTCCGCGCACTCCGCTATTTTGTAACCATTGCGACAACCGGGTCTCCAGGCTTGCATAAGCCTCTGTCAACGAAGGAAGCTGCTGTAACGCAAGGCTTAAAGTCCCCGTAGATAGTGGTAACCCATTCGACATCAAAACAGCAGCCAGGTCAGCTTCAGGTTGTCCCCAATTTCCAAGACCATTTAGAGCCTGTTCCATCATCCCCACAAGCTCATTGGTGATTGGCAATCCAATACTGAGTAATGCCCTGCCGATGGTAATGTTGGCAGGGTTGATTTCAAGGCTATTTAGCTGGAGTAAATTCTGCGCTAAGATGGACCATTGCGAGGTAATACCAACCTGCTCTTGCTGTACACCAGGTTGAACCAGTTGAAGCTGTAGTACACCGTCAACCATTCCTTTGACAATGAATTGAGCCTGCTGCTGACCGTTTAACGCACTTGCCTGGCTTTGTGTATCCAGCTTCCCAACAACGCGAGTGCCTCTGATGACCAGTTGAACCTGGTCACCAGAGACATTTAAGATTTCTGCGTTTACTCGTTGATCAACCCTTAATTCGAGCGGTTTTCTGCTTATCGCATCGACGTATCGAATTGTGGATGACCCAGTGATCTCAGCCGCCAAAGGACTAACTCCAGTTTTTCAGTTTATTATATATTAACGTTTCAAATTTACCAGTTCCTGAAGCATCTCGTCAGAAGTGTTGATGATCCGCGATGAAGCCTGAAAACCACGTTGTGCAAGGATCATGCCGGTAAATTCACGGGACATATCCACATTGGATCCCTCGACATAACCAGAAGCAATCGTTCCACGATCACCCGATCCGGCAGGACCAACTCTCGGTAAACCTGAATTCAAACCCACCGTGTAAGTGTTGTTTCCATTCCGTAAAAGTCCGGATGGGTTGTTGAAAGTAGCCAAACCGATTTGCCCGATGGCTCGTTGCGCACCATTCGAATAGACGCCATAAATCACGCCATCGATATCGGAGATCACAAACCCGCTCAAGCCACCGCCTGCAAGACCATCCTGGCTGCTTGCGGCTGCCGTATAGCTGGCAGAGAGCATTGTCATTCCCGACAGGTCAACCGTAATATCACGTGGTGTAGTTCCATCAGACCCGGGCACATTTTCCAAAACAACGCGTTGAGAAAGGAAAGCTATCTGACCGAATTCGTTGAATGTCAAGTTATCCAACAACCCTGGGGGATTTTCGCCAGTCTGAACCTGCAAAATTGGGTAAGCGGCATCAAAGGCAGCTTTGTTATAAAGTGGGATAGCAGGATCTGGTGCACCAGGTGGATTAATCCAGTGTACTTCCCATTCCAACGGTGTGCCTTCTGCTTCAGGTGTACGAACAAACATTAAGGAGATTTCCTGTACCTGTCCCAACGAATCATAGGCACTGAATGTAATGGTGTAGTTACCAAGATTGACTTCACCAGCAAGCGGAGGGTTGTTCGGTGGAATACGGTTTGCCTGGGCATCCAGGTTTCCGACCACCGTTACATTGTTAGTTTGAAGAGCAACGGAAGAATCCACGGGAATGCGGATGGAGGTCAATGCGCCACCGGTTTCAATCAATCCAGTTGCGCTATCAGCCTGCCAGCCTTGAATGCGAAAACCGGTAGAAGCGTTGACCAGGTACCCTTGTGAGTCCATTTCAAGATTTCCATCACGTGAGTACACATTTGGACCGCCAGCATCATAGACATAAAAACCGTCTCCCTGAATCGCCAGGTCAAGCTGCCTGCCAGTGCTTTGAAGTGCACCCTGGGTGAAAACTTGCGAAACCGTGCCCATCACCGAACCTAAGCCAATCTGGATCGGGTTTACACCACCAGTGTTATCTGAAGGCGCTGAACCCGTCCGCAAAGTTTGAGCAAATTGGTCAGTGAAACTGATATAACTGGATTTATAGCCAGTGGTATTAACGTTTGCCAGGTTATCTGCCACCACATCCATATACTGTTGGTGGGCAAACAAGGCATTAATCGCTGTAAACATTGAACGTATCATTTTTTTACTCCTGTTTATTCAGGCTTCCTCGGAGAGGGCCAGCCTGTAGAATTTAAACCATTTTAGGCTGCGGTATCATCCGCAATAACAACCGAATCGATCTGCGTAAAAACGCTTTTCTTGCTATGACTGACATCCATAGTCGTTACCACCATTCGTTTTTGTACATTGACGATGAACGCCAGGTCATCCATCAAGATCAAGGATTCTTTTCCACCATGTGCTTCCGCTTTATCTACGGCATTTGCCAGCCTGCTCATCTTCTCTGGATCCATATCGATGGATCGAACTTCGAGTCGTTTTTGAGCATGGTTGGAAAAGTTGACCCCGCTTGCCTGCTCAAGCATCTGCTTAAATTCAACATCACTCTGCTGTGCAGTTTGTACGCGTTTGGCTGCATTGAGATTCTGGTTTTGTACACCCTGAATCCTGAGCAACTCGTCCATTAGAGGGTTCCTTCTTTGATGCTCAATACATCCTTGATTGAAATTGAGATATCATCAGAAATCAGATACACTTTGGAGTCAATCAGTGCGGTTTCTTTCACAACAATTTCCGCATACTTTCCTGCTTCATCCAGGTAGGAAATCGTTTTTCCAACCAGGTTAGCGCCAGAAGTGATTTGATTGGTGTATTTCAAGTCACCTATCGCTGAATTGAGTTTCACCAATTCACTGACGGTGTTCATTTGAGACATCTGAGACATCATCTGGCTTTCATCCATAGGCTCCAAAGGGTTTTGGTACTTCATTTGTGTCAACAGAAGCATCATGAAATCATCAGAAGAAAAATCTGTTTTTGTCTCGTTTTTTGATTTGTCTGATTTCGCAGCTTCAGCCAGAGACATTACTTTTGTTACATATCCTACATCTGCCATTTGTTCCTCCTATGCCATGTAATCTAAAGCAGTTTCAGAAATTTTGCGGCTGGATACCCATTGGGTTTTTGGTTTCGGGTTCTCTTCGGGCATGTTGATCTGGAACCCTGCCGTAACATTCTCGGGTTTCCATTCCTGTTGAGAATTTTGTGCATCTTGTTGATAATACCCAACAGACATTTCGCCAATCTGAACACCTGCAGAGCTGAGTTTTTCCTGCAATTGCGAAATACTTTTTTCCAACAACTCGCCAGTTGCAGACCGGTCTGCGGCAACAATGACCCTCAATCCTTCAGGTCCATTACTGATACGAATGTTTACCTTCCCCAGGTCGTCTGGATGTAAACTTAAGTTAATTACCTTCTGTCCGTTTTCAACCATCTCCCGAACCGTATGGACAACCTGAGTGACGACTTTTTCCGGCAAAGGCTGAACCGTCTGCCCAGTATCAGTAGTCTTCATTACCACCTCAACCGGCGCGGCAACCTGGTTACCCTGTGGAATACCGTTTTCCTGTTCTGCCAGGGTTGTATGTTGCACTTCGGTCTGAGGTATGTCTTTCTTTACAACTGTATCAGTGTGGTTTACAGCCGTCCCCATCTCCGGGGTCTCTTTACTCTCATTGTTTGTTGCAACTGAGTTTGTGATAACAGCAGGGGTAGGATCGACCTCATTCGTCACGGGCATTGCTGGTTGATCTACAACCATCGCGGTTGTTTCAGCCATGGTTTTTTCAACCGCG